>DASTRD010000158.1:0-12182 GCA_035761425.1 Povalibacter sp.
CCGCACTGCGTGAGCTGTGGCCGGTGGGCAGCGGCATTCTGGGTATCGATATCCTCACCTTTGCGGGCTCGGAAGCGGATCGTCTGGTGGTTGGCGCGTTCCTGGGCGCGGAAGCGCTCGGCTTGTATTTCATGGCGATGCGCATCGTGACCATCATGCTGGAGATTTTTTCGTCGATATTCTCCGGCGTCGCCATGAGCATGTTTTCGCGATTGCAGAACGATCGCGAACAGCTGCGTCACTGGCTGTACCGGCTGACGCGCGCCAGCAGTGCGGTCACGGTGCCGTGTTTTGCGCTGGCCGCAGGCGTTGCGCCGGTGGCATTGCCGCTGGTGATCGGCCCGCAGTGGACCTCGAGTGTGCTCATTTTCCAGGTGCTGTGCCTGCTGGGCGCGCTGAATGCCGTCGCCTGGTTCGATCGCACCGCGCTCGTGGCGACAGGACAGGCGCGGACAGCATTCCTGATGGCGCTGGGTCAGACAATTCTCGGACTGATTCTGGTCGTCGGCGCCGCACCCCTCGGCGTGATGGCAGTGGCGATTGCCGTTGTGGCCCGACAGTACCTGTACATGCCGGTGCGCGTATGGACGATGAAGCGCGCCATCGGTGTGCGCGCACGAACCTATGTCGTGCAGTGGTTGCGACCCGGCATCGCCGCGCTGATGCTTTTCGTCATGATCATCGCCGCGCAGGGCTTGCTGCCGGGATTTGCGGACCATGCCGTGCTGGTGGCCATCGCCGTGGCGATACCTGCGTGCGCGCTCTATGTCGCGATGATGCGCTGGCAGGATCCGGAGCTGTTCCGGGAACTGATCAGCGCGGTGCCCGCCATCTGGCGGGGCATCCGCTGATCGTTCACGCGGGTCCGTGCTCGTTCGCTGCCATGCGTTGCGCCGGCGGCGACTTGCCGATCAATGAGGCATACAGATCTGCAAGCGCTGCACACTGTTCGGGGGCGGAGAAGCGCATGCGCGAAGTGCGCTCGCGCAACGACACCGAAGCCAGCGCGCTGCGCACCGGTTCACTGATGTCGACACCGGCGCGATATTCCTCGTCTGGCACGCGGAACATGCCGGGTTCGCCAAAGCGTGCGACGTGCGGGTCGCCGCTGAACACATGTGCGGTGAAGTCCGTGGCGGGCACGAGCAGATGCGCGCCCGTGGCGTAAGACTCCCAGTAGGAGACGCTGAAGGTAGTGAAGATCACGAAGTCGGCAGCGTTGTAGAGATCGCGCAGCCGTTGCGGATCCGCCTGGCCCAGTTCGATCACCTCGCCGACAGCCGCGCTGGCGAGTTCCTCCCGCACATCCGGGGCGATGGTGCCGACCAGAATCAATCGCACGCCGGCGGCATGACAGCCGCGCGCCACGTCACCGACATGCTTGAGCTTGTGCAGTTTTCCGGACATGACCGCAACGCGTGCGTCGGCCGCCAGGGCGAGTTCTTCGCGTACGCGGTGCCGGGCCTGCGGATCGAAATAGAAACGCTGCGGATCCACGCCAAGCGGCGCGAAGATCGCGGGCACCTTGCGCGGCGTACAGGAAAGGAAGTGGTCGCGATTGGCGAGCACGGTGTGACGCACGCACGACACAGTCAGCGAGCCGATGAAGATCAGCAGGCGACGCAGCAGACTGTCGATGCGACTGGACAAGCGTGCGGTCCGGTCGCCGCGCTGCTCGTGGTCATACACCACGGGCTTGCCGAACAGCCGGGCGAGCAGCGCGATGACCACCGTGATGCCCTGACGAAACTCGATGACGTGCACGACGTCCGCCTGGCGAATGGCGCTGATCACAGGCCAGTACAGCACCAGGTCACTGACGCGCAACCACACGTGGCGACGCAGCACGGTCACGCCGGTGCTCGCGGCGAATTCGGCGTCGTTCCTGGCGGGCTGTGTCTGCGGCAGTTTCACGCGGCTGGCCTTCCACACGTAGCTCTGGTCGCCGCACATCAGGGTGACGTGATGACCGAGGGCGGCAAGCTCCTTCGAGTATGAGTATTCGCGGAAGGAGGGCAGCTCGCTTTCGAAAAAACCGCTGCCCAGAAGGATTCGCATGGAGCCTGCTCGCTTGGGCGGAGTGCCCGCCAGTCGTCGATTGAATCGGTATTGCAAACCAGATGCCAGCGCGGTCTCAAGGTTGACGCCTGCAGGCGACAGTCCTGGCGCGATAGTCCGGCAGGAATTCTGCAAACGCCCGAAGTCCGGAAATTGTTCACCCGCAGCAGGAACGTTGCGGGCGCGTCGGACGTTGCTTGCGCGGCGTCGGCATCGGTTCTTGCATGCACCAGCGGTAGGCGGATCGGGCAGATGCCCCGACATTCGAGACTTTGCGAGGAGCCGATGGCGATCACGAAAAAACCGGCCAGCAATGGCGCATCACGGCGAGGCATTCCCGCGACGGCTGCGCTTCAATCCCGATCACGTGCCGCGGCAGGCTCTTCGCTGGCCGTTGCCATCAGTGGCCTGGCAGCAGCACTTGGCCACTCCACGGCGCATGCAGCCACTGATGCGGCAGACCCGTTCGATTTCTATGTCGCGGACCGCTACTGGTACGACGACAACCTGTTTCGCCTGTCCGATCGGGCCGAGCCTGCCGGCGAGCTGGATACGCCGCGGCGTACTCGTGAAGACTACATCAATCGCCTGTCTGCCGGCATCGAAGCGCGAGTGGACGCCTCGCGTCAGGTCTTCGGGCTGAATCTGCGCATCGACGATGTGCGATATCAGAACAATGACGATCTCGACTACACCGGCGGTGAGGGCAAACTCAACTGGAAGTGGCAGCTCGGCAGTCATCTCTCGGGCGACATCAATGGCAGCTACGAGCGGGCTCTTGCGAGCTTCAACAACTATGAGCTGTTCGTGCGCGATATCGTCGACGTCGCCTCTTACGGAGGCCGCGTGCGCTACGGGATCGGCTCACGCTGGGGGATCTTTGCCGGCGGCAGCATCGCCACGGCAGAGCACAGCGCCGCGATCCGCAAGCTCAATGAATTTCACTCGGAGACCGGGCGTGCGGGCATCGAATACCAGACGCCGGCCGGCAACCTGTTCACCCTCGGCTACGACTTCGTGGATGCCAGATTCCCGGTCGCCGAACGTACGCCGGGCGTCGTCGCCGCCAACTACGAGGACACGATTCCCGCGGCATCGCTGGCATACGCCTTCACCGTCAAGACCAGCATCTACGTGCGCGCCGGCTATCTCAGCCGCGATTACGACGATCCGTCGCTCGAAGACTATTCCGGCGATATCTGGAATGTGACGCTGCACTGGGAGCCGCGCGCCAAGATCGATTTCGACATCAAGGCATGGCGCGACCTGCGTGCCTACTCGGATGCCGAATCGGATTATTTCGTCTCGACGGGCGGCAGTATCGCGCCGCATTGGGACATTACTTCGGCAGTGCGGTTGCTCGCGGAGTACTCGGCGGAAAGCCAGAAGTATGTCGGCACGCGCCCGCTGATCGATCCGGAAGAGGGGCGCCGCAAGGACGACGTGCAGTCAGCGCGTGTTGCGCTGGAATACTCGCCGCGCGATCTGATCAGCATTGCACTGGGCTACAACTGGCTGAATCGCGATTCGAATCGGGAATTTCGCTCCTACGAGGACAATATTGCGAGCGTACAGGTCAGGCTGACGTTCTGACTGATCGTCCGTGAACGGCAGAGCATCGTCTGTCGTTCACTCCATATCGAATTCTCATTGCGTCGCCGTTTCCGGCAGCCGGCTCAGCATTTCGAGCATCTCGCGATCGGCTGCGGCTTCGATACGTTCCAGCGCACTCAACCAGTCCAGCGCTTCGCGCAGCGTGTGTGCCTGCGAAATCTTTTCGCGCGCCGTGAGCCGATGGGCGTTCGGGTGACCGCGGTCGTCCGGCACGCGCGGCAGATTGCCGTTGATGTGCGCACGCCGGGCTGCTGCGTTGCGAGCCAGATACAGCAATCCTTCGGCGGGTGAAGGCTCGGCATCGTGCACGATCTCATCGCGCCGGCGCATCAGTTCCGGCACGTTGCGCTCTTCGGGAATGCGCAGCAGGTGCAGCCGTGCCAGCCACTGACCTGCGCGGACGCTGCCGCTGGCCTTGGACAGCGGAATGGCGAGCACCATGCCTGCCACGGTCGGCGACAGCCAGGCGAGCAGGGTGGGCGAGAGCAGATACGCGGTCACGCCGGTCACCAGACCGACGAGCGTGTGTTTCCAGTGGAAATGCGCGGCTTCGCGCCAGGACATGACTTCAGCCTGGCGGCGTTGCGTCGTCCATTCCGAGTCGCTGCCGGTCACGATGCTGATGACGTGCTGAGTCTGCACGATCATCATCACCGGCGCATACAGTGCCGACAGCGTCAGCTCCAGCACGACGCTGACCGGCACGCCGATGATGCCACCGCAGCTGCGCCGTATCTTCGGTACCAGTACGCCGCGCAGAAAGCCGATGGTCTTGGGAATGAGCAGCACGATCATGCTGAAGATGAAGAGCTGCATCATGCGCTGCGCGTCGAACACGGGCCAGTCGGGAAACAGCTGGAAGGTCTTGCTGAAATATTCCGGACGGATGAGTTGCGCCTGCAGCGTGAGCGCGAAACCGATCAGGATCAGCATCAGCCAGATGGGCGAGGCGAGATAGCTCATGATGCCGACTGCGATGTGCAGGCGACTGGTCCATGTCAGTCCCTTCGAGCCGATGAGTTTGAGGTGCTGCAGATTGCCCTGCGCCCAGCGCCGATCGCGCACGGCCATGTCCGTCAGCGAGGGCGGCCCCTCTTCCCACGAACCCGACAGGTCCTGGGCGACGCAGACTTTCCAGCCCATGCGGCGCAGATAGGCAGCTTCGATGAAGTCGTGCGACAGCACGAAACCACCGAACGGTTTGCGCCCCGGCAGTTGTGGCAGACCGCACGCCTGAGCGAACGCGCGCACACGGATGATGGCGTTGTGACCCCAGTAATTGCCGTCGTCGCCCGACCAGGCAGCGAGACCGCGCGCCACCACGGCACCGTACAGGCTGCTGGCGAACTGCTGCAGACGCGCAAACAGACTGACTTGTCCGATGAGCGCAGGCACGGTTTGCAGAATCGCCATGTGTTCATCGCCCTGCATGCGCTCGACCAGCGTGACGAGGGTGGGAGGGCTCATCAGGCTGTCGGCGTCCAGCACGATCATGTAGTCGTAGTAGCCGCCCCAGCGTTTGACGAAGTCTTCGATGTTGCCGACCTTGCGTCCGACGTTGTGCCAGCGACGTCGATAACGCACCGGCATGATGCCCGTCAGCGCGCGACGCAACCGGTCGGTCGCCAGCGATTCGGCGATCCAGGCATCGGCGCTGGTCGAGTCCGACACGATGACGATTTCAAAATATTGTGCGACGCCCAGAGTGCCGAGCTGTTCGGCCATCGCCTGCAGTGCTGCGGTGGTGCGGATGGGGTCTTCGTTGTAGACCGGCATGAGCAGCGCCGTGCGGCTGCCTTCCACAGACCCGCTCTGGAAGCGCATGCGGGGTGTCAGCAGACCGCACAGTGCGGAACCCGCGGAGAAGGCGATCCACAGCAGCGTGACGGAGAAGAACACCATCATGACCGCCTGCAGCGTGGTCATGTTGCTGAAGCCGACGATGGCGGTCATTTCCGAAATGCCATAGGCACCGATGGCAATCGTGGTGACCATGGAAATGAAGCGTGCCAGGAACGTCATGGGACGCTGGCGATCGCGACGACGCGCATCGACGACACGACCGCGTTCCTGCGGCGGCATCTCGAGCGGCGCTTCAGGCGGCATCGCACCGGGTGTTGCGAGGTACTCCGTGTCGCCGGTGGGATGAAGGGGCGCTGTCAGCTGGCCGTCCATCGGTACAGCCAGGTTTCCGACACGGGGCGATCCCCCCGCAGCAGACGCAGGCGCAGTTCGATCACACCGGCGTCGCCGGGTGCGAGGTCGAAGCTGGCGCGCACGCCGCGGGTCGAAGGATTGGGCTGCAGATTCACGTTGCTGATTTTACCCGCGGAGGCATTCACATCCACCTTGAGTTCATCGACGGTGCGGCCCGTGCCTTCGAAGTCGAGGACGAATACGCGACGCTTGTTGTCGAAGCTGGGACCTGAGCGCGTCGCACTGACTCTGCCGATGGCAGGCAACGATCGCGGCTGCTCGGTCCAGCGCAGACGATAGGAGAGATTCCAGGGCTTGCCCGCGGGAATCGGATCCTTCGGTCGCCACAGCGCAATGATGTTGTCGTTGGTTTCCTTGTCGGTGGGGATCTCGATGAGCTCGACCGCACCCGCGCCCCATTTGCTGGTGGGCTCGATCCAGGCGCTGGGTCGTTTGTCGTAGCGTCGCTCCAGATCCTGGAAATCGGAGATCCGGCGCGAGCGCTGCACGAGGCCGAAGGCGCGCGGCGCAACCGACGTGAAGCTCGAGATCTGCAGCTGCGTCGGATTCGCGAGCGGTCGCCACACCTGTTCGCCAGAATCCATCACGATCTGCAGTCCGTCCGAGTTGTGTACCTCATCGCGGAAGTCATCGATGCGCGAACGATTGGACTCATCGAAGAAGAACATCGAGGTCAGCGGCGCAATGCCCACGCTGTCGAGATTGACGCGCGGATAGAGCGTCAGCGACACGTCCATGATGGTCTCGGTGCCAGGCATCACCGAAAAACGATAGGCACCCGTGGTGGAGGCACTCTCCAGCAGCGCGTGGACCACGATGCCCGCCGCATTGGCCGAAGGACGCTCGATCCAGAAATGCGTGAACTCCGGGAATTCCTCACCGGTGGGACTTGCGGTCTTCAGCGCCAGACCGCGTGCCGAGAGACCGAACTGGGTGCCGCGCCCGATGCTGCGGAAGAACGACGCGCCCTGGAACGACAGGAACTCGTCCCACACCGAGCGCGAGTTCAGATGGGTGAGCAGTCTGAATCCGGAAATCGGCAGCGACTGCCCGGCCAGCGACTTGCTCACGGACTTGCCGAGCAGGAAGGTCTCGGGCGTGGCTCTGACATCGGAAGCGATACCGCTTTCGACGATCGACACTGTCACCGGGGTCTGGAAGAGGAAGCCTGCGGGCAGCAACTCGACGCGCATCGGCACCTGATCGTTGCGCCAGACGGCGCCATCGGGATTCGGCTGAATGTCGTGATACTGGTCGTAGCTCAATTGCCGCAGCGGGGAATTGCTGTCCAGATGGGGTACGGACCGCGACTCCTGCGAGAGCTTCTGCGCCAGCTTCTGTACGGTATCGGAAGAAAATGCGTAGCGTTCCGGCGGTTTTGCCGGCTGTTCCTGTCGCGTGGCTGCGACGACACCGAAGCTAAGGGTGACAATCAGCGCAAAGGCGGCCACGGCCCGATACATTTTATCTTGCGTTGTCAGGGGCACTGGACGATCCGACAGTCCGGGGAGCTTGGAGCGGACGGACAACGGCTGTCATCCGTCCGAACGAACGCATGGTACCGGATATTGGTTTCGTCATCAGGATGTCATGCTTCGCCTCCCGGCCGGGCCAAGGGATTACCGATTGCGGCCCGCGCCGCTTTTTGACATTTATTCACCGGGCGCAACTCGCTGCGCCCGTCAAGCGGTTCGTTCCCGTGGAGAGTTTCATGCAGACAAAGACGTTGATGGCGATGTTCCTGGCCGTCGGTGCAGCGGCGCCTGCCCATGCAGAGTGGACCGGCAAGGGTGAGGCCGGCCTGGTGATTTCCACAGGCAATACCGATACCGAAACCGCCAACGTCAAGTTCGAACTCGCGCGCGAAAGCGGCAACTGGAAGAACGCATTCGGCGGCGTGGCTGTGTATGCCTCGGACAGTGAGGCCGCCACTGCGCAGCGCTGGGAACTGTCGACGCAGCAGGACTACAACTTCAGCCCGAAGACATTCTGGTTCGGCGCCGCCCGCTACGAGGAGGACCGCTTCAGCGGCTTCGAGTACCAGGCCACCATCTCGACCGGTCTGGGCCGCAAGTTCATCGACAAAGACCGCACGAAGTTCACGGGCACGGCCGGTGTGGGCTACAAGGTCATCGAAACACGGGACGCCTTCGATCCCGACACGGGCGCTCTGCTCGAGCGCGGCGAACGTACCACCGATGCAGTGTTTCGCGGGACGCTCGACTATGAACACAATTTCACCGAAACCACCAAGGTGCTGGACAAGTTCACGGTGGAAGCCGGCGCGGACAACACGTTCTATCAGAATGACCTGTCGCTGGAAGTCAAAATGACGGCGGTGCTGGCACTGGCTGTCGGCTATTCGGTGCGCCACAACAGCGATCCGCCGTTCGGGTTCGAGAAGACCGATACGCTCACCACCGTCAATCTGGTCTACGAAATCAAGTAGCCTGTTCGCACAGCGTTGTTGAGAATCGCGGCGCGTGCCACGGAGCCGCCGCCGCGTCGCGATTCCTTTGCCGCAAATTCGTCTTCCTCGAGCCACCATCCCATGCGCGATCTGACCCAGGGACCCGTCATCCGCCACATCGTGGCAATGGCGTTGCCGATTGCGTTCGGCATGATCTTTCAGACTCTGTATTACCTCGTGGATCTGTATTTCGTTGCGCGTCTGGGCGATGCAGCGATGGCCGGTGTCGGCGCTGCCGGCAACGTCATGTTCATCGTGCTGGCGCTGACGCAGGTACTCGGCGTCGGTACCGTGGCATTGATCTCTCATGCCGTCGGGCGCAAGGATCAGGCCGAGGCGAATCTGATCTTCAACCAGTCGCTGTTGCTGTCGGCGCTCTGCGGCGGCATCACGCTCATCGGCGGCTATGCTGCCACGCATTTCTATATCCGCGCTGTTGCTGCCGATGCCGCGACCTATACGGCCGGCGTCACCTATCTCTACTGGTTTCTGCCGGGCATGGCGTTGCAGTTCGCCATGGTGGCCATGGGATCGGCGCTGCGCGGCACCGGTATCGTGAAGCCGACCATGGTGGTGCAGATGGTCAGCGTCGTCCTCAATGTCGTGCTCGCACCGGTTCTGATTGCAGGATGGGGCACGGGCCGGCCACTCGGTGTAGCGGGCGCAGGTCTCGCCAGTACGCTGGCAATTGCCGGTGCGGTGGTACTGATCGCGGTTTACTTCGTGCGCCTGGAAAAGTATGTGGCCTTTCACGCGCAGCAGTGGCGTCCGCGCATGCATGCGTGGGGACGGATGCTGGCGGTCGGCTTGCCGGCCGGCGGTGAATTTCTGTTGCTGTTCGTATTCATCGGCGTTATCTACGGCTGCATCCAGCAGTTCGGTGCAGCAGCACAGGCCGGCTTCGGCATCGGCTCCCGTG
Source organism: Povalibacter sp. (assembly GCA_035761425.1). Lineage (GTDB taxonomy): Bacteria > Pseudomonadota > Gammaproteobacteria > Steroidobacterales > Steroidobacteraceae > Steroidobacter. The sequence continues at coordinate 9,279 of DASTRD010000158.1, forward strand.
TCATGCAATCGATCTTTCTGCCGGCGATGGCCGTCGCCTTCGCAGCGGGCCCGATCGCCGGCCAGAATTTCGGTGCGCGACTGGCGCCGCGCGTGCGCGAAACGTTTCGCAAGGGCGCCATTCTGAGCGTGGGCATCATGACGGCCCTCGCCCTGCTGATTCATCTCAGTCCGGCCTTGCTGGTGCGCGGATTCACGCCGGAACCTGCGGTGCGCGAGGTCGCTGCGACCTATCTCACCATCACGTCGTGGAATTTCGCAGCGCAGGGTCTGATCTTCACGTGCTCCAGTCTGTTTCAGGGACTGGGCAATACACGCCCGTCGCTGCTCAGCATGAGCACGCGCGTAGTGACGTTCGTGATTCCTGCGCTGTGGATGTCACGACAACCATGGTTCCAGATCCAGCACCTGTGGTACCTGTCGGTGACGACGGTGACCCTGCAGGCCGTGCTGAGCTGGTGGCTGGTGCGACAGCAATTGCGACGGCGGCTTGGCGATATGGAGTTGCAGCCCGCCGCAGCCTGATGGATTGAAGTTCCCCGGCGTTCAAGGAGCCCGACGCATTGCATCGCCGGGCTTTTCTCGAACAGATTCCCCAGCAGGGTGTTGAAAAAGTCCTTCCGGGACTTTTGCAACGTCGCTTGCGAAAGACGTGGCTTTCGCGGCGCTCCCGAAATCAATCGCTTGCAGCGATCGATTTCGCCCGGCCATCCGTGGCCGGGCACTAGCAGTGCTGTCGAAATAGTTTTCAACAGCCTGCTAGTGTTTCGACGTCGCGATCATCTCCAGTACCGCGGAGGCATTCTTCAGCAGCTCGTTGTAGTTCTGGCCGAGAATTTCGTATTTGCCATCGATCACCAGATGCGGAACACCCTGCACCTGGTAATCGCGCGACAACTGCTCCGCGTGCGATGAGCGCGTCGATACATTGAACGACTCCATCGCCGCCTTGAACTTCCCGGCGGCGATACCGTGTCTGGCCGCCCACGCCGTCAGACTGGCCTCGTCGAACAGGGCCTCACGCTCCTTGTGAATGGCATCGAACAGCGCAGTGTCGAGTCGATCGAGATCCCCGGTCGCCTGCAGCGCATAGTAGGCGCGCACGAGTTGCCCCCACTGCTGGCGGCCGAGCGAAATCGGCACACGCACGAAAGCCACGTTCGCCGGCAGTTGCTTCGCCCACTGTGTGATCAGTGGATTGAAGTCGTAGCAGTGCGGACAGCCGTAGGAGAAGAACTCGATGACTTCGATCCTGCCTTCCGTGTCAGGCGTCTGCGGCGATGCGAGCAGCTTGTAATCCTTGCCGGCCACCGGTGCAGCGCTCGCCGGCAGCGCGAGCCACAGAAACCCTGCTATCAGCGCGCCGGCCAGACGCAGAACTCGACTCGCTTTCACGATCAGCCTCCCGTTTTCTCGATGTTCAGCAGTTCCACTTCGAATACCAGCGTTGCGCCCGGCTTGATGTCCGGCGGTGCGCCGCGCTCGCCATAGGCGAGCGATGACGGACATACCAGCCGGCTCTTGCCGCCGACCTTCATGAGCTGCACGCCTTCCGTCCAGCACGGAATCACGCCATCGAGCGGGAATGTCGCAGGTTCGTTGCGTTCGATGGAGCTGTCGAACACTTTGCCATTGGTGAGCGTGCCGTGGTAATGAACTTTCACTGTGTCGCTGGCCTTCGGCGAAGGACCGGTACCTTCGGTGATCACCGAATACACCAGACCCGATGGCAGTTTCTGTGCGCCTTTCTCGGCGGCAGCCTTGGTCAGGAATTCTTCCCCGGCCTTCTTTTCCAGTTCGCTGGCCGCGGCGACGCGCGTGTCCTGCAGCTGCTGGATCTTCGGCAGATAGCTGTTGATGTCTTCGACCCTGGCGTCCTTGTGCAGTGCTGCGTCCTCGAGGCCAGCCTTGACCTTCTGCAGTTCGGCATCGGTGAGATCGAACGAGGAGATGTTGCGACCGAGTACGGAGCCGAGTGCGTACAGGGTCTTGTCCTCGTCGGTTTTCAGTTCTGAGCTTGCCGCTGCCGGCGCATTCGGTCTGGAGCAGCCGACGCAGAGCAGGGCGACGGCGCAGGCAAGCAACGGATAACGCATGTAGGGATCCTTCAGGTTGACGATCGTGAGTTGCGCAAGCTGCCTGCTGCACAGGCGCCTGTCGATGTGACTTCCAGGGTCTGGACCGGCCGCAGTCGTTCCGGGGCGCAGTCTACCGCTGCGACGGGTGACGTGTCCCCACGCAGCACGCCAGCAATGCTGCGTCGCTCGCGGACTGCCGGGCACACTGCATGCCTTCACGATCTGCGACCAGGTCGCTCCATTGGGCGTCACCGGGCCCAAGCAGATCCCGCAGTTCCTTGCCCAGGCTGGCAAGCGTCGCTTCGGTCAGGCTGCAATGACGCGCGATCAGTCCCGCGGCGATGCAATGCATCCGGTCATCCGGCAGGCCGGTCGGCAGGCGGTCGCGCACGGCCGCGCGCATGCATCCATAGCTGGAATGGGCAGCCCGCGGCTCGCGATGCGGCAGCGGCGCACAGGCGCAGAGAAAAGAGAGAAGCAGGCTGGAGACCATAGGCCGGAGGCTGGAGGTCGGAAGTCCGAGCCGGAAAAACGAACGTTCAGCGCGCGTTCGGCATATTTCATTTGCGCCGTCGACATTGACATCCGATGCCGCAAGCACTCTGTTCACGGGCCTCCAGCCTTCAGCCTCCGGCCCGTTCCCTACTTCAGTCCACGGGCTTCGAGCAGCGGTCCGATGTCCGGCGCCTTGCCGTAGAAGTCCCTGAAGATGGTCAGCGAGTCGACGCTGAAGCCCTTCGAGAGGATCTTGTTGCGCAACAGATCGCCGTTCGCACGCTTCAGACCGCCATGGGTTCTGAACCAGTGCTGTGTATCGCGTGCCAGCA
>DASTRD010000159.1:0-13911 GCA_035761425.1 Povalibacter sp.
CAGTAAGAACCGTCACCCGGATGGGTATCGGCAGAGAACAGACAAAGCAGATGAAAGAATTTTCAGCTGGTCAGCCGATGAGGCCCAGCCGCACCCGACGCGAAAGCGTGCGGCGTGCAAAGTCGGGCGAGCCGTATGCGCCGACTTGCGCCGTCACCGTCAGGTCGTACACCTGAAGAGGATGCGCGGGGCTGTCGGTCGTGCATCGTACCGCCACGTCGATCCCGGCAATAACCAGACTCTCCAGCGCTGCACAGCTACCGGCCATGGCGCGTGCCGAGCCGTATTCCAGCCCGCTGCGAGCCGCGGCATCGACGCGCGCCCTCAGCAGATCGGTATTGATGGCGCCCTGCTGGGCGATCCCCGAACGCATTGCGAACAGACCCAGCGCTGCGACGACGATCAGCAGGAACAGCGCGGCAACCAGTGCGAAGCCATGCTGGCCGCGTACCATTCGACGTCGGCCGATCATGAGCGATCATCCAGTGGGATCTGGGCAAAGACCCGCGCGGTTTCATTGCCGCTGCCCGCGGTGCGACGCAGCGACATATCGACAATCAATGCGCCCTGGCATGGGGCAGTCCCGACCCAACAGCGCACGCTGCATGAAGCAACGTTATCCACGACCAGATCACTGGCGGCACCGGCGAGCTGGGCCGAACTCTCACTGGTGGGGATGTTCTGGGTGATCGGATAGCCGCTGTAACGACGCAGCGCCGCCACGTTGCCGGCGGAATTGCAGATGTAGGTCACGGGGCCGGATACCAGGAACAGTCGCCTGGCCGCGGAACCTGTGGCCGGAAATCTGAACGCACTGGCCAACTGAAGCTGGGTCTCGCGGTTCGCAGCATCCTGCGCGGATGTATTGGCGAGTGCCGCGATCACGCCACTGGTGGCTGAAGCAGAAAATCTGTAGGCCGACGTCGTACCGGTGCCGGTGTTGCCGACGACTGCGTACCAGCTACCGGGGGAAGCCGTGAACTGCGGAAACACGGCGAACTTCTCGTCGGGACTGCCCACCTTCAGTTCGCGCACATCGGCGCTGCCGGCTTCTCCATCGGCGTTGTAGAAGACGTCGTTCTCGACTCTGAGCATCTCCACGATCGCGCGCGTTCCCGACACACGAATCCGCACGCTGTTGGGCAGCGCATGCTGCAGATCCTCGCGCAGCTGACGCGTTGCTTCGCTCTGATCCTGAATCAGATCCGTGCGGCGCGACTGAGCGAAGTACGCTTCGACAGGCGCCGTCATGAACATGGCCACGAAACCGATCACGATGCCGCCGATCACGATGGCCACGACCATCTCGATGAGCGTGAACCCTGCACAGACGCGCCGCGTCATGGATGATTCGTCCGGTAGCCGACCAGCGTCGTGACGCCGCCGCGCGGGTCCGTCACCGTCACGGTGATGCGCCTGGCCTGGATGCTCGCCGGGCCGAAGTTGGCGATGTTCGCCACCACCACGTCCACGTCGTATGAACTCAGTCCCGCAATCTGCACGCCGTTGTGATCGCGCGCGCCCGTATGACTGACACTGGCGATGCTTGCGTACGGCTGACCGAAGGCCTCATCGAAATACGCCGCCGCGATCTGCGTCGCCTGCGATGCCACCAGTGCTTCACCACTGCGTGACGACGTCGATGCGAGGACACCGACGAGCGTTGCCGCCGCGATCCCGATAATGGCGATGGCCACGACCAGTTCGATCAGCGTCATGCCTCGGGCGCGCTTCATGGCGTCACCGCAATGCGCCCGTTGCCGGCAATGCTGATCGTGAACGTGTCAACGCTCAGGTCCGTCGCCGTTGCCGGCGAGCCGGTCCGATCGAAAGCGATGACGGCGGCCGGCGCCAGTGCAACACCCGGCGGCGCGATGCCGCTGACGACGGAACCGTCAGCGCTGCGCACCGCGGTCGTCCATGCACCGGTGCAGTTGCTGTTCGCCTGTTGCGCGAGGCTGTAGCCCACCGCAGTGATGACGACGTGCACGGGGCATTCGCTGTTGATTGCAACCTTGCGTGCATGGCGCAGCGCCTGCGCCAGTTCGTCCGCATAGCCGCGCGCCTGAAATGGCTGATTGTCGAAGAACCGGGGCGCTGCGTAGGCAGCGAGCAGGCCGAGAATCACCAGCGAGGTGACCAGCTCGACCAGAGTAAAGCCGCGGTGGCGGCGCAGTGGAATCGCTGGAGTCCGCATGGAGAGCTACCAGCGTGAGATTCGTCTCGCGGACGGCGGGGTACCGCAGCGGTACCCCGCCATGTGAGCAGTCCGACCGAATCAGCACACCGTACGAAGATACTCGAGCATCTGCTTCTCAGTCTTCGGGTTGTTGCCCGCATTCACCGTGCCCTGGGCATAGGAGTACGTCGGCGGAGCCGTGGCGCTCGTTGCCTGGTTGTACTGCACCCAGCAGTTGGTCGAACGCGCCCCGTTGCGGGTGAAGCGCCGATTCGTCTGACTCAGTGCAAAGCCGTCGATCCCTTCCAGGCCGGTGGCGATGCTGCCGTTGTCCGGATAGCCGTAGCGCATGGTCATCGACTGGCCGTTCGGCAGCGCAATCGTTTCACCATTCGCACACTCTCTTGCCATGCAGATTCCATGGGCCATCGCTGCCGAGCTTTTCATCGAGCCGACCAGGCTGTTCATGGTGGCTACGCGCGCCTCGGTCTCGAGACCCATGAAGCGCGGCACCGCGAACGCCGCAAGGATGCCCAGAATGACGATCACGACCACCAGCTCGATAAGCGTGAAGCCGCGCTGAATTGATTTCGACATAAATTTTCCTCTGATAGGACCCAGCGGAGGCACCCGCCACCGTTGAACCCTTAACGGCCCGCCATCCATGCGACTAAAGAGCGACACGCAGGACTCGTGAGGCGGATCACTGATCCCGTCCGTCGCGTGATCGCGTTCACGGTCTGTTGTGTCGGCAACGGAGAGATGGATCACTCTTTCGGAGAGTGGCCGGGAGCCGGGTGTATCGGAAACACCCACAGCCTGTGAATTCCGTCGGCGTCAGCGTCATCCCGCTGCCGCGTTGACCCTCGCGATCATTTCCCACATCGGCAGCATGACCCCCAGCGCCAGGACACAGACGATCGCGCCGACAGCAATGACCAGAATGGGTTCGATGGCAGCACTCAGGGTCTTGAGCTTGTAATCGACTTCGCGCTCGTAGAAGTCAGCCACTTCGTCCAGCAATGCCGGCAGGTCGCCGGTCTCCTCACCGACAGCCATCATCTGAACGACCAGCGGAGTGAACATGCCGATCGATGCGGCCGCCCTGCTGACGGGATCGCCACGCTCCACTGCATCGCGCATGCGCACAATGTGTTCTGCCATGTATTCGTTGCCCGACGACTGGGCGATGATCTTCAGTGTCTGGATCACGGGCATGCCGGCGTTCAGCGAAATCGACAGCGAGCGTGTCACACGAGCCAGAATGCCTTCATGCAGCAGCGGCCCGATGGCCGGCAGCTTCAGTTTCCACTTGTCCCACGTCATTCTCCCGGCCGGTGTGGACACGTACTGCTTTGCCGCGACCCAGGCGACGGCCAGCATGCCCAGCACCAGATACCAGTACTGTTGGGCGAACTTCGAGACCCCCATGAGAATGCGTGTCGGCATCGGGATGTTGTCGCCGAGTGCCTGAAACAACGGCGCAAACTTCGGCAGCACGAACACCGTGAGCACCGCGATGGCGATTGCGATCGTGCACAGCACGATGATGGGATAGCGCATCGCTGTCTTGATGCGGTCCTTGATGTCCTGTTCCTGCGCCAGGTACTCCGCCAGACGTTTGAACGATGCTTCCAGCGTACCGGTCTGTTCGCCGACCCGGATGATGCTGATGTACAGCGTCGGGAAGATGTCGGGGTGGCGCGCCAGGCTGCCGGCGAGATCGCGGCCGCCTTCAAGGCTGCTCAGCACATCTTCCAGCACCTCGCGCAACACATCGTTGGCGGTCGACGCCGCCAGTCCGCGGATACCGCGCAACAACGGGATGCCGGACCTGGTGATCGTGTACATCTGGCGCGAGAACAGCACCAGATCGGCAATACCGGGCGCACCGATCCCCAGCCTGCGCAGCAGCCGGGTGAGTTCCTGGTTCTGCTTCTGCGCCGCCGGCCTGATGTCGATGGGTGTGATGCCGTTGCCGAGCAGCCGCCCGGCAATGCTGTCAGGCGAGTCTCCTTCCATCAGACCGCTGGAGAGTTCGCCGCGGCGTGAGCGACCTGTGTAGGCAAAGACCGGCATGCAGTGCGCGACTGGTCAGCGTGATGCCGATCAGGCGCGGGCCTCCCGCAGCACGTCCTCGAGCAGCGAGTCGGTTTCGTCCTGGGAGATCGCCTGGACCTGCGGCACTTCCGATTCGCTTTCGTCGAGTCCGTTGGTGATGCCCATCGCCTCTGCGATGCTGGTAACGCCCATCGTCACGAGGTCCAGCGCAGCGCTGGCCAGTGGCACGAAGCTCGGGCGCTGACGCACCAGCGTCGCGAACTCGATGGCATCGCCCCGACGCACGGCATCTGCCAGCGGACGGTCGAGTTCCAGCAATTCGTAGATGGCGGTACGGCCGCGGTAACCCGTGAGATTGCAGTACGTGCAGCCCACACCCATCTGGAAATTCATCTGCGGCACCTTGCCGTTCGGGTACTGCGCCTGCAGCCAGGCACGCTGTTGCGGATTCGGCTCGGTCGGCTGCGCACAGTTGTCGCAGACCTTGCGCACCAGCCGTTGCGCGATGATGCCGTGCACGGCCGCGGCGATCATGTAGCCCGCAGCTCCCATGTCGAGCAGACGATGGATGGTCGCAACCGCGTTCATCGTGTGCAGGGTCGAAAACACCAGATGGCCGGTGATCGCGGCACGCAGGCCGATGTCCACCGTCTCCTGGTCGCGCATTTCACCGACCAGAATGATGTCCGGATCCTGGCGCAGCGTCGTGCGCAGCACCCGTGCAAAGTCGAGACCGATCTTCGTATTGACCTGCACCTGATTGATGCGGTCGAGACGATATTCCACGGGATCTTCGACAGTGATGATCTTGGTATCGGCCTGATTGAGAAAATTGAGCGCCGAATACAGCGTCGTGGTCTTGCCGCTGCCAGTCGGGCCCGTGACCAGCACCATACCGGCACTGCGGCTGATCAGATCCCGGAAACGATCCAGCATTGCGGGTTTCATGCCGAGCTGATCGAGCGTCATCAGGCTTGCCGACTGATCGAGCAGTCGCAGCACCACCGATTCGCCGTGCTGGGTCGGCATGGTCGACATACGCACGTCGATGGACTTGTCCTTCACCTTCAGCGAAAAACGGCCGTCCTGCGGCAGGCGCTTCTCCGCAATGTCGAGGCCGCTCATCAGCTTCAGTCGCGTCACCAGCGCGCTCGCCACGCGACGGCCTTCGATCTTCTGTTCCTGCAGCGAACCGTCGACGCGCATGCGGATGCGCAAGGCACTCTCGCCCGGCTCGATGTGCACGTCGGAGGCGTGTACCTGCACCGCGTCCTGAAACATGGTCTGGATCATGCGGATGATGGGCGCGTCCGCGGCGCTTTCATCGGCACTGAGCTGATCCAGATCGATGTCGCCCTGACGCAGTTCCTCGCGCACTTCCTGTGCAATGGAGGCAATTTCGTCGGTGCGGCGATAAACCACATCCATCGTCTTGAGCAGGTCCGCCTCGCGCACCAGCGCCACCCGCAGCGGCTGCTTCAGGCGATTGGCCAGATCGTCATAGGCGACCAGATCCGTCGGATCGGCCATACCGATGAGCAGGCCGCGCGCGTCCGATTGCAGAACCAGGGCACGGAAGCGCCGCGCCTGCACTTCAGGAAGCAGGCGCACGACCGCCTGATCCAGCGTGAGCTGACGCACGTCGATGAATGGAATCTGCAGGCTCTGCGCCAGCACCTCGTGCAGCTTCTCTTCGCGCACCAGATTGAGGTCGGTCAGCACGCGGCCAAGCTTGCGACCGCTGCGCTTCTGTTCCGCCAGTGCCTGCGACAGCTGTTCTTCGGTGATGATGGCTTTCTCGACCAGCAATTCACCGAGCCGCAGTTTTTTCTTGCGCAGATCGCTCATGGATGCGCCCTACTGGAGCTTGCCCTGTTTCGCCATTTCATCGAGCCGCTGCATGGGCTCGTCCACCAGCGGTTTCCACTGTGCCGGATCGTCGGAAACCACCAGCGGGCGCAGCAGAATGACCAGTTCGGTGGTGCGAGTCTGGTCCTGGTCGCTGCGGAACAGGCGGCCGAGACCCGGCACGTCGCCGAGCACCGGTGTCTTGTACTGGTTGCGCTTGCGCGTCTCGCGCATCAGTCCGCCAATCACGATCACCTGCCCGCTCATGGCCTTGACGATGGTGTCCGACTCGCGCACCTGGCTCAGCGCCAGCGGCAGCACATCCACGGCGCCGCGGACCGAGAGCGTCTTGCGCTGGTCGGTCACGTCGCTGATGGTCGGGTGGATGTGCAGCAGCACGCGGCCTTCTTCGCTGATCTGCGGCGTCACATCGAGCGCCACACCGGAAAAGAACGGCGTCAGTTCATATTCCACCGTGGTCGTGGTTGCCGTGCCGGTCGTTGTGTCGCTGTGCACGCCGGTCACGAAGAATTCGTCCGTACCCGCCTTGATGATGGCCTTCTGGTTGTGCAGCGTGGACACGCGGGGGCTCGACAGCACGCGCGTGCGTCCCTGGGAGCCGAGCAACTGAATGAACGCATTGAAGTCCGTCATGTCGACGGCGAGCGTGATCGCGCCACCCAGCGCATTCGTGATGAACCCATTGATCGGATTGCCGGGGACCACCGGCACCTGCGTTCCCTGGGGCTGCAGCGGATCTCCGGCGAAGCCGTTCGGCGGCTGCGACTGACCGATGGTGTACTGCTTGTTGCCATCGTGCATGACGGCAGCCCAGTTGATACCTGCCTGATAGGCATCGTTGAGTTCGACCTCCACGATCTTGGCCTCCAGCACGACCTGACGCGTCACCGTCTTTTCGGTGGTCTGGAGATATTCCTCGATGTCGCGCAGTTCATCGGCCGTACCGCGCGCCACGATGACGCCGGACTGGCGATTGATGACCACGCGACGATCCGGCGCGTCCGGGCCGCCCAGCATGGCAATCAGGTTGGCTTCGATCTCCTTCCAGAAATCGGTGTCGCTCTGCGTGACTACGGATGTGCCGGTGATGGTGCTGCCGCCATTGCCGTTGCCTTGAGCGCTGCTGTCACCGGCGCTGCCGGAGGAAGTGTCGTTGTCGCGCTGACTGACCTGACCGGAGCTGATGCGGGTCCGTGAAGCACCGAGACGTTCGAGGTCCAGATAGTTGAGCTGAAAGACACGAGTCTGCACCGCCGCCGGCAGGACCATGTAGCCCGACGATACGCGGCGATAGTCATAGCCATACAGATCGCGCACTGCATCGAGGACCTCGTGCAGCGTCACACGTTTGAGCGACAGCGAGACGGTTCCGCTGACCTTCGGGTGGACCATGATGTTGTACGGCGTCCCCTCCACCAGTCCCTGAAAGAAGGCGCGTGCGGGCGCATTCTCCACATTGACGTCAAAGCGCGGTTCTGGCGCCGTCTTCATCTGCGCTTCCTGCGCATGCACGGGGGAGAGCCAGAGCGCAGATGCCGCAATCAATCCCAGTGAGGCAGCGATGGACATTCGCCAGCGGCGGATTGCGCAGCCACATCTCGAGGTCTTCATGATCCGCTCCCGGTCGCGACGTCGGAACGGACCGTCATGGCGGATTTCGGCAGTCTCGCCACATGCGATACGCCATCGCGCGTATAACGGATGCTGTCGGCGTGGATCTCATCGATGACGGCGCCGCCCAGCCGTTCGCCCTGACGCAGCAATCGTCCGTTGACGATCGCGACGCGACGCTCGCCGCTCAGGAAAATGGCTTCGACCTTCAGGGCACCAGCCATGGTTTCGGGAGCACTGCGCACATTGGCAGGCTGGGTCGGATCGCGCAGCGTGTCGGCCCGCGAAGTGGTCGCGACCGCCATCAGCGCCAGCAACGGCACGCTGACGTGACGTGCACGCAGAATGCGGATCATCTGTTCGGACTCTTTCATACCCCCACCCATTCCTTATCCATGCTCAGCGTCGTCAGCTCGATTCGCACGCGGTTGATCGGATAGCGCTCGGTCCGCAGTTCCAGCACCTTCCAGTAGAAGCGCCAGGGCGAAGCTTCCAGCGCCTGCAGATAGCGCAGCACGTCGAGATAGCTGCCCTCGACGATCAGCTCCACGGGATGAACGAAGGGACCATGATCCACGACAGGTGCGGCCGGCTCGGCATTGCCGTCGGCATCGCTCGTCGCAGCATTCGGATCAGCCGGTACCGCCGGCACCAGCGGCGCCATCGGCTGGTTGTGCAGACTGATCAGCTTCAGGCCTCGCTGATGCCGCAAAACATCCTGAATGGCCTGCACCATGCGCTCCGGCGGGATGAGTCCCGCTGACTTGGAGGCCAGCTCGGTATCGATCCGCCCAAGTTCGACATTCAGTGTTTCGATTCGCGCCAGCGCCTCCTCGTTGCGCAGCGCATCGCCCTGCACACCGTCCGCTGATGTTCCATTGGCCAGCGAGTCCTGCAGACTCGTCATCTCATCCCGCAGCATGCGCTCGCGTGCGTGCAGCGGATCCATGATCGCGACGGTCCACAGCATGACGAGCACGCCGAGCGTCGCCGCAGCGATGAGCAGGCGTTCGCGCACGGACATCTGATTGAAACGCACCGCGGCGCGGCGCCAGTTTTCGGGAAGCTTCATGACGGGTCCTCCCCGTCACGGAGCAACTCGCGATTGCCGGCGCGGAACCGCACAGCGCCGTGCGGCAGGGAAGCCACTGCGGTTGCATCGGCGGTTGCGCCTTCTGCGTCCTTCAATGCATCCGGGCGCTCGATGATGAACTCATCGAAGCGCGTGCCGCTCAGGATCTGTTCCTGCGCAAGGGTGTGCAGGTACGCCGGTACGAAGGTCGGATCGAGTGCCACTCCCGCCAGGCTCATCGAACCGTTCACACCCGAGAGGGTCATGTGATCGATCCACAGACCATCGACGTGGCGTCGGGCCAGCGCCTCCATGCGTCCGGCGAAACCGGTCGCCTGACCGGCAGCGCCTCGCCTGAGCATGTCGAGCGCACGTTTGCGCTGTTCCAGCGACGCGGCAAGCTGCACGGCACGTGTGCGGGGATCTTCTGTTCCGTTGTTTTCAGCAAGACGCTCTTCGAGTTCCTGCTGACGCTGTTCGACTTCGGTACGTACGCCGTCGACTTCGGTCTGCAGATGTCGCACGCGAATCTGCGCCTGCACCGTCAGACCGGCCAGCACGGTGAGCAGAATTCCCGCGGCCGCGGCCAACGTGGTCGCCGACAGCTTCTGCTGCGTGTCGGCCAGGACCGGCTGATACAGATTGATCTGCTGGTACACGGTTACGGCCCCGTCGCGTCCTGGCGCAATGCCGCGCCCAGGGCCATGAGCGATGACCAGTCGCTCAGAACGTCGCCGCTGCGCGCCACGACGCAGTGCTCACGCACATCGAGCAGGTTCACCCGCAGGCTGACTTCTGCACGCAGTGCCGCGGCAAGAGATTCGGCTTGTGCATGCGGGGGAGCGATGATGAGATCGCCGATCGGCGTCTGATCGAAATGGCTTTCGTAGTAGTCGAGCGAACGCTGCAGCTCGAGCGCCAGCGCTGCGGCGTCGATACTGCTGTCACCCTCCATGGAAAGACCGCGACGCAGATCGATGCGACGCGTGACATACAGAACGTTCTGCCGGGTGATGACGAGCTGCACGAACTGATCGTTCAGCGCGAGCAGTGCGACACCCTTCTGATCCTGCGGCAGCAGCGCCGCAATATTGCGCAGGCACAACTCGGGTACGTCGATGGCGTCGAACCCGCGTGCAGCCGGCTTGAGTGCGCCGACGACGCGTTGCACCGCCGTATCGCGGGCAGCGACGGCGAACAGCATCTTCTGCGGGGTGCGACGTGCCGGTTCTGGAATCTCGAAGATGTCGATGGCGGCTTCGTCGACGTTGAAGCCGATTGCATCGCGCAGTCGCCAGCGGATGGCCGCGCGCAGTTCGGAAGGCAGGACTTCAGGCGCTTCGACCTGGACGACCTGATATTCGGTCGAGTCGAGGACCGCACAGGTACGCGTGCGCTTGAGGCCCAGCTTGTCGAGAGTGGTCCGCAGGCAGACCTGCACATCGGCATCCAGCGGCTGTCGCAGGCTTTCCACCAGCTCGGGCTTGCCGGTCGCAGGACGGCGCACAACTGCAAGCGCAAGGCTGCCGTCGCCGAGCACTACACCCGCACGCAGCCCATCCTGCCGGGCCTTTCTGAGAACAGAGAACACACCACCCCCGTAAAGGCGCATCGCCTATAGCGGGATTAGCGGGTCCTGGGCCGAAAACTTGACGAAGCTGCGCGGGAAGTGCGCACTGCCGCACATCCCTGAGTCCGGGGGTAGGGGAAATCCCGGGATGCCGAGGGGCAAGCGGCAGGCCGGCGCCAGCCTCTTCGGCCGTCAACGGTCAACAGCCAACGGTCCTCAGGTGAATCGTTCCCGCAGCGGTGCTGCCCGATCCGATTCCTGAGGCATGAGCCGGGCGCGCGCGTGCAGCAGGTCCTTGCGGGCGACCAGACCGATCAGCAGCCCTTCGCTGTTGACGATCGGGACACGGCCCACGTCCGCCCGGGCCATGCGATCGGCCAGCACGGCAACGAGTTCATCCGCCTGCCCTGTCACGACTTCGCGCTCCGCGACGACTTCACCCAGCGGGACATCGGGCACATCGTCTTCGACGGTCCAGCGCAGGATGTCCGCTCGCGAAATCATGCCCACGAGGCGGCGGCGCTCATCGATGACCGGATACGTCTTGTGCCGGTGTTCATCGACGGTGAAGAAGCTGACGGCATCCTTCACCCTGAGCGTGGATGAGAGCGTGTCGACTGCTGACACCATGATGTCGCTGACACGAGTGGTTTCGAACGGATCGATACCATACTCGCGGAAGATGTGATGGCCGCGCCGCGCAATGCGCTCTGTGAGAATCGAACGATTGAGAATCAGCACCGTCACGGCATGGGCAGCCGTGCACGCAGCAATGAGCGGCAGCAACGCCTGCCAGTCGCCGGTCAGCTCGAGCGCGAAGATGCTCGCGGTCAGCGGCGACCGCATGGTGCCGCCCATCATCGATGCCATTCCGAGCAGTGCATAAAGCGCTGCGTGCTCCGGCGCGAACAGAACGCCAACCACCGCGCCCAGCGCGCCCCCGATGATGAGCAGTGGGGCCAGTACGCCGCCGGATGTGCCGGATCCCAGCGCGACCGACCAGACCAGTGCTTTCACGACGAGCAATACCAGCAGCGCGTGCAGCGCGAGGTCATTGCGCAGCAAGGCCTCGATCATGTCGTAGCCCACACCCAGCGCCTGGGGTTCGATCAGGCCGCCTGCACCGACGATCAGTCCGCCCAGCATCGGCCACCACATCCAGTGCACCGGCAGTTTGGCGAACAGATCTTCCGTGCCGTATACGAGCGCCGTCAGCAGCGCCGATCCGAGCCCGCACATGATTCCGATCGCCAGCCACGAGCCGGTCGCAGACAGCGACATCTCCACCGCTGCATCGCAGGGAAACAACGGGCCGGCCGGAAACAGGGTTACTCGCAGTGTCGCCGCGACGATGGCCGCCATGGCAACGGGCAGAAAACTGCGCGGCCGCCATTCGAACAGCAGCAGCTCCACAGCCAGAAGAATCGCCGCCACCGGCGTGCCGAAGATGCCCGTCATGCCTGCCGCGGCGCCCGCCACCAGCAATGTCTTGCGTTCGACCGCCGTCAGATGAAAGAGCTGCGCGAACAGGGAACCGAGCGCGCCGCCTGTCATGATGATCGGACCTTCGGCGCCGAATGGGCCGCCTGTGCCGATGGAAATGGCCGATGACAAGGGCTTGAGCAATGCAACCTTCGGCTGGATGCGACTGCCGCCGATCAGGATGGCTTCAATGGCCTCCGGAATGCCGTGACCGCGGATCTTCTCCGACCCATACCGCGCCATGAGCCCGATCACCAGGCCACCGATGGCCGGCATGAACAGCCCGAGCAGTCCGATGTGCGAATCTGCAATGCTGCGTGAGGCGAACGACCATTCGCCGAACCAGGCGAGATTGGTCGTCAGTGCGATGAGTTTCAACAGAACCCAGGCCGCCAGTACACCGCACACCCCTGCCACGACAGCCATCGCCATGAGCATGAGTACGCGCGGGCTGACACGAAAATCGCCAAGGCGCTGATTGACCTGAGAGCCGGCGGCGAAACGGCCGCGGCCGGCGTGCGCCGGACCTGAATCCTGATGGCGATCGACAGACATGGGGTATAAACGCAATGAAGCTGGGCGCCGTGGGCACCGGACTTCATATCGTATCACGATACATTTTTGACGACGGATCCCATTGCATGACCAGCACAGCCAGGTCGGGCGCGCCGCGCCCGCAACGCCGCCTCAACGACGCCGAATATCGCCAGCTTGCCGATTTCCGCTACGCGATCCGCTCATTCATGGAGTTCAGCGAACAGGCCGCACGCAATGCCGGGCTGACGCCGCAGCAGCATCAGGCGCTGCTGGCCGTGCGGGGCCTGATGATCGACGGCAATGCGAATCTGGGGACGCTCGCCGAACGGCTGCGTATCCGCCACCACAGTACGGTGGAACTGGTCGATCGTCTTACCGAATCGGGATTGATCCGCCGCACCACGGATGAAACCGACCGGCGGCGCGTATTGCTGTCGCTGACCGCCAAGGCGACGAAAATTCTGGACTCCCTGTCGGCAACGCATCTAGAGGAACTGCGACGTCTGCGACCCTCGCTGCAGGCAGTATTGGCAATGGCGGAAAGCGATTGATGGTTGGCGGTTGATCGGCTTCCCTCTCTGACCGTCAACGACCAACCGTCTCCGTCATCCTCCGGCCTCAACCTCTCCGCCTGCTCTGCTGCGCGTGCCCATGGACAATGGCCAGCGCCGAACCAGCTTCATTCTGCTGAAGTACACGAAAGCCACTGGCGTGACGTACAGGGTGAGCAGCTGACTCAGCAGCAATCCACCTGCAATCGTGACACCGAGCGGGCGACGCATTTCCGCGCCCTCGCCCATCGCCAGCATCAACGGCAGTGCACCCAGCATCGCGGCGGTACTGGTCATGAGGATGGGCCTCAGGCGCAGCGCCGCAGCACGGCGGATCGCCTCTTCGACGCCGAGCCCCTCGCGGCGCTGCGCCGAGAGCGCGAAATCCACCATCAGGATCGTGCTCTTCATGACGAGTCCGACCAGCAGGAACACACCGAGCAGTGCGATGAGACTGAATTCGATGTGCAGCAACCACAGGGCGAGCAAGGCACCGAGTCCCGCGCACGGCAAGGCGGACAGAATGGTGAGCGGATGCAGCAGGCTCTCGTAGAGCACACCCAGCAGCAGATAGACCGTAAGCAGCACGCCGACGATCAGCCACACCTGATTCTGCTCAACCGCCTGCGACACGCGACCCTGACCCTCAAAGCGCGTCTGCACATCCGTGGGCAACATGAGCTTCGCCAGCGCAGCATCGATGGCCTGAGCTGCCTGATTGAACGTCACGTCTGTTGCCAGACCGAATGACACGCGCACCGATGCAAAGGGTCCATTGTGCCGGATGCGATCCGGCGCGACGCTGTAGTGATAACTGCTGAACGCGGACAGAGGCACGCGACGTCCATCGTTTGCGATGACGTACACGTCCTGCAGCACTGTCGGGCTCTGGGTGTATTTCGGATCCAGTTCCATGACGACGTGGTACTGATTGAGTTCATCGTACAACGTTGCGATCTGGCGCTGGCTGAACGAATTG
>DASTRD010000160.1:0-6852 GCA_035761425.1 Povalibacter sp.
GGCCGACGACGCCGATGAGGTTGCCCGGCAGGCTGACCGCTGTGGGATCGACGAAGGATTTGAATCCCGCCAGCTTGATCTTGTTGAGTCGCATCGCACTCCCGAACGGACGACGCGAACGCTGCTTCGCCCCTGCGGGCAACGTTCAGACGTGTCGATGAAGGAACCGTTTCCCGAAAGCAAGAATCCGGTTGGTTGAATCGTTGGCGGCGTAGTGTACGGAATAGACCCAGAGCACGCAGCCCCAAAAAACCTCCGGCAAAGCGCTCGACTGTCGCCCGGTATCGACACGACAGCCGGGTCCGTCGCCGGCTCCGGATGCCTTTTTCCGACGGCCGGACAGCCCTGAAAAATGAGGTCTTTTGCTTCTCTTGCGCGTCTGTATAATCGCCGCCCTTGTCCGAAATCGACTTCGTAATCGGCCCGCGCGAACCTTGGATTCCGCGGTAGTGGAGGCATCAGATGGCCGCGAAAAAACCAGCCGCCAAGACGACCAAGGCCAAGAAGCCGGCCGTCAGGAAAGCTGCTCCAGCAAAGAAGGCTGCGCCTGCCAGGAAGCCCGCCGCATCGGTACGCAGCAAAGCAGCTGCGAGTGCCAAACCCGCCGCGAAGTCCG
The DNA here is from genome assembly GCA_035761425.1 of Povalibacter sp. Classification (GTDB taxonomy): domain Bacteria; phylum Pseudomonadota; class Gammaproteobacteria; order Steroidobacterales; family Steroidobacteraceae; genus Steroidobacter. The sequence goes on from DASTRD010000160.1 coordinate 617, forward strand.
CCGCTTCTGCCAGACAGGCAGCGACCAAAGCGCCAGCCGCAGCCACTGCTGTCAAGCCGGCGAAACCAGCGGCAACCGTGGCGGCACCCAAAGCGGCACCCGCCAGGCCCGCAGCCGAATCCAGACCCAAAGATCCGATGCCCGTACGAACTGTTCGTTCGCTCGATGTTGACCAGACCGGCAATGACGATGAGGCCGATGGCCAGGACTCGCTCAACACCAGCCTGCTGGCGGGTCCGCGCAACGTAAAGCCCTACATCGCCCGGCGCGGCGAGCAGTACATGAGCAAGGAACAGCTCGATCACTTCCGCAACATCCTGGAGACGTGGAAACGCGACCTGATGCAGGAAGTGGATCGCACCGTACTGCACATGAAGGATGAAGCAGCCAACTTCCCCGATCCCAATGATCGCGCCACGCAGGAATCCGAATTCAGTCTGGAACTGCGTACCCGCGATCGCGAGCGCAAGCTGATCCGCAAGATCGATGAAGCGCTCAAGCGGATCGAAGACGGCAGCTACGGCTACTGCAATGAGACCGGCGAGGAAATCGGCGTCAAGCGTCTGGAAGCCCGCCCGGTGGCGACGCTCTCCATCGAGGCGCAGGAACGCCGCGAACGCCGGGAGAAGCAGTACGGCGATCGGGACGATCGCTACCGATAAGGGTCTGCCGGGTAGCGGCCACTGATTCCTGGCCGCTACCGACCACGAGCTACGACGAACGGCAATGCCGTCCCAGCAAGAGGTTTCGATCTTCTGAATCCTCATCAGCCGCCGTTCGCCAGCCAGTCGTCCGGTCACCCATCGCCGCCGTACCGCGGCCGCTTCGCCCCCTCTCCTACGGGTCATCTCCATTTCGGATCGCTGGTAGCCGCAGTTGCCAGCTATCTGGACGCGCGCCATGTCAACGGCGAATGGCTGATCCGCGTCGAGGACGTCGATTCCGTGCGTGAAGTCCCCGGTAGCGTCGAGAGCATTCTCGAGGCCTTGCATGCCTTCGGGTTTCGCTGGGACCAGACGCCTGTGCGCCAGAGCGCGCGCACTGCCCTGTATGATCAAGCCCTGGAACGCCTGCGGGTGCTGGGCCTGGCGTATCCCTGTTCCTGCAGTCGTGCGGAAATCCAGGCCGCATCTCCTGCCGCCACAGGCGAAGAGCTGCGGTATCCCGGTTGGTGTCGCAACGGCGTACGGGCCAGCGATCGGGACATCGCCTGGCGATTCCGCGTGCCTGACGAGCCGGTGAGTTTCACCGATGCGATTCAGGGCCAGGTCACGATCAATGTTGCCGCCGACGTCGGCGACTTCGTGGTACGGCGGCGCGACGGTCTGTTCGCCTATCAGCTGGCCGTCGTGGTCGACGACGCGGACCAGGGCATTACGCACGTCGTACGCGGTGCCGATCTGCTCACCAGCACTCCGCGCCAACTGCTGCTGCAGAAAGCATTGGGACTGCCGAATCCAGCGTACGCACATGTGCCGGTAGCCACGGACGACAAGGGAGTCAAACTCTCGAAATCGGCGGGTGCCGGCAGCGTGGATCTGCAGCAGCCCCGGCAGGAGCTGTGGCGTGCGTTGAGATTTCTGCGGCAGGAACCGCCCGCCGTCCTGCGCCGGGCATCACTGGATGCGCTGTGGGCGTGGGCCATCGAACACTGGAGACTCGATGCGCCAAGTAACGTTCGGGCTCGACCGCTGGACACTCCCGATCCCCCTGCCTGAGTGCAAGGTCCCCGTGGGCAAGCGGCGCGGGTTGGCGTTACTATGACCGCGACCTTGAAATACGACCGGTTCCTGGCTTCCCAACCGACTTAAGGGAGCGTCCATGATCGAGCCGAGAGTCATCAAGAAGTATCCGAACCGCCGTCTCTACGACACGGTGGAAAGCCGCTACATCACACTGGCCGACATTCGCCGGCTGGTCATGGACAAGGTCGACTTTGTCGTCATCGACAAGAAATCCCAGGAAGACATCACCCGCTCGATCCTGCTTCAGGTGATCGCCGAACAGGAACATACCGGCGAGCCCCTCATGAGTCAGGATTTTCTCTCGCAGGTCATCCGCTCCTATGGCAGCGCTATGCAGGGGTTCGTCGGCAACTATCTCGAACAGAGTCTCAAGGTTCTCGCGAACCAGCAGCAACAGATGCGCGACACCATGCGTGGAACCATGGGCAGCGAGGCTTACGATTCCATCGCCGCGCTGACACAGAAGAATCTGGAACGCTGGCATTCATTTCAGGAAGAGATGTTCCGGGCGATGACCAATGCGGCCACTTCAGGCAACCGCGCCCGGGAACGCGAAGACGATTCGGGTGACGAGCCGCACGAACGGCGGGTGTGAAGGCAGGAAGCCGCGGCGAAGGCGCACACGACAACCCGTCAACACGGCGAGCGGCCAGTCATCTGCAACTCCGACCTTTCGGTTGCGCTTCGCAGGACCTCGCTTTTGATCGCTCAACAAAAAAGGCGCCGTCATTGCTGACGGCGCCTTCGTTTTTTCAACGCAGCGCGAATCAGGTGGATTCGACGTCGCGCATGCTCAGGCGCACACGGCCCTGGCGATCGACTTCGAGCACCTTGACGCGAATCACGTCGCCTTCCTTCAGCTTGTCGCTGACGCGCTCGACGCGCTCGTTGGAGATCTGCGAGATGTGCACCAGGCCATCCTTGCCCGGCAGAATGGTCACAAAGGCGCCGAAATCCATCAGACGTGCGACACGGCCTTCATAGATCCGGCCGACTTCGACTTCTGCGGTGATCAGCTCGATGCGACGCTGAGCTTCGCGGCCCGACGCGCCGTCGACAGATGCAATCTTGACCGTGCCGTCATTCTCGATGTCGATCGACGTGCCGGTCTCTTCGGTGATGGCACGAATGACCGCACCACCCTTGCCGATGACTTCGCGGATCTTCTCCGGATCGATCTTGATGGTGATGATGGACGGCGCCCATTCGGACATCTTGGCGCGTGGCGAGGAAATGACCTTGTCCATCTGATCCAGGATGTGCAGACGGCCGGCTTTCGCCTGCTCGAGCGCGACCTGCATGATTTCCTTGGTGATGCCGTTGATCTTGATGTCCATCTGCAGCGCGGTGACGCCCGTGCGGCTGCCTGCAACCTTGAAGTCCATGTCGCCCAGGTGATCTTCGTCACCCAGGATGTCGGTGAGCACCTGGAACTTGTCGCCCTCCTTCACCAGGCCCATCGCCACGCCGGCAACAGCGGCCTTGATCGGCACACCGGCATCCATCAGCGCGAGGCTGGTGCCGCACACACTGGCCATGGAGCTCGAGCCGTTGGACTCGAGAATTTCAGAAACGACGCGGATGACGTACGGGAAGCTCGTCATGTCCGGCATCACCGCCCAGATACCGCGGCGGGCCAGATTGCCATGGCCGATTTCGCGGCGCTTCGGCGAACCGATCATGCCGGTCTCGCCGACGCTGAACGGCGGGAAGTTGTAGTGCAGCATGAACGGCTCTTTACGCTCGCCGGCAAGCGCGTCGATGATCTGCGCATCGCGGCCGGTGCCGAGCGTCGTGACCACGAGTGCCTGGGTTTCGCCACGCGTGAACAGCGCAGAGCCGTGCGTACGCGGCAGCACGCCGGTACGGATTGAAATCGGACGCACCGTCTTGGTGTCGCGACCATCGATGCGGGGCTCGGCTGCAATGACGCGGGCGCGCACGATGCGATATTCGAGATTGGCCAGTTCCTTGCTGACGGCATCGGCGGGGAATGCCGGTGCATCGCCTGACGACAACGCCACGAGGGCTGCTGCCTTGGCTTCAGCAACGCGCTGCTGACGCGCCTGCTTTTCGATGACCTTGTAGGCGTCGGAGAGCGCAGCCTCGGCAGCGCCGGCAACGGCCGATTCCAGCGCAGCATTCGCCGGCGGGGCCTCCCACTTCCAGGCTGGCTTGCCGGCCTGGGCCTTCAGCTCGTTGATGACCTTGATTGCGACCTGCTGTTGTTCGTGACCGAACACCACGGCACCCAGCATCACGTCCTCAGGCAGCTGTTGAGCTTCGGATTCGACCATCAGTACTGCCTCGGCGGTGCCGGCGACCACGAGATCGAGCTTGGAAGTCTTGAGCTGGCTGTTGGAAGGATTGAGAACGTACTGACCGTCGATGTAGCCGACGCGAGCCGCGCCGATCGGACCCTGGAACGGGACGCCTGACAGTGCCAGTGCGGCAGATGCACCCAGCATCGCGGGGATGTCCGGATCGATGTCTGGGTTGACGGAAACGACCGTTGCCACGACCTGCACTTCATTGAAGAAGCCTTCGGGGAACAGCGGACGGATGGGACGATCGATGAGGCGCGAAGTCAGCGTTTCCTTTTCCGAAGGACGCCCTTCGCGCTTGAAGAACCCGCCGGGAATGCGTCCCGCAGCGTAGGTCTTTTCAACGTAGTTGACGGTCAGCGGGAAGAAGTCCTTGTTTGGATCCGCCTGCTTGCGTGCCACTGCCGTGACCAGGACGACCGTGTCGCCCATGCTGACCAGTACGGCACCGTCGGCCTGCCGGGCCATTTCGCCCGTTTCGATGGTGACCTGATGCTGGCCGTAGCTGAAAGTTTTCTTGATTGCGCTCACGATGCTTCCTACCAGTCGGCGGAATGAATTTGAGAGGAGACTTGGGAAATACGGAGCGAGCGCATGCAGCGTCGTCCGTCAGCCGCGATCAGCGGCGCAGACCGAGGCTGGATACGATCGTCTGATAACGATCGGGCGCGTTGCTCTTGAGATAATCGAGAAGCTTGCGGCGCTGGTTGACCATCTTGAGCAGGCCGCGGCGCGAAGCATGGTCGCGCTTGTGAGCAGAGAAGTGGTCGCCGAGTTCACTGATGCGTGCCGACAGCAGCGCTATCTGCACTTCGGGTGATCCGGTGTCGTTGGCGTTACGACGATACTGTTCAAGGATTCCTGCTTTCTGCTCGGTCGACAGTGACATCTGCGTAAGTCCTGAATTTCAGTTCAATTTGGGGCCGCTTTAAGAAGCCGCGCATTCTACTCGCGCGAACCGGACGATCTCAAGCAAACATGCGGTAAATCCGGGGCCTACACGAGCAGAAATGCCGCAAAACCTGCTTCACGGCGCATCGCTTCACAGGGCATCCGCCGCAGGCACGAACAGCCGCACCGGCTGGACCCGCTGGTCGGCCAAACCCTTAACCAGACCGAGGAACCGGCCTGCATCGTCGTAGGCCCGCAATGTCTGCCCTGCGGCGCCGGTCCAGCCTGCCGGGGCTGACTGCCCCAGCAGCAGCCGGTCGCTCGCCTCACGGTCGAGCACCACCTTGGTGAGGTCCGCAAAAGCGATATCTGCGCTCAGCAAGAGGGCGTCGAGCACCTCATTTCCCTGCTGCCGGGCAGCAGCCAGCTGTTCCAGAGTCCTCATTGGGTGCCCTTCGAAGGGATCCACGCTCAGGCGCCGCAGGCCTGCCAGATACCCCAGCGTACCCAGCCGGTCCGCAATGTCCGCTGCCAGCGAGCGGATGTAAGTGCCTTTGGAACAACGAACTTCGAAAATCAGGCGGTCCGCCAGCAGCTCACGTCGCTCGATCGCATGAATCACGATGCGCCGGGCGGCGCGGTCGACTGATTCGCCGCGGCGCGCCAGCTCGTACAGCCGCTTTCCCTGATGCTTCAGGGCGGAATGCATGGGCGGCACCTGCTCCTGTTCCCCCAGGAAACTCGCCAGTACGACATCCACGGATGCATGGGTGAGCGTCGGGATGGGGGCACGCGCGACCACTTCGGTCTCGCCGTCCAGGGATTCGGTCCGTGCACCGAGCTGGACGTCCACCAGATACGACTTGCCGGCATCCAGCAGCCGGCCGCACACCTTTGTGGCCTGTCCGAAGCACACAGGCAGCAGCCCGGACGCGAGAGGGTCGAGGCTCCCCGCATGACCCGCCTTGCGGGCTCCGAAAATCGCCCTGGCTTGTTGCAGCGCCGCGTTCGATGAGACGCCAAGGGGCTTGTCGAGCAGCAGAATGCCGTCGACATCGCGCTGAGAGCGCCGCGGCTTCGACATCGTCAGTCCGGATCGCGCTCGGTGGGCGGCTGTCCGGAATCCTCGACGTGCCGTTCGGTATCGTCCCTGACCGCTTTATTGATCAACGCGGACAGACGCGCACCATTCTCGATGAGTTCGTCCTGGACGAACCGCAATTCCGGTGCATGACGCAGCCCGAGCGCGCGGCCCAATGGACCACGCAAGAGATCA
>DASTRD010000161.1:0-5367 GCA_035761425.1 Povalibacter sp.
TTCATGCCTGCGCCTCCCTGCCTTTGGCGTCGCGGGCCCTGGCTCCCCTGCGCTGCACAGCGCGAATGAGCAGCAGCGACAGCGGATAGGTGGTGAACGGATGCAGTGCAACCAGCAGGCACACCGCGGAAATGGTGAGCAGTACGGCAATCACGGTCGGCTCCCGGCAAATTGCGGCGCCAGGGTTCGGCGCGCGGCAGGTTTGTCCTGCTCCGTGGCGACACGGTCCTGGCGCGGCCAGAGCAGGACGCTGCAGATCAGCCCGATGATCCAGGGCGAGTACGCGCCATTCATGAAGTACGCCGTCATGAGCGCGATACGCAGGGGCAGCGGCGCCCGCGAACTGAAAATGCAGTAGAGGATGAAGCCGAAATAAAACGTGGCGCCAATGACGCCGAACTCGAAAATGATCTTCGTATGGGCCATTTCGGCCGTGTTGTAGCCGACCGAGCCGCTGACGAACGAGCCGATGCCGTAGCCGAACAGCGCGTGTATCGGCGAATTCCACAGACGGTCGGCGAACAGCACCATCCAGCTCACGAAGCGCGCATCGGCGCTGCTGCCGGCGGTCCCGAACTCACCGATGCGCCGCGTGAACAGATCGAGGTGCAGCTGGTCGGCGAAGATCGCGGCAATGGCGATGAACAATGCTCCTTCGATCAGAAGATCCCAGCGTTTGCGCATGATCACCACCACCGGCAGCGACAGCGCGAGTACCAGCAGTCCCGTACCCGAATAGGCGACGACCAGCGCAGCGAAGTACAGGAGCAGTCGTGCGCGGCGATTGGTGCTCGTCAGCTCGGCGACCAGACCCAGGGCCGTGAGCTGACTGAAGAACGACGGCTCGATCATCACCATGCCATTGGACTTGTAGGTGCTCGATCCGTAGCGCAGCGGAATGACGTCGTTGAAGTTCTTGACGCGGATCGAATCCGGCAGCCAGGTATCGAGCGGAAAAGCCGCAGCGTGACCCGCCACGAACTGCAGTCCGAACTGCACGACACCCAGCAGCGCAATCAGGGCGCTCACATTGCAGAACAGGGCGATGGCCTTTTCGCAGTCGATCTCGCCGTCAGTCATCGACGGCAGAAACCAGCACCCCAGCGCCACCATCAGGGCGAGCGAAGACAGTGAGAACGTCTCGCCGCGCACCACCTGGACCATGCCGAGCACGGCGACCATGACGAGGAACAGCAGGAGCCGTCGCGGCACGAGTTGCATGCGTCCGCGGATGAGACCGACGGCCAGCGCCAGGAACACCATGGGAAACACGATGCCGAAGCCGAGCTGGCTCAGCCCCGGCATCCCGATCTTCGACAGCAGTGTCGAGCCGACCGTTGGCGTCTGGATGATGGCGCGATCCAGCCGGCGCCGATCCGCCGGACGCGCAGCGGCTCGCGCCTTCGCGGGTGCTGCTCGTGCCGACAGATCGTCGATGGTGGCGGAACGCACGTCGAATCCTCAGTCGACAACGACCGAGCCGACGATGGTGGCGCGCGCGGGTTCGAGGCGGTCGCGAGCGGCGTCGATGTCTGCGAGCCGCGTGTGGTGGCGGCGGGCGGCCAGCAGATAACCCTCGGCTCTGACGCCGATCATCTGCGCATCCGGAAATTCCAGAATCGCCGGCGAGTCGATGATGACGACGTCGCAGATCTCCTTGGACAGCTCGAGCAGATAGTGCAGCGCGCGCCCGCTGAGCAGCTCATGCGGATTCGGCGCGACCGGCCCCGCGGGCAGAATGGCGAGACCGTTCAGCTTGGCGATGGAGACCACCGCCTTCTCGACACTCCAGCGCCCCAGCAATGCATCCGACAAGCCGATCTCACCGGAGATACCGAAGAGCGTGTGCTGCACGGGCCGGCGGAAATTGGCATCGATCAGCAAAGTGCGCTCGCCGAGCTGCGCGAAGCTGATGGCCAGATTCGCGGCAACCGTGCTGGCGCCCGTGCGACCGCGCGCGCTGCCGACCGCAAGCAGTTTGTGACCCTGATTGAACCAGCGCAGCATGAGCTGACTGCGCAGCACGCGAAATGCCTCCGCACCGTTGCCGTAAGGCTGATAGGCACTGACGAGCATCGGATCGAGCGAGGATTCGCCGCGACGCATGTAGGGGTAGCGGAACTGCTGCGCCAGCGCGCGCTGCACGTCTTCCTCGCTGACGAGGCCGAGCTTGCGCGCCGCCTCGCCGAAGCGCAGCCCATGCTTGCGTTGCTGTGCGACGACGCGCTTGACGTCGTGCTCCGACAGCTGCGCCGTCTCGGCCAGCAGCTCGCCAATGCGGCGAAATGAGCCGGTCGATTCCGTGTCCTGGGTCGGCAATGGATTGATGGCCATACGGGTGTCCTGATCCGGTTACGTCGCCGAACTCATGCGGGTTTGCCTTCGAGGACCTGCTGCGGTCCGCCCTTGAAACCGATCAACTTGCGCGCGCCGGAATTGCCGCCGCGCAGTCGCGGCACTTCGGCAAGCACCTGTACCCCTGCAAGCGTGAGCTCGTCGCCATCGCGTACGCGGCGATCGAGCATCTCCAGGCCCAGTGCAATGGCCACGCCCAGCATGCCGCCGAACATGATTGCGAGCACAACACCTGCGATCAGGCCGAGTCCGTCGGGATGCTGCGGCGGGTTGGCGCGATCGAGGACCGCTGCATTGGCCTGGTTGAGCTGACTTTCCAGCTTCAACTGTGTGGAGCGCTGCAGTGCATTCGCGTAAGCACTCTGCGCCGTTTCCACTTCCCGATTACGTACCGACATTTCGTCGCGCTGCTGCGTGAGCTGCAGGATGTGACTCTTCTGGGCATCGAAGCTACGCTGCAGATCTGCGACCTGCTGACGGGCGATCTGCGCGCTCTGCTGCAGCGAGCCCTTCAGTGCCTGCATCTCCGCGGAGATTCGCTGATTCAGCGAGGCAATCTCGGCATTGGCGGCAATGATCTGCGGATGATTGCGGGCATAGCGCTCGCTGAGATCGGCGAGCTTGGCCTGGGCGCGGATCTGCTCACCTTTGAGAGATTGCAGCAACCCGTTGCTCATGCTGTCCGGCAACTCGTTGAGCCGATCGCTGCGCAGTGCGACATCCGCCTGACGCAGTCGCGCTTCGGCTGCCTGTTGCACCCGCTGCGCTTCCACCAGTTGATCGGAGATGCTGGCGAGCCTGGCGTTCTCCACATCCAGGCGATTGGCGCCTGCGTCAAGTACACCGTGTTCGCGCTGATAGTCGGAGAGATTTTCCTGCTCGCTCTCGACGCGTGTCCGCAATCCCTGCAGCTGCTGGTTGAACCATTCGCTCTGGCGGCGCGTGGGCTCGAGCTTCAGATCCAGGCTGGTCTGCAGGTAAGCATCGGCAAACGCATTGGCAACCTGCGCGGCGAATTCCGGGTCTTCATCCGCATAGCTCAGGCGCAGCACGCTGCTCTGCGCCTCGGGCTTCACCTTCAGATTGCGATTGAGGGTGGCGGCCCACGCCTGACGCGAGCGGTCTTCCTTGTTCTCCAGGTGCAGCATGTCGACCACCTGCAATGCGACCGCACGACTGGTGATGATGTCTTCCTGGGTTGCCAGCACGCTGGTGATGCCCAGCGAGTTCGAGGCATTGCCGGTCAGGGGATCGACGCCGCGCGCATCGACCACGACCGAAGCCGTGGCGACGTACGTAGCCGGGCGAATCAGCCACGACACGATGGTCAGCGCCATGGCAACGCCGATGACGGACATCACCAGTCCGCGGCGTACCCAGAGAATCCGCAGCATGTGTTGGAAGGTCATGGTGTCACCCTCAGAACAGACTCTCTTTGATGTAGAGCACGTCATCCGGCTTGAGGATGTCGCCGCTCTTGACGGAATATTCCTTCTCCTTGCCGTTCGCATCGCGGCGCTTGACGATCGCGCGACGCTCGGTGCCGCGCGGCGTGAGACCGCCGCTGATGGAAATGGCACGGGACACAGTCATGTTGCGCTCGAGCTTGTACGCGCCGGGCTTGTTCACCTGGCCGTAGACGTAGAACTGCTCGGCCTTGGGCACGTAGAGGCGGTCGCCGCCCTGAACAGCCAGGTTCTGCGACGGATCGCCATCGAAGAGCTTTTCCAGATCGATCTCCGCCTGCGTGCCATTGGCGCGCGTGAGCGTGGCGTGATCGCTTGCAGACGCTGCGAGCAAGCCGCCCGCATCGGCAATCACATCGAGCACATGCGCACTGCTGCGCAGCGGGTATTGCCCGGGACGAGTGACGTGACCGAGCACAGCCACCTTCTGACTCAGGTACTCCAGCACCAGAACTGAAATCTGCGGCTGTTTGAGAAACCCTCCATCGGCGTACCGACTGGCGAGCAATTGTTCGGCCGCGGAAGGCGACAGGCCGGCCACCTGCACGCTGCCCACCAGCGGCAGTGTGATGGCGCCGGATTCGGCAACGCGCACTTCGGTGGTCATCTCCGGCGCACCGAATGCGCTCACTCTGATGAGGTCGCCGGGGCCGAGACGATAATCGGGAGGTGGCGTGTCTGCCTGCACGCTGCCGGCGAGCAGCGCGAATCCCAGCAGCAGACAGTGCAGAAAGATCCGGGCGATGTTGGTCTTGTTCAGCGCGATATCAGTAAGCATGTCGGTCGTTCCAGATCATCGAAGCCGTCTTCAGCATGATGATGAGATCCAGCCCGAGCGACCAATGACGCAGATACTCCAGATCGTAGGTAATGCGCATGGTCATCGAGTCGAGATCGTCTCCGCCCCGGTAGCCGTTTACCTGGGCCCAGCCCGTGATACCCGGTTTCACCTTGTGTCGAACCATGTATCCCGGAATCTGTCGTCGATAGGTCTCGTTGACGGCCACGGCGTGCGGACGCGGCCCCACGATGCTCATGTCTCCTCGCAGCACGTTGAAGAGCTGCGGCAGCTCATCGAGCGATGTCTTGCGAATGAACCGGCCGAAGGGCGTCACACGCGTGTCGTTGCGGCCGACCTGCGTGTAACTGGTCGCACCGTCTTCAACCACGCTCAGGGACCGGAACTTGTAGACAGTGATGTCCTTGCCATCCAGACCGTAGCGGCGCTGTCTGTAGATGATCGGGCCGGGCGAACTCAGCTTCACGCCGATGGCCACGGCAATCAGGACCGGTGAGAGCAACAGCAGCGCGACACCGGAGATGAGGATGTCGCTCAGGCGCTTCGCCAGACCGCGCACGCCGTAATACGGAGACTCGCAGACTGCGATCACGGGAATACCGTCGACGAGTTCGAAGCGCGGCTGCACGAGTTCGAAAACCGTAAGGTCCGGCACGAAATAGATCGACGCCGTCGAGTCGCGCAGCGAGCCCAGCAGTTCGAGCACGCGCGGATGCGGCGTCATCGGCAGTGTGATGTAGACGATGT
>DASTRD010000162.1:0-4689 GCA_035761425.1 Povalibacter sp.
GCATCGTCGTTCAGCAGCCGCAGAGCCCGGCTGGTGATTTCCAGTTCGTTTTCGTACGTCGAATAGTCCTTGGAACCGGCTGCGACGAAGTCGCTGCCCGGCAGAATGCGGGTCGAGTAGTCGTTGAAGAACCGGATGAACAGTGCACCCCAGGGTCGATAGGAGTTGTAGATCACGTCCCACGAAACATCGAGCATCAGATTGGGATAGCGATCGAGCAGTCGTTTCATGATGGCAATGTGCTGATTGACGTCCATGCGGGTCAGTTCCCGCGACAGTCCCATGTGCGCCCAGACGATCTTGTTGTCCGGATAGTCGCTGAGCACATGCTCCATCAGAAACAGGTACTGGGTGGGATTGGCGTCGTTGCCGAGATCCGAATGCAGCGTCACCGGAATGTTGCGCTCGCGCAGAAGCTTCATGAAGGGAGCCCAGTCATCGATGCTGCTCGTCGTTGCAGGCTCGTGGAGATTGCCGATGAGCGCCTGCTTCATCACATTGACTTCTCCCGCCCAGCGAAACGCGCCGGGGAACTCGCGGTCGTAGAGTCTGATGCGCTCGACGATGTCCGCGGGATGGGCCAGATCCATGAAGGTCATTGAAGGCAGGATCAGCACGGTCTGTGGCGCGTAGGCTGTGAGATCCGCGCCATTGACGAAATCGTTCCTGCTGCTGGGTCGTGCAGCGGTGCCGATGCAGCTCAGGTAATAGGTGCAGCCGCTGCCGGGTTCGAGCACCTGCCCGATGCCCATGTAGACGACGAAGCGTACGCCGAGCCTGTCGAAATACTTCACCAGCTCCGGCATCGGGATGGCAGGTCCGCCGAACGGCCGCGGATGAAAGTGCGCGTCGACCACCGCCGTGTAGGGCTCGGCGTCGCGGTCATAGCACGCGACCTGGGCATCCGAGGATCGGAAATCAGCCAGCGTGTGCTTCGAGACACCCAGCGGGCGGGGGCGCGGCGGCGGCGCCGGTGCGGGCGCCGGTCCCGGACCGGTTGCCACGGACGATGACGATGCGCTGAGCTGCGCGAATGCTGACATGCCCATGACAGCCGAGGCAGTGATCGCAAGAAGAACGCGCAGCAACATCAGAAGCTTCTTCGGATCGTGTGTATTGCGGACATCAGAAGTTCAGTTCGAAGTTCACGTGATACACATAGCCGTTGCCACCGACCGGATAGGGAACTGCCGTGTAGCCCACCGGTGAGTCGTTCAGATCGATGAACTCGCCGTTGACGCGCAGGCCGCGCATGCGCTTGGGAAAATAGTTGATGCCGAGGCGTACCTCGGAAGCGTTGCCATAGTGGCCGCGGATTTCCGAGACGCCGGTGTAAAGCTGCAGCAGCTGTGGCAGAAGCATTGCCGAAGCCTGAATCTGATAGCCGTCGTCCTTGATGGCGGCGATTCCATTCGTACCCGGACCGACGAAGTGGTTCAGGTCTCGCCAGTAGTATTCGGCCTCGACCGAATAACCGCGGTACTTGAAGCCCGCATCGAGCGAAGCCATCTGGTACTGCACTTCTTCGACGGTGATGCCGGGTCCGAACAGGAACGGAGTAAAAATGATGCTGCCATCGGTGAGTCGTATCTGCGTGTTGTCGATGGTGTCGGTGCCTGGCTGGCTTTGCCTGTCCTCGGTGCTGTGTGTGAAGTGAACGCCGATGCGGGTCGCCAGTTCAGTGTGGCCTTCGAAGTCGCCGAACGCACCGAGCGGACCGAATTCCCCTGTTGTCGGCATCCAGCTCAGCATGCCGGACCAGGTGTCCAGTTTGTTGTCGAGCTGAGAGGCGCTGATCCCGAGGGTGCTCAGGTTGTTGCCCAGCATCACCATGTAATTGACGCCGGGCACGACCTCGCCCTTCAGCCACACGCCGGTCGTATAGGACCCTCTGAAGAATTCATCCGCAGTCAGGCGATCGTCGACACCCAGCCAGTACGGAAATTGCCCCTCGGTACTGCGCACCGAGGGCAGCGAAGTGATGCCCGCTCCGATCGTGAGATGCTCGTTCGCCACGTAACTGATGTTGCCCGCACCGACGACCTGCGCAGCCTCGCCCTGTGCCGTGTTCGCCGACCACACGTACAGGTAGTAGCGGAACTTCGGATCGAGAAACCAGCCCGAGAACGGCAGGAAGAACTTGTTGAGCTGAAAATCCTCGCGTTGCGTGACCGTCCTGGTGTTGCCGAAATAGTCGACGTAAGTCGGATCCAGTCCCTTCTGATTGAGATAGCGCGCATACGAGAACAGGCGCATGTAGATCTGCGCTCGCTCGCTCTCATAGAGCTTGAACCCCAGATTGCCGATGTACTCGGGCCCCGGGTTCGGTGCCGCCGCAAGCCTGGCGGGGTAAGTTGCGGGCTCGCTCAGTTCGGTCGGTCTTTCATCGGGTGCCGGTTGAGCGGCTGCGGCCTGCATCGTTTGCTTCGATGCGAGATCGCGCACCATGGCTTCGAGCTCCTGGATGCGCGCATTCTGTTCGCGAACCTGCGCCTCCAGTGCCTGCTGCTGACGCTGCATCGTCTGAAGATCGGCGCCGGGTGTCTGTCCGCTCGCCAGCAGAGGGACACACGCAAGTGCAACAGCGGGAGCAGTTCGTCTCATCGTCACCATCTCTGTTCGATGACGCAGCTTCGCCCGACACCCGGACGGGTGGCATTGGTAGAGGGGGCAGGGTTATGGATATCCCGCCGACACAGGACCTGCGGCCCGCGCCTGGCGCGGCGACAGGGCGGTCCAGCGCTTGAAGGCGTGGGAAAAGGCGGCGACGTCGGAGAATCCGAGAAGCCAGGCGATCTCCGAAATCGACAGAGTCGGTTCGGCGAGATAGTCCTGCGCGAGGTCCCGGCGCAGCTGGGTGCGCAATGTCGCGAATCCGGTGCCGGTGGCCGCCAGCTTCCGGGCCAGAGTGCGCTCGCTGATGCCCAGAAGAGTGGCCACCGCAGTGATACTGGCTTCGCCGTGAGGCAGGAGGGTCGCAACGGCATTGCGGACCATGGACTCGAATGCCGAGCCCCGTCTGTGCTGACGGCGCAGCGCCTGTTCGCTGAAGTCCGTGAGCAGACGGTTCAGATACGGATCGGCGTTGACGATCGGGAGCTCGCGAGCCTGCGCGTCGAAGAGGATCGAATCGCTCGGTGTTGCGTATTCGACATCGCAGGAGAAATAGCGGACGAGCTCGGCGACGTTCCGCCCGCGTACGTGCGCAAAGCAGACTCGTTGCGGCGACAGGTGTCTGCCGGTCAGGTGGCGGGAAATGCGCAGCACCGCTGTCATCCAGAACTGGATCTCATGACGGTTGGTACGCTGCGCCCCTGACGCCGCGTGCAGCTCCAGTCCGATCGTGCGCCGATCGATGCATGTCTGTCTGATGCCTTCGTTGACCAGCGATGTGTAACGCGCCGCGCGCTGGAAGACTTCGATGAGCCGGCTCGATGAAGTCAGCACGTAGTAGAAGAGGCCGGTAATCCTCAGGTCGGCATCCTGGGCGAGATGGAATCCCAGCAGGTCGTCGTCGGCTGCGGCCGCAACGCTGTCGAGAAAGGCGACCTGGTCGCGCGCATCGAGTCTGACGTTCGCATCCTGAATCGCGCGCGGGATGAGCCTTGCGCGTCGGGCGAGTGCTCCGGCGGGCAGCCCCGCCCGGCGCGCATAGTCGTAGGCGAGGCGCGTCATGACACCGGCCGTGTGCGCGAGTTGCGCCGCCGCCGGGATGGGTCGCGTTGCGCCCTGGCTCACGGATTGTGTTCCTTTTCTCGAGTCCGGGTCGCCGGCGATTCAGGACAAGTTTCTGGCCGGCAGGAACAAAAGCGGTCCGCTCGCATGTCGTATCAAGGCAGCCCTTTGACCGGAGGGTATTGCCAGAATGAGTTCAGAGAATGCCGACGCGGCAAGTGACGCGGAAATCGTTGCGATCATCGATGACGATCCGGGCGTGCGGACCTCGCTGCTGCGTCTGTTGAGTTCCATGGGATACCACACCGAGCTGTACCACTCCGCGGAGGCATTTCTCGCCAATGTGAACCGTTGCCGGGCGGGCTGCCTCGTTATCGATGTGGATCTGGGAGCGACCTGCGGGCTGGAACTCGCTCAACATCCGGCCATCGTGGCGCTCAACCGGCCGATCATTTTCCACAGCGCCCGCCCGGATGAGGGCCTTCGCAACCGCGCATTCGCGATGGGCTGCGCTGCCTTCCTGTGCAAGCCGTATGCGGCCGCCGAGTTGCTGGCCGCACTGATCAGAGCGATCGGGTAGCGTCCCACTCCTGCGAACGGCACGGTGCCACTGAAGGCAATTCCGATCGCCGGTTCAATACGCGGGCGGGCCTTGGCTCTGCCCCCTGCACGGATGACTGCCTTGTTGAATCGTCAATGACAGCAGGCCCGGGAACAGCACGGAACGGGCAGCGGATGGGCGAGGAAGACAGCGATGTCATGGTGCCGGAGCTGCCCGGGAAACGAGCTGTTTTGCAGGTGCAGATACCCGAGGCGTTGAGCGGCTAGTGCACGGCGCGCCCATGGCTTAGGCTTGCGTGCACCGGCTCTGTTGCCGGATCGCGGCGACGAGAGAGAAGGCAGCATGCTTCGCGGAGCTGGGATGGGGGATCGGCTGACGCCGCGCGTCCGCGATCGGTTCGCGACGCCGGTGTCGTTGCTCGCGTTGGCGCTCGCCTATTACATCGCCGTCCA
>DASTRD010000163.1:0-6742 GCA_035761425.1 Povalibacter sp.
CCGGATCAGACCTGGAAGCGCGAGGCGAGTATCGACTGACAACTGTCTGTGCCGGTCCGGAGCCCGTCTCGATGGTGAAGACCGAGCAGGCCATACTTCGCAACTCGATCATCGCCACGCTGGTCGTGGCTGGTGTCGCGGTCATCGTGGGTCTGCTCGCGCATTCCTTCTCGATCGTTTTCGATGGCGTCTACATGCTGGTGGATGCCGCCATGAGCGCTCTTGCGCTGCTCGTGGCACGACTGATCGCAACGAGCGCTGCCGGCGACGCCGCGCGCGGCACACTGCTCGAACGCTTCACGTTCGGCTTCTGGCATCTAGAACCCATCGTGCTCGGACTGAATGGCACGCTGCTGATCGGCGCATGCGTCTACGCACTGATCAATGCCATCGGCAGCCTGCTGGTCGGAGGTCGCGAGCTGCAGTTCAGTTATGCGATCGCCTACACACTGTTTGCGCTCCTGATCTCCGCGATCATGGTCCTGCTCGAGCGGCGCGCCAACAAGACCATCCGCTCCGACTTCATTGCGCTGGATATCCAGTCCTGGCTCATGTCTGCCGGCATTGCCGGATCGCTGTGTGTGGCCTTCTGCCTCGGCTACGTACTCGAAGGCAGCCGCTACGAATGGATGTCGCCGTATGTGGATCCCGTGGTGCTGGCACTGATCTGTCTGGCACTCATCCCCCTGCCGATTGCCACCATTCGCCGGGCATTGAGCGAAGTTCTGCTGGTAACACCAGTGTCGCTGCGCGACCGCGTCGAATCGATCGCCGGAGATTTCGTTGTCCGTTACGGCTTCCTTTCGCATCGTGCCTACGTCGCGAAGATCGGCCGCGGCACGCAGATGGAGATCTATTTCATCGTGCCGCAGAATTCGCCGCCGCGCCGACTGGAAGAGTGGGACAGGATCCGCAGCGAGGTCGGCACGGCGATAGGCAATGAAGGACCTGACCGCTGGCTCACCGTG
The DNA here is from genome assembly GCA_035761425.1 of Povalibacter sp. GTDB lineage: Bacteria > Pseudomonadota > Gammaproteobacteria > Steroidobacterales > Steroidobacteraceae > Steroidobacter. Next base: position 969 of record DASTRD010000163.1, read on the forward strand.
GTGTTCACCGCCGACACGCGATGGGCTGCGTGAAGCAGTCCGGCCCGGGACGCGTGCCACCTGGCAGCGCCGAACCCGTGAGCGCCCATCGCCACAGCAGGCTGCCCATGAATACGCGCAAGGTCACGCCGGGTCGCCCCCATCACTGACGCCGGGCGCGGGTTGGGTGTGTCCAATGCATGCATCGTTGCCTGCCCGGAGATGCCATGTGCTCCTTGCGCGTGTCTGCACTGCTGGCGCTCATCGCCTTTGCCGGTACCGGCGAGGCCGCCGATTGGCGCTACGCGATCGGTATTCACGACTTCATCGTCGAGGATGTGGATTCGCACACGTATGGACTCGACATCAGCGCGTCGATCGACACGCGAACCCGGTCGGATCGGCATTGGGATGGATCGGTCGACTTGTTGGTCGATCGTGACAAGGACGATCTCGACCCGGACCACATACCTGTCTGGTGGCAGGTGCACCTCGGCACGGACGCTGATTTCTGGCGCGCCGAGAAGATGCATGTCGGCTGGACCGCCGATATCAACACCCGCATGAACACTGTCAGCTCCGTAGAGCGGCAGATCACTGCTCTGCCGAAGCTCATCGCGGGATTTGACGGAACCCGGCTGCGCACTTCCCTGCAGGCGGGCGGTGGCTGGTTCTTCCTCGAGATCGACGATGACGTGCCCAAAACACGTGGATACGATCGCGATGACTTCCGCAACAGTGAATTCGCCTGGACGCTGATCGCGGACGGTTCGATCAGACTGGGCACGTCCTGGACGCTGTCGGGCCAGGCTCAGCAGTGGTGGGACACTCATCAATGGCTGCAGACGGTTTTCAAGGCAGCGCTGAGCATGGACACAGGCGATTCGCGGCCAGGGACCCGTTTCGTGCTCAGCGCCGACTACAACCACTACAACCTCGACGTCTACGCCCGCCCCGGTCTTCTGCCGATCCTGCCCTGGGATGACGATCTCATTGTCAGGCTTTCCTGCAGTACGCGCTGGTGAGCAAGCGCCCGGCTTGCCCCCGGTGCGGATGGCCTCGATGCAGCCGCATACATACAAGGCCCCTTGAGACAGCAGAACCTGCCTCCCATCGTTCTGCCGGTCTCCACCCGAAGACCTGAGCACGATGAGAATCAGACCGGACGCACGCCGCTGACCCCAGGCCATGAGGAGCATCAAGTGACTACGAGACAGAGCCGAGCCCCGGCGGCCAGAGCGCTACGCTGCCTGGAGGCAGCCGCATGGACAGTCGGCGCACTGATCGTGACGACCTACATGGGAAGCCGATGGTGGTACGCACAGGCGCGCGATGAAGCCGTCGCCGCCTTCGACGAGGCGCAGGGCAGGATCGAGCGTTCCGGTTTGCAGATAGGACCGGCCGACATGTCGACCTGGTCAGCCGAACGTATCGAGCGGTATCGCCAGGCTGCGAACGATGCAGGAACTCCTCTCGCGCTGTTGCAGATTCCAGCGCTGAAACTGGTGGTGCCGGTATTCGAAGGCACCTCGGAGCAGAATCTCAACCGCGGCGCCGGGCGCATCGAGGGCACGGCGCTGCCCGGTGAACCCGGCAACGTAGGCATCGCGGCGCACCGCGATGGATTCTTTCGCGCTTTGAAGGATGTGAAAGTGGGCGATGTGCTGCTGCTGGAGCGCCTGGGCACCATCGATACCTACGAGATTGTCTCGACGACCATCGTCGATCCTTCCGACGTCAGTGTGCTCGCGCCGACTGCAACGAGTTCAGTGACGCTGGTGACCTGCTACCCGTTCTACTTCGTCGGTTCTGCGCCGAAGCGATTCATCGTCCGGGCCAACAGGACCGAAGGAGAAAAGAGACGCCTGCCGGTCAAAGTCCGGCAGGCGTCAGGATCCGCGTCGCATCAGGGGGGAGAGTTTTCAGCGACTGCGGCGTAACGAGGTCAGCAGCATGCCAAAGCCCAGCGTCACAACGCCGGCGATTCCGAACAGCGGCCAGTTGCTCGCGGTGGATGGCAGGCTCGCCATACGCTCGGCAGGCTGATGCTGCACAGTGATCGGCACGACAATCAGACGAGCCGTCTGCACTTCCGGCGCAGATTCGGGGGCGTCCGGAAACTGTGCCGCGAGACGGTCCTCGGCAATATAGAAATTGAGCTCGTCGCCCCGGGACAGATTGGCGACAGCAGTCTTCCTGCCGTCGACGTACACGCTCGTCTCGGGTGGTGGCGTCAATGTGACTTTGCCGCCGTCCTTGAAGTCAACGACGAGTTGCTCGCCCCGGTTGATGTTCTTGGCCACGGTACCCTGGAACTTCACGAACGTCTTGCCATTGCGCTCTTCAACGCTCTGACAGGCAGAGGCAATCGTCGGATAGGTTGCCAACGCTTCCTGCGACCACTGGATGCCGCTGCAATCCTGCGAGACGGCGCGGAAGGAACGGTCCACACTCGTCTGCGCCGCGCCGATTGAGGCGTAGGCCAGCAGGCAAGCCGTGGACAGCATTGCGACGGTTCTGGTATTCACGAATCTGACTCCTGTTGTTAGGCTGCCCTGCAGCGCCCGCACATGGTCGGCTCGCTCCCTGAGCCGCGACAATCCGAGGGCAGGGAACCGCCTGACGCCTTGCATACCTATTGATGCTGCAACGCTCGTGGGGCAGTTATGAGCGCCTCATGCGTGCGCTTCCCGTGTGCTCGATGGTGCTGATCGTCTGCGTGCTCGCCAGCGGATTCGGGTGCAGATCGATTTCCAACCTGGTATCGCGCGATGAATCGCAACGGCGCGCGGCGCACCTGCAGGACGTGCAACTCCAGGTGATGCGCTATGCGGATGATTACAGTGCGCGCATTACCGATCCGTTGCATGCACTGGATGCCTCATCGACCTCACCGGAACTGCGCCTGCTGGCTCACGACTGGCGCATCCAGCAATCGACCGCCGCATACACGATTGCCAGCGGCCCGAACCCGATCATCAATGCGCTCGACATGGTCGTGCTGGCGAGCTTGAGCCGCATGGTCGTCGAGACGCAGGTCTCCGCCGTCGCCGGCAGCAATGCCGGCCCGTTGCTCGATGTCCACCGGGAGCTGGAGACGCAATCCTGGGCCCTGGTGGCCGACACGCTGGATGATGAACAGCGCGAAGAGTTGCGCGCACTGATAGATGAGTGGCGTCGCGAGCATGCGCAGGTGCGCGCCATTTCACAGGTACGCTTCGCCGATTTCGCCGCCATCCGGCAAAAAAGCAGCACGACGCAGGACACCGGCAGCAGGAGTGTGTTCGAGCGCATCGGGCTGGATCCGCTGAGCAATCTGGATCCCGCCGTGCGCGAGCTCGAGCAGACGCGCCTGCTTGCGGAGCGCACGATCTACTATCTGCAGCGCTCACCCGCCCTGCTCGAAATGCAGGTGGAACGCCTCGCCTATCAGCTTGCGATCACTCCGGAAGCGAAGCAGTCCCTGGCCGGAATGGAACGCGTCAGCCTGGCTGCCGAGTCGCTCGGCAAACTCTCGGCCGACGCACCGGCACTGATCGCAAGTGAACGACAGGCACTCATTGCCGATTTCACCGCCTCGCTGCATCAGGAGCAGGATCACCTGCAGGCGCTGCTGGCCGAAACCAGCGAAGTGCTGAAGTCCGGGACCCAGACCTCCGATTCGGTCGGCGAGACCATCGCTGCTCTCGACGCACTGGTGGGGCGCCTTCAGAAGGACGATGCATCGGCCTCCTCTACTGCGACACCGCGTCGTCCGTTCGACATCACGGAGTACACGCAGACGGCGCGCGAACTGGCTGCCGCAGCGCGGGATCTGCATACGCTGCTGGTGCAGGTGGACTCATCGAGCGCAAGCGCCGAGCGGCTGGCGAGCGCATCGGTGCAGAGTCTCAATGGCGTTGTCGACCGGGCGTTCCGACGCTGCATCCAGCTGATTGCGGTACTCGCGTTCGCGATACTGCTCATCCTGCTGACGTATCGGTACGCGCGGCAGCGGTATCCGTTCACCGGGCCACGCCAGCGCTGACCACAGCGTCTTCAGTCGCTACGACCGTCTTCGCTCCTGCCGCAACAGTCATGGATCGCGGGCAAGACCCAGGTCCCTTGCGCGTATGTCGCATGCTGGCATTGCCCGCTAGCTTTGCCTGGCATTCAACTCTCCCGCGCCTTGCGCATGAACAAGGGCATGCCATGTACACCTCTATTCGCCGATCGCATCTGATTGCATCCACTGTCGCCGTGGCCGCCCTCGCCATGGGCAGCACCGGTGCCGCCAACGCGGAGGATGAAGGCAATCCTTCCGGACCCTACATCACCGTCGGGGTCGGTCAGTTCGACGTCAAAGTGGACAACATCGAAGGGGCAGGCGAAGTACTGCAGAACCTCGACCTGGACGACGCCGCCTGGAAGGCCGGCTTCGGCTGGCGCTTCAACCCCTATCTGGCGCTCGAAGCTGACTATGTCGACCTCGGCGCTCCCAGCGGCGGCTTCGAAGCGAGCGGGTCGAGCGGCGATTACGAAGTCGACCTGTCGGGTTTTGCCGGCTATCTGATCGGCACGTTGCCGCTGGGCATCTTCGAACTCTCGGCCAAAGTCGGTTACTACATTCATGACGCGACTGTGCACGTCGATTTCGACAATATCGGCCCGGGCAACGGAGATGTGTTCGACAGCGACAACAACGGCGAGGCTTTTGTCTATGGCGTCGGCGCCGGCGTCACCTTCTTCGGCCATCTCAATGCCAAGATCGAGTATGAGCTGATGGACATCGACGATGTCGACGATGCACATGCTCTGTGGCTGACGGGCGCCTGGCGTTTCTGATGAGCGCGGGCAGCGAATGCTGTCACGAAGCCTGCTTGCCTCTCTCGCCTGCCTGCTGTTGCTGACGACAGCGGGGGCGCAGGAGGCTGACGAAATCGATGCACAGCCGACCTATGTCCCGGCGCCGGTTCGCGTCGATGGCGTAGATCTGTTCAACGTCACTGGCAGCGCATCATTTCCTGCCGAGGAGCGCGCCAGGAATGTGGCCGCGCGCATCGTCGCAGTGGCGGATGATCCGGGCATCAGGACTGATGCGGTCGTCACGCAGCCACAGAAGGGTCGCATCGATATTCTGGCCGGCGGCCGGCATCTTGTGGCCGTTGTCGCCTCCGACGCAGCCATCGAAGGCATCTCGATGGCGGACACTGCGCTGGTGCGCGCAACACGTATTCGCGAAGCGATCGAACGTTATCGCGCCGATCGCACCCCTGACAGACTCGCGGAGTCTGTGCTCATCGCCACCATTGCCGTCAGCGTCGCCGCGCTGCTTCTGCTGAGCGTGATACGCGGCTTTCGCTGGGCCTTTGGCGCACTCGAACGGCGTTATCGCAAGCGGGTGACGAGCCTCACCATTCAATCGTTCGAAGTCGTCAGGGCAGAGAGCCTGTGGCGTGGCCTGCGCAACATACTTGGCGCGCTGCAGATCCTGGTGATCCTGGCCATTCTCTATGCCCTGAGCGCCTTCGTGCTGAAGCAGTTTCCGTGGACGCGCAGCCTGGCCGGACATCAGGTGGATCTTGTCCTGGAACCGCTGCAGTCGATGGGCGCGGCGCTGATCGCTTACGTGCCGAACCTGGCGTTTCTGGTGGTGCTCGTCGTTCTCGTGCGCTACCTGCTCAAGGTCCTCAGACTGTTTTTCGACGCCGTCGGCGCAGGTCGCGTGCCGCTGGGCAGTTTCGAAGCCGAATGGGCGCAGCCGACCTACCACATTGTCCGGATACTCACCGTCCTGCTGGCGCTGGTGATCGCGT
>DASTRD010000164.1:0-17161 GCA_035761425.1 Povalibacter sp.
CCGTGAGTTGATGTTGCCAGTGGCGCAGCGCTCCCTCATCGCCATTGTCGACCTCGATGACATCGAACAGCGGCTGCGCGCCCTGATGTCTGAGCCAGGCATCGATCCGATGTCCGAACGCGCAATAGTTGTCGTATTCGCGATCGCCCAGCGCGAGCACGCCGTAGCGCAGGCGATGCAGATCGACCTCACGATTGAGCGCATTGCGCACGAAGTTGGCGGCCGGATCCGGGGCATCGCCTTCGCCGGTAGTGCTGACAACGAACAATGCCTGTTCGCTGCGCGACAGTTCATCCAGGCCCAGCTCGGACAATGCAGCCAGACGCACGGATCCGTCACTGCCCAGCGACCGCGCAGTCTGTGCTGCGAGCCGTTCGGCGAAACCGGTCTGGCTTGCAAAGGCGACGAGCGTCGCCGCATCGACGGCCCCATCGACTGCATGGCGTCGGCGTGCCGGCCGACGCAGACACAGGATCGTGAAGACGACGTATGCGACCGCGATGGCGATCGCCATCAACAGGCGAAGGGGATCGGTGGCCATGAACATGCTGACGACCGATCCGTCAGGAAATCCTCGCCCGTCGCGCAGGCGCCTGCGCTTTCAGCCTAGTCATTACTGCGGCAGGACTTCGAGCGTTGCCGAGTAACTGACGCGACGCTGGCGGGCCTGCTTGAGCGAAGTCCTGTCATCCTGCAGCGAGGCCTCCAGCCAGTACATGCCGGGTGCGGGCCAGGTCACCGCGAACTCGCCGTTTGCATCTGTCTTCACCTTGATCTCGTTCTGCTGGTCGCGATAACGCTGGCCGCCGGCAATGATCTCCAGTTCGAGCTGCGGTGCAGGCTTGCCATCGAGCAGCATGCGGAATTTCGTCTGCTCGCCCGCATACAGATCGTTGGGATGCGTGAGCGGTGCCAGTTCGAGACCGACGCCCGTCGGTTTGAGAGACTCGGTGGTCGGCTTGCCGGCGGTTACGAAGGTTTCGACACGACCGTTCGATTCGCTCACCTCGAGGTTCTGTGCACCGGCCGGCACTTCGGTCGCGAATTTCGCGGCGTTGCCCCGCCAGCGCTTGCGCTGACCGTTTTCCTCGTAGCTTGCGAACAGTCCGCTGTTGACGTTGGCGATGCGGTACGTGCCGTTCTGAGCGAGATGCACATCGAAGGTGGTGCGGTACTTGCCGGTCGCCACGTTCTCAGGCTGCAAGGTCGAACCGTCGGGCGCCGTGATGCTGAGATTGTCGACGCGCAGCGGCGCGTGATTGAAATAGAACAGATCGTTGGACACGGCGGCATCGACCGTCACCCACTGGTCCGGCGTCGTCACGGTCGAAGATGGCAACAGCCACGCCTTGTGAGCCTGCGCCGCAAAAGGCAGGGCCGTCGCGAGCAGAACGGCAAGCTTGATCGCATGTTTCATTCCGGTCTCCACATTCATGATTGCTGTCGTCTTACGGCTTCACGTCCACCGTGATCGTGCCGAGTTCGCTCGTGCCCTGGACACTCGAGTGCTGAGCCTGTAGGCCGGGCCACTCGAACGGCACGCGCAGCAGCTCGCGGCCACCCACTTCGCGCACGGCTTCGACCACGAGGTTGTAACTGCCCGCCCTGAGTCCGGCGAGTTGCTTGCTGGCGCTGTTCAAGGTCAGCGTGTGTTCACCGACGGGGCGGGTCGCGCCGGTCACGCCGTCGATGGGCATGGTCTGCGCACGGCCGCCGCGTCGCCACCATTGGCGCAGGTCCTTGAGCCACTGCGTGCCGTCTTCCTTGCGGCGGTCCGTCTGGTACCAGACCGCCAGATTGCTCGCGATGCTCTGATCCGCGTTCTCGATCCAGATCGCTATGTACGGCCGGTGATACTCGGCTACCTGCAATGTCGGGATCTGTACCTTGATGCTCAGATCTGCGGCGAGGGTGTCGGCTGTGCCGGCCAGTGCGCTCAGCGCCGCCGCCATCGTCAAAACAATTTTCCTCATGATTCTCCCGGTGACCGATCGCCCGAGCGGTCGTATGCATCAGTGAATGAACAGAAGCGCGAGCACCAGCGGCGCAACCAGACCGAGCGCGACCATCGGCCACGTCGCCGGTCGATGCGCCGAATGCATCCTGAGCAACAGCAGACCGGTGACGGCGAAAATGAGTACGCAGAATGCGAACACGTCGATAAACAAGCTCCACGCGCCGCCGGTATTGCGCCCCTTGTGCAGGTCGTTGAGATACGCAATCCAGCCGCGCGTCGTGACTTCGTGAGTCACCTCGCCGCTTTGCAGATCGATCGTCAGCCATGCATCGCCGCCGGGACGCGCGAGCGAAAAATACACTTCGTCGTCCGACCATTCCGCGCGATCGTCAGAAGCGGCGACGGACATCTGCCGGCTCAACCAGCGGCGCACATCGGAAGGTACGGTGTGCGAGGTCGCATCCTGCGCGGCGGCCCGCAATTGATCGAGCAGGGCAGGCGGCAACTGTTCCTGTGTTGTCGTGACGACCGGTTTGCCGGCGATTGCATTCGCGTGATTCAGAGTGAATCCGGTGATGGCGAAGAGAATCAGGCCCACCAGACAGCCGGCCGCGCTCACCCAGTGCCATTGATGCAGGTGCTTGAGCCAGAACGCTCTATTTTTCTGCTCCGTCGTTATGGTCGTGCGCGCGGCGGGGCCCATCGGTCGCTTCGAGGTTGGGTCGACGGCCCGCATAATATTGAGAATGATTCTTATTGGCAACGTATGACCCGCTCGATGTCGCTTCGACTTCACTCGAAGATCGCAGGCGCAGGGCGTTGATTTGTGTGGGTTCGACTGCAGTTGAAATCAGGACCCGCAGGCCGTTTCCGCCCATGCCGGCTGCGAGCCGAACCACGTGCGAACCTCGAACGCGACGACCCGGAAGCTCTTTGCCGAGCCGGCGCTCTGCCTGGAATCCTCACCGTTTGTCGTCAGCGCTCGCCGGGCGAGCACTGAAGATCCGGTCGGCATCTACGTCGAATGACGTTTGTCAGGGGCAATATCGCTCGCTTATCGTCGCGCCGTTACCTTCGCGATGAGTCAGGAACAATCAACGATGACGTCACTGTTCGCTCGCCCACGTCAGGCCACTGTATTCACCATCTTCGCCGTGCTGCCTTCTGCGGTCTTCGCACATCCGGGCCACGGTGCTGACGATGCACTGACAGGCTTGATCCATCCTTTCACGGGCATCGACCATCTGCTGGCGATGTTTGCGGTGGGCATCTGGGCAGCGCGGTCCGGCCGCACCGCAACGTGGACGCTGCCCGCGGTATTTCCGCTCGCCATGATCGCGGGGGCGCTGCTGGGAATGCAGAACATCGCGCTGCCTGCCATCGAGCCCATGATTGGACTATCGGTCATCGTGCTCGGCTTGCTGGTCGCTGCGGGCGTGCGCATGCCCACGGTGGCAAGTGTCTTGCTGGTAGGCCTGTTCGCGATCTTTCACGGCCATGCACATGCCGCTGAAGCGCCGGCCAGCGCGGCGATGATGCCATTTGCACTGGGTTTCGTTGCGGCAACGATCGTTCTGCATCTTGCCGGCATCGCGGTGGGTTCATGGAGTGAGCGCCTCGCGCATGCAGGACAGCGTCCCATGCGTATCCTCGGGTCACTCATTGCTGCAGCGGGCGCGACTTTCCTGATTTTCTGAGCCGAGGAACTCAGCTCGGCGTGGAACATCCTGGTTCCGACTTCAGGTTTCAGATCGGCTGGCGAGCCAGCGCTTCGCAATACACCGCCGGCTCGACGTTGCCGCCGCTCAGTACAATTCCCACCGTTTTGCCGCGAACATCCAGCTTGCCGTGCAGCAGGGCGGCGAGCGCGACACAGCCGCCGGGCTCCACCACGAGCTTCAATTCGCGCCATGCGAATGCGATCGCATCGAGAACTTCGTTGTCGCTGACGACCAGGCCGCCGCGCAGATGCTCGCGATTGATGGGAAACGTCAATTCGCCCGGTCGCGGCGGCATCAGCGCATCGCAGATCGTGCGCGCACCGGGGGCATTGCTTTCGCGCTGGCCCGATTGCAACGATCGCGCGGTGTCATCGAATCCAGCGGGTTCCACCGCGTAGATCGCAGTGCTCGGACTGACGGCAGACAATGCCAGCGCACATCCGGCCACCAGTCCGCCACCTCCGCACGGCGCCATCAGAACATCCAGATCGCGGTTCAGCAGCGCTCGCGTCTGCGCAGCGAGTTCGAGCGCTGTCGTACCCTGTCCGGCAATGATGTGCGGATCGTCGTAAGGCGGCACGACGATGGCGTTCATCTCGCGGGCGAGGTCGCGGCCGATCTGTTCGCGATCCTGCGAATAGCGGTCGTAGCGGACGATTCCGGCGCCGAAGCGCTGTGTGTTCTCGATCTTGATCGAAGGGGTGTCGTCCGGCATCACGATCACGGCGCGCGTACCGACGCGCTTGGCTGCCGCCGCGACACCTTGTGCGTGATTGCCGGAAGACCAGGCGACCACCCCGCGCGAGCGTTGTTCGGCATCGAGTTGCGAAAGGCGGTTGTAGGCGCCGCGAAACTTGAAGGCGCCGCCCACTTGCAGCGTTTCGGCCTTGATGACCACGGTGGCGCCGATGCGCTCGTTGAGGACAGGGTTGCTGATCGCGGGTGTGACGATCGCCTGTTGAGCCAGCCGTCTGGCCGCTGCAAATACATCCGCGCTGGTGGGTGCCGCATCCGGGTTCATGGTTGCACTTCCGCAAGGAACAGACCGGATGGTACGTGGACGACTCGCCGTGCTGACCTCTCAACTGGCTTCGGTTTGTTGCGACACAGTGATGTGACCAGGAAGCGGGGAGATGGCGGATCGCTCAGTGCATGAGCTGCCAGGTCGATCATCCAACGCCGCGTGACGCTGGGCCGACACATATATATGGGGCCTGGCTGAGCCTATCGAGAAGCATTGTCATTTGCGGCCATGACAATGACGCAAGGCACGAGAGGAGGGATTGCGGCGGTCGGCCCGCCTTTCATTCAATCAAGTGAGGAAGTCAGCATCAGCCGAAAGCGGTCCAGCGGAGGCGTCGCGGCGCGATCCTTTCACTGTCCGCCATTCACTTTTCTTCTCACACTCTCGCAATCACATTCGGGCTGCGACCGGCGGATTCGTACGCACCCTTGCTGCCGTACATCTTCGGTTGATTTGCGCGACCCGTGATGACTTCGAGCATGCCTTCGACGCGCTTGAGACGTGCTGACACAAGGGCACCATTGCGATCGTTGAGACCGCGACAGCGCGCAGCGCGATCGGCGCAGGCTGCCCAGCGACGCTTGAGTTCGCGCGAGGGATCGCACCAGGTGAGCAATTTATCCAGACCGACGGCGTCGGCGGACACACTCATCATGCGACAGAGGGAACGGCGTTCGTCTTCGATGGCGACCAGTGCGCCGATGCAGGTCTGGCGCGCTTCGCCGGCGCGTTCGAGCTGATCCACGTCGTTGGCGAGCAGGTATTCGTGCTCCTGGTCGAGGAGTTCTTCCAGTCGGGCAAGCGTGCCGGCCTCTTCGGTCAGCAGCCTTTCCAGCGTTTCACGGCAGACGTGTGGATCCATGAATCGACTCTCGTGTTCTATTACGGTTGACCGTTGGCGGCTGACGGTCAGAACAGGAGGGAGTCAGCGGCATTCCTGCCACAAGGCAACCGTCACGGTCAGCCCTGGCTCAATTCCTGTTCCGTCCGCAGCAGCTTGTCGGCGATGCGTTCCGGACTGATCTGATAACGACCGTCTTCGATGGCGCTGCGGATTTCCGCGACGCGACCGTCGTTGACGACCGGCAGGCTCTGCACGGCCTGCTCGAGTGCCGCGAGTTTGCGAGCCTGATCCGTGATCTGGACCGGACTACCCTGCGTTGCCGCAGCCTCGCCCGATGCCTGCGCAGCATCAGCACCGGCGCGCGTTACCGCCTTGTCGGTGCCGGCCCGCACGGGTCGGTTCTGGTAATCACTGATCTTCATGCTCACGTTCAACGCTCCTGTCGTTCCACGAGCCCTGTAACGGCCGCGATTCTGAGAACTTTAGCAAGTTCTTCGGATGCGACCTTAAGGGCCTCCCGGGGCAAACCCCTCAATGGGAGTTTGCGCGGCACAGAATACGTCAAATCAACTCTCGGTCCTTCGACCTGTATCGCAGCTTCAAACTGTTCGAACCTGTGATGCAGCGCGCACTTGCGGCCGCATCGGTCATCTGGCGCTTAAGGGTTTCTACCCTGCGTCAATACATCGACGCGCGCCCGATTTGTCATACCGCGGCAATTCAAAGTTCGACCCGCACGGTGGAGGAATTTTCCACCACGCCTTCGACAATCTTGCGCGACGTCACGTTCTGCACGCGGATGCGTTCGTGTTCGGTTCCATCGCTCAGCGCCTGGCCCTGCGCGCGAATCTCGAAAGGGCCGCTCGCGGCGAGCAGCGTGACATGCTGGCCGCGCTTGACGAGCACATCAGGCACCAGCACGTCCGCAGTCAGCGGCGTACCCGCCGACAGCGCACGTTTCAGTCGCCGGCCCGCCAGATTTCCCACGTCGGTAATGAATGCAGCTTCGGTGCCGGAAACGCGCCGCGTCTGCAGCTCCACATCCGTGGGTTCAACGGGCGAACGTCGCGCCAGCGAGCGCTTCAATACGAGAATCGGTGCTTCCACTTCCACGGTCACCGGCACATACACGGTCCATTGGGTTGGCCCGGGGCAATGCACTCCCACCGTGGCGCGTGCACCCGGTGAAGTGCCGGTCGTGGATTCCGCCTCGAGTGCGGAGGCACACGGCGCCAGACGCAGGCGCGAATCCAGGTAGCCCGCGGTGACGAAGTATTTCGCGTGCGTCGGCGGCAGCAGATCCAGCACGGCCTTTTCGGCGGCGCGCTGCACCGAGTCGAGCGATTGCGTCTGCGCGTGCGCGGCACTGCCGAGGGCGAACAGAAGAACTGCAAGAACTCGATTGATCCAGGCATTCGACACGACAATCACTTCGCTGCAGACGTCACATTGACGGTGCAGCAGATGAAGCAAGCGAAATGCCAGTCACCGGATCAATGCCGCATGCGGGGTGTTCGCGATCGGCACTTTGGCCGGAAACGTGAAGCAGTTGGTACTTCTGTGCGGCGCGCACAGTGCCAGGTGCGCTCAATCATGAGTGAACGCTTTCAGCAGCACATCCGGGAGCGACGGAAATTCAACGCTCCGCCAGAGCTCGCGTTGCACTACAGATAGAAAGCGTTGCGAACGACACCAGTGTTTGCCGGGCGGCAATCCATTGCCGCATGTGCACGTGACGTGCGTCCAGCCGTTTTCTGCACTGGTTCTCACTCTGACCGCTCATGCACACCTGCGAGCACGGTTTTTCATGGCTGGCACGCAGCTTGCTAACTCCTGTCCGGGACAGTTTTCTGGCGGAAGCGAAATGCCGGTCAATCTCGACACATATCTTGGAGTGCACGCAGCGGCGCTCAAATTGCGCTCGCAGCGCACCGAGGTGCTCGCGGCGAACCTGGCGAACGCGGACACGCCGAACTATCAGGCGCGCGACATCGACTTCAAGAGTGCGCTGGCCGCCGCGACTGGTGAGAAGACAGGCGCTGTGCATCTCGCGACGACGAGCGCACATCACATTCCCACTGCAGGTATCAACGGCACGACACCTGCGGAACTGAAATATCGCGTGCCGCTCGCGCCTGCGCTCGACGGCAATACCGTCGACGGCCAGCTCGAGCAGGCGGCCTTTGCCGAGAACTCGGTGCGCTATCAGGCGACGCTGACGTTTCTCAGTGCCAAGTTCCGCAGTCTGATGACTGCGATCACGGGTCAGTGACGCGGAACGAAGCGGATGACGAATCGTGAACATCAGGAAAGTCGGAGGTGTAGTGACGCGAGCTGAGCAGATGTGCCTTTGGTCGGATCAACTCTGACTGTCCGCCATCCGCTATCCGCTGATCACTTCTTTCATATGTCTTCATTCAAGATTTTCGAAGTCGCCGGCAGCGGCATGAGCGCACAGTCGGTGCGACTGAATGCCACCGCCAGCAATCTCGCCAACGCCGACAGCGTCAGTGGCGACCCGAACCAGGTGTATCGCGCCAGGCATCCGCTGTTCGAAGCCATCCGCGCAGGTCTGGGTTCGAACGCAGCCACCAATGGCGTGACGGTGCGCGGCATCTACGAAGACCAGGCAGCGCCATCTGCACGTTACGAGCCGGGTAATCCGCTCGCCGATCCGAACGGCTATGTCTACGCGCCCAACGTCAACACCGTCGAAGAGATGGTCGACATGATCTCCGCCTCGCGTTCGTACCAGAACAATGTGGAAGTCATGAACACGGCCAAGGAAATGATGCTGGCGACGCTGCGGCTCGGCCAGTAATGAATATCAGGCAGCAGACAACAGACTGCAGGCGACAGCCAGAAGGTTGCGTTCCCCACCTGTCGCCTGCCGCCCGTAGCCTGGAATCCAATTGAGGTCCCCCATGTCCACCACCGATCCCATTGCCGCTCTTGCAGCCCAGACCCAGGCGGCGCTCGCTTCGGCGCAGTCGAAGAAGTCCGCCGATACGCTCGGCATCGACGACTTCCTGACGCTGATGACGACGCAGCTCAAGAATCAGGACCCGCTCAAGCCGCTGGAGGGCACGGAGTTCGTCTCGCAGCTCGCCCAGTTCGGTTCCGTGTCGGGCATCCAGAGCATGCAGAAATCCATCGAGAGCCTTTCGGCGTCGCTGCGTTCTGCGCAGGTGATGAATGGCACGACGCTGGTGGGCCACGATGTGATGGCCGCCGCCGACAGTTTCACTTACAGCGGCGTCGGCGTCGCCGGGCAGGTGGATGTGCCGGCCGGTGCACAGACGCTGCAGATCCGCATCACCGATTCCACCGGCGCGCTGGTACGTGAGCTGGAAGTGAATCCGGCGGCGGGCACCAACTCGTTCACGTGGGACGGCACACGTGCCGACGGTGCAGCAGTGCCGTCCGGCGAATACGACATCGAGGCCATCGCGAAGGTCGGCGGCAGGAACGAATCGCTCGAAGTGCTGATGGCGGGTCATGTGTCCAGCGTGACCATCGACAGCACAGGCACCGGCCTCACGCTGAATACGGCGTCGCTCGGACCCGTGGCCATGAACAACATCCGCAGCGTCATGTGAGCGCTGCGCAGCACCGATCAACTTCAATCAATCATTTCAGGTAATCAGCCATGTCATTCGGTATTGCACTGAGCGGACTCAATGCGGCGCAGACGGATCTCAACGTCACGGCGAACAACATTGCCAACAGCGCCACCACAGGTTTCAAGCAGTCACGCTCGGAGTTCGCCGAGCTGTTCGCGGTATCGCCGCAGGGCGTGAGCCGCAACCAGTACGGCAACGGCGTGAAAGTCGCCGCTGTCGCGCAGCAGTTCAGCCAGGGCAACATCAATACGACCAACAACAGTCTCGATCTCGCGCTGAGCGGTTCGGGTTTCTTCGTGCTGAGCGATGCCGGTGCGACAGCGTATTCGCGCGCCGGTGCCTTCCAGGTCGACAACGCCGGTTACGTGGTGAACAGCCAGAACCAGCGCCTGCAGGTGTATCCGCCGGCGACCACGGGCAATTTCAACACCAGCACCCTGGGCGATCTGCGCCTGGTGACGAGCGAGAGCCCGCCGCAGGCGACGTCGAGCGTCGAGACCGTGTTCAATCTGCCGGCAAACGCGACGGAGCCCACTTCCGCGCCCTTCGATCCGGCCGACCCGAACAGCTACAACGAAGCGCGCTCGGTGACGGTTTATGACTCGCTCGGCGCTGCCCACACCACGAGCCTGTACTGGAGCAAGACGGCGGCGCAGAACGAGTGGTCGATGAATGTGTACGTCGATGGCAATCCCGTCGGTACGCCGCAGACACTGACGTATTCGAACACGGGATCGCTGACGTCTCCGGCGAACGGCCAGATCGTGCTGCCTGCATACGATGCCGCCGCAGGCCTCGCCACCGGCGCTGCGCCGATCAATCTCACGTTCGATCTGTCGCGCTCCACGCAGTACGGCGACAGCTTCAGCATGACGTCGTCCACCCAGAACGGCTTTACCACCGGCCGTCTGATCGGCATCGATGTCGATTCGACCGGTGTGGTGCAGGCACGCTTCACCAACGGCCGCTCGACTTCGCTCGGCCAGGTGGCGATCGCCAACTTCTCCAATCCGCAGGGCCTCCAGCAGCTGGGCAATACCAACTGGGCGGAGACCAATGCTTCCGGTCAGGCGCTGTACGGCCAGGCCGGCGGATCGGGCTACGGACTCATTCAGTCCGGCTCGCTCGAAGCTTCGAACGTCGACATCACAGCCCAGCTCGTCAACATGATCACCGCGCAGCGCAATTTCCAGGCGAACGCGCAGATGATCCAGACGGCTGACCAGGTGACGCAGACCATCATCAACATTCGCTGACGCGAATATTGATGAGTGAACGGCGGACAGCGGACGGCGGACAGTGAAAGACAAGGCAGGAGAGACGACGATGATTTCAGACTTCGACAATTTCAGCGCGGCAGCGGCAGCTCTTCACCGTCCGCTGTCCGCCGTCCGCTGATCACTTCTTCCCATGGACCGCTTCCTCTACATCGCAATGTCCGGCGCCAAGGAAACCTTGCGCGCGCAGACGGTGAACAACCACAACCTCGCCAACGCGAGTACGACGGGTTTTCGCGCCAGCCTGGATGCATTCCAGACGCGGGCGGTCGCCGGTTCCGGTTATGCATCGCGCGCGTACGCAACCGACGGGTCGGTCGGCTGGGACGATACGCAGGGTGCGCTGCTGTCCACGGGCCGCGATCTCGACATCGGCATTCAGGGACCGGGCTGGATTGCGGTGCAGGGTCCGGATGGCCGCGAGGCTTACACGCGTGCGGGCGATCTGCGCATCGATCCGAGCGGCATGATGATGAACGGCGCCGGTCACGTCGTGCTCGGCGACGGTGGCCCGATCAGCGTGCCGCCGAACTCATCGCTGATGATTGCCGGTGACGGCACCGTTTCCATCGTGCCGATCGGGCAGGGGCCGGAGACGACTGCAATCGTCGGTCGCATCAAGCTCGTGAATCCCCCTGCGGCATCGCTGGTACGTGGCGAGGACGGATTGTTTCGCACACAGGACGGCGTTGAAGCGCCTGCCGATGCGAACGTGCGAGTGGCTTCGGGCGTACTCGAGTCCAGCAACGTCAATGTCGCCAACGCCATGGTCCAGATGATCGAACTGTCGCGGCAGTTCGATCTGCAAGTGAAAGCGATGCGCACTGCCGAAGAGAACGCTGCCAGCGCGCAGCAGTTGCTGAAGGCGACCTGAGGCTTGAACGGCCAGCTGGTCAGCCGGCCGGAACAGGAAACGCAAAGCGATGTGTGATTTGAACTGCAAAGTGAAAACCTTCTTCTGGCCAGCAGGCCAGCAGACTAGCCGGCCAGTTGGCCAGTACGGAGTACTCCTATGAATCCCGCTCTCTGGGCAGCCAAGACCGGTCTCGATGCGCAGCAGACGCGCATGGCCGTGACCTCCAACAACCTGGCCAACGTCGGCACGACCGGCTTCAAGAAGGGCCGGGCCGTGTTCGAAGATCTGCTGTATCAGAACGTGCGGCAGGTGGGTGCCAGTACTTCGCAGGATACGGTCGCACCGACGGGGCTGTCGCTCGGCACCGGTGTACGCATCGTCGCCACGGAAAAGAACTTCACGCAGGGCAACCTGTCGCAGACCGGCAATGCGTATGACGTTGCGATCAGCGGCCGCGGTTTCTTCCAGGTGCTGTTGCCCGACGGCACGATGGGCTACACGCGCGACGGCAGTTTCAAGATCAGCCCGCAGGGCGAGCTGGTTACGGCGAGCGGCTACGCCGTGCAGCCGGGCATCACGTTCCCCGATGGCGCGCAGAGCGTGTCGGTCGGCAAGGACGGCATCGTGACCGTGCAGATGGCGGGTCAGTCCTCGCCGACGCAGATCGGCTCGCTGCAGCTGTTCGATTTCATCAATCCCGCAGGCCTGCAGCCGCGCGGCGAAAACATGTACGTGGAAACGGCTGCCAGCGGCACCGCGACTTCCGGTACGCCCGGCCTCAACGGTCTGGGTACGACGGAGCAGGGCTCGCTCGAAGCCTCCAACGTCAACGTGGTGGAAGAGCTGGTGAACATGATCGAAACCCAGCGTGCCTACGAGATGAACTCCAAGGCGATCTCGACCACGGACCAGATGCTCGAGTACATCACGAATCAGCTGTAAGGCGCATGGCACACAGTGACGAGGTGACGAAGTGACGACGTTAGAGAAGAACAGGAAGGTGAACGGTGAGGGCATGACAGGTGCGAATCGGACTTCGTCACTTCGTCACCTCGTCACCTCGTCACTCATCATCGCGCTGTGCGCGATGACCTCCGCCTGCGTGACACCGCCGAAGGAGCCTGATTACTCCGCGACCTATCCGCAGCCGCTGCCGCCGGCAAGTGCGGGCAACGGCTCGATCTATCAGGCAGGGCACGATATCGCGCTGTTCGAGAATTCCGTGGCGCGCCGCATCGGCGACACGCTGACCGTGCGGCTGGATGAACGCACCATCGCGTCGAAGAGCTCGACGACCTCGACCAAGAAGACCACCTCCGCTTCATTGCCGGGTCCGACGATCGCGGGCCGGCCGGTGACCGTGAACGGCGCGGAAGTGCTGAACATGGGTATCGACAACGATGCGAGCTTCGACGGCAAGGGCAACAGCAGTCAGAGCAATCAGCTCAGCGGCGATATCTCGGTGACCGTGGCGGAGCGGCTTGCCAACGGCAACCTGCTGGTGCGCGGTCAGAAGTGGATCACCATCAATCAGGGCCAGGAATATGTGCGCATCCAGGGCATCGTGCGGCCCATCGACATCGATCCGGACAATTCGATCTCTTCGCTGAAAGTGGCCGACGCGGTGATTTCCTACGGCGGCAAGGGTGCGCTCGCCGATGCCAACAAGCCCGGCCTGCTGGCGCGATTCTTCAATCTGCCATGGATGCCGTTCTAGGCGTGCAATGCGCGCCGGTGACGAAGTGACGAAAGTAAACGAAGTAACGAAAGTAGCGAAGATATGAACGGAATGCTGGCCAATTGCCTGACTGCACGAGTGACGCTGATGTCGCAGCCGCTGACGCGAGCGGTTGCAGACGTGCCGCGTCCCGCACCCGCGCGCGCCGATCGACTGACGCTTGCCCGGCAACTCTATTTCGGTGCGATGGCGGTGCTGTCGGCCGTCAGCGCCGCATCGCTGGTGGTGCTGGCAACGATGCTGGCTTCAGGTGCCGCTCATGCCGAGCGCGTGAAGGATCTGGCCTCGGTATCGGGCGTTCGCGGCAACCAGCTCGTGGGCTACGGTCTCGTGGTGGGTCTCGACGGTACCGGCGATCAGACCAGCCAGGCACCGTTCACTATCCAGAGCATTCGCAACATGCTGGCCAAGTTCGGCGTGACCATTCCCGCCAACGTGAATCCGCAGTTGAAGAACGTCGCCGCAGTCACGGTCTATGCCGACCTGCCGGCGTTTGCCAAGCCGGGCCAGACCATCGACGTCACGGTGAATTCCATCGGTAATGCGACCAGCCTGCGAGGCGGCAGTCTGCTCATGACGCCTCTGCGCGGTATCGATGGCGAGGTCTACGGCATCGCTCAGGGCAGCATGGTTGTGAGCGGCTTCGGCGCCTCGGGCAAGGATGGCTCGCGTATCGCCGTGAACACGCCGAGTTCCGGCCGGATTCCCAATGGCGCAACGGTTGAACGTGCCGTGCCGAGCAATTTCGCCTCCGAGCCCTACATCACACTCAATCTGCATACGCCGGATTTCACGACGGCCACGCGCCTGACTGACAGCATCAACAACATGTTCGGTCCTGAGACCGCACGCGCTGTCGATGCCGTCTCGGTGCGTGTGCAGGCACCGATCGATTCGACGCAGCGCATTTCCTATCTGTCGACCCTCGAGTCCATGGAGATCGAACCGGGCGATGCGCCGGCGCGCGTCATCGTGAATTCCCGCACCGGCACCGTCGTCATCGGCTCCGCCGTGCGCGTGAAGCCCGCGGCGGTCGCACACGGCTCACTGTCGGTGACGATCACCGAACGTGCCGACGTGAGCCAGCCGAATCCGCTGTCGCACGGCGAGACGGTCGTGACGCCGCGCTCGGACATCAAGGTCGATCAGGGCGCGGCCCGCATGTTCGTCTTCAATGCCGGCGTGAACCTCGACGAAATCGTCCGCGCAGTGAATCAGGTCGGCGCCGCACCTGGCGACCTGGTCGCCATTCTCGAAGCCTTGAAAGAGGCTGGCGCGCTGCGGGCGGAATTGATTGTGATCTGAAGGAGAGGCTCGTGAAGGCGGATAGCGGACAGCGGACAGCGGACAGCGGAAAGGCAACAGAAGGATGCGGCGTGCGTGCCGGGTTGCATGCGTCCAGTCGCACACGTCAGCCTGGATCTGCGTCTCTCTTCTCACTATCCGCTATCCGCTGTCCGCTGTTCGCTGGGTCGTTGTCATGACAGCGCCCCCGGTCTCCTTCTACGCCGACCCGCAGGGTCTCGCGTCGCTCAGAAATGAAGCGAAGGCGCAGGATCCGCGTGCGCTGAAGGAAGTGGCGAAGCAGTTCGAGAGTCTGTTCACGCAGATGCTCATGAAGAGCATGCGCGAGTCGAACAAGGCGCTGAGCAATGGCGATTCGCTGTTCGGCAGCGATCAGGCGGATTTCTACCAGGACATGTTCGATCAGCAGATGGCGGTTCATCTGTCGCAGGGACAGGGGTTGGGGCTCGCCGACATGCTGGTGCGACAGCTTTCGCAGACGGCGCCTGCGAGGCTGGAGGCTGGAGGCCGGGGGTCGGAGATTGGGAACAGCAATGCAGCCGCGTCTTCCGGCCTCCAGCCTCCAGCTTCCCGCCGACAGTCAGTCGCGATGAGTCGCGAGGACTTCATCCGTCAGATGCTTCCGCACGCCGAAAAGGCGGCGCGCCAGCTCGGCGTGGATCCGCAGGCGCTCGTTGCGCAGGCAGCGCTCGAAACGGGATGGGGCAAGTCGATGCCCTGCAACGTGGATGGCACGTGCAGCTACAACATGTTCGGCATCAAGGCAGGCAGTAGCTGGTCGGGCGCGACGGCCAGGGTGCCGACGCTGGAATTCGAGGATGGGGTCGCCGTGCGCAAGGTCGACAGTTTCCGGGCCTACGCATCGCCTGCCGAGAGTTTCGCCGATTACGCCCGCCTGATCCGCAACAACCCCCGCTACAGGGATGCGCTCAATGCCGGCCCGGACGTGAGCGGCTTCGCTGCGGCATTGCAGGAGGGTGGTTACGCAACGGATCCCGACTACGCCCGCAAGATCACTGCCGTTGCGCGCGAACTGAAAGCGCTGATCGGCGCAGACCAGATCAAGTCGGCGGACGGCGCGCCGATATCGGAATATCCAGGAGTGCGTTCGTGAACCCGCAAGCTGATGCCCCCATCCCAACCGGTCAGGCCATGTCCGATGCGCAACGCGCTCTGACCTACAGCCTACAGCCTACAGCCTCCAGCCGGACGACGCGCACTGCGCGGAGGACCCATGGCTGATCTGCTTTCCACGAGCGTCTCGGGTCTGCTCGCGTTCCAGCGCGCGCTCGATACCACGAGCCACAACATCACCAACGCCAACACGGTTGGCTACAGCCGGCAGGTTGCGGAATTCATGACCCGCAACCCGCAGCAGGCGGGCAACGGCTGGGTCGGCAACGGCGTGGATGTCACCACCATCCAGCGCGCCTATGACGACTTCCTGGCGGGACAGAGCCGTTCGGCCTCGAGCTCGTTCAATCAGTTCAACACGTATGCGACCCAGGCGGGACGAGTCAGCAATCTGCTCGGTGACAGCACCACGGGGCTCACGACGTCGCTGCAGGATCTGATCAACGCATTCCAGTCGGTGGCCGACACGCCGACATCCACGCCGGCGCGCCAGGCGTTGCTGAGCCAGGCCGATACGCTGATGCAGCGCCTCAAGAGCTACGATGCGAGCTTGCGCAGCTTCGACAGCCAGGTGAATGCGCAGATCGACAGCGAAGCCGATTCGATCACGACCATCGCGAAAAGCCTCGCCAGTCTCAATCAGCAGATCGTGGGCGCCTTCGGCCGTTCCAATCAGCCACCCAATGACCTGATGGACCAGCGCGATCGGCTGATCGATGAGCTGTCCACTCATATAAATGTGAATGTCGTGGCGCAGAGCGATGGCGCCCTGAACGTGTTCATCGGCAACGGTCAGCCGCTGGTCGTGGGTCAGACGTCGGGCGAGGTGGTGGCCGGCCAGGATCCCTACGATCCCACGCGCAGTGTGCTTGCCTTCAAGACGCCCGGCGCCACGGTCGACATCACCAGGAGCCTGAGCGGCGGCTCGCTCGGCGGCATGCTGCAGTTCCGGTCGCAGATGCTCGATCCCGCGCGCAATTCGCTGGGACGTCTGGCGGCAGGTCTCGCGCAGGTCGTGAACGATCAGCAGAACGCAGGTATGGACCTGAATGGCCGACTCGGCACGGACTTCTTTTCGACAGGCTCAGTGCGTGTGCTCGCGTATTCCGGCAACACCGGGACCGACGCTCCGGCAGTTTCGCTCGTCGAAGGTGAGGCCGGCTCGCTGACGACGGCCGACTACGAACTGGTGAACAACGGCGGAACCTGGACGTTGCGCCGCGCGGATACCGGAGCAGCGGTGCCCATGACGGGCAGCGGCACGGTCGCTCAGCCGTTCGTTGCCGATGGCATGTCCATCGTGGTGCCGGCAGCGTCAGTGTCGGGCGATCGATTCCTGATCAAGCCGACCTCCGAAGCCGTCGCGGGCATGGAACTGCTGATCAGCGATCCGGCTGAAGTGGCTGCGGCAGCGCCGATCAAGACCGCAGCGACGGCTGGCAATCTGGGCAATGCCTCGATTTCCGCCGGTGAAGTCATCGATGCCAGCGACACGCAGCTGCGCGATACGGTCAGCATCACCTTCGTCAGCGCCACTGAATACACGGTCAGCGGCGATCCGACGCCGCGCACCTATGTGCCCGGCGATGACATCGACGTGAATGGCTGGCGCGTGCAGATCAGCGGCACACCGGCCGCAGGCGATTCGTTCACCGTGAGCGACAACGTCGGCGGCGTCGGTG
>DASTRD010000165.1:0-23585 GCA_035761425.1 Povalibacter sp.
GGCGCACGCATCCTCAGCCAGGCAGTGAAGGAACTCGCCGCGATGCCATCGGGCTCACGTGCCATCGTCAGCATCTGCGCCGATGGTGGACAGGGCAGCGTTGCGCTGCTGGAAGCGGCTTGAGATCGCTGAGAAGAATTGGCTGCAACCGCCCTCGCTCGGTTGCACTGTCATTGAGCATCAGGCGGGTCCCGGCAGTATTTGCGTCTTCGAGCTTTCCCGCGGCCTGTTTTCTCTGTGCATCCTGCACCGATCCATTGACGAATTACTGACAAATTTCTGTTGCGGCGGTCAATGGCCGATTCCGACCGGCCAACGGCGACCCATGCGCAGGCGGCGATGTTTATATAGCCGGGGTCCCCTCGATCGCGATTGCGCTCGATGCGGGCAGTTTTTTTGTCTCAGCCCGTCAATAAATGACGGGCTCGTTCGTCATAGGGGTATGGCGACCCTCACCGCCCCATCCGCTCTCATGGCTTCAATGATGACGACGCAGCAGAACGAGCAGATCGTCGCCGACGTGGCGCGCGAGCGCCCGCGGCTGCGTCAGTTCATCCGCCGCAACGTTCTGGATGAGGGAGAGGCGGAAGACATCCTGCAGGATGTGTTCTCGGAGCTGATCGAAGCCTATCGGCTCATGAAGCCCATCGAACAGGTGGGCGCCTGGCTGTACCGCGTGGCCCGCAATCGCATCATCGATCGGTTCCGTTCGCGGCGTCGCGAAGTGTCGCTGCCGGAATCCGGAATGCTTGCGGACGAGGACGAGCCCGCGCTCGATCGTCTGTTGCCGGATGCCGACGCCGGCCCGGAAGCAGCCTTCGCGCGTCAGTTGGTGCTCGAAGAAATCATGATCGCGCTCGACGAACTGCCGCGCACACAGCGCGAAGTATTTGTGGCGCACGAGATCGACGGGCTGAGTTTCAAACAGATGGCGGCCCAGTCCGGCATCAACATCAACACGCTGCTGGCGCGCAAACACGAAGCCGTGAACGCCCTGCGACGCAAGCTGCGCACCATTTTCGATGAGTACGTGGACGATCGGAGTTGACCATGCACATGCATATGACAGGCCGCCACTGGTGGCTGAAAAAGACGATCGGCGTGATTGCCGTGCTGATCGTAATCGGCACCGTCGTCGGCTGGGCCGTTACTCTGCTGTGGAACTGGCTGTTGCCCGAGCTTTTCGGGCTGGCAACCATCACGTTCTGGCAGGGCCTCGGTCTGTTCGTGCTGGGCAAGCTGCTGTTCGGCGGGTTTCGTGGCTTCGGTCCGCACCGCAAGCGTCGCGATCACTGGCACAAACGCTGGCAGCGCATGACGCCAGAACAGCGCGAGCAATTCAGCCGCGGCATGCGTCGTGGCTGTCGCTGGTCGCATCACGACCAGATGTCGGAGATGCCGCGGAGCGCATCCGAAACACTGTGAACATTTTTTGATGTGCAGCGGTCAGATTGACTCTGCTGCACCGAGAGTTACGCGCATGAACACTCATCCTTCCAGAATCGTGTGTCTGAATGCCGAAACGACTGAAACACTCTGTCTGCTCGGCGAGGGTCGGCGCATCGTTGGCTACTCCGGTCATGCAGCACGTCTGCCGGCCGCTGAGCATTGCAAGCCCCGCGTTTCCATCAACGGCATTCGCAGCATCGAACGCATCATGGCGCTGGATCCCGACCTGGTGCTGGGATTCGGCGACACTCACGCGTCCGTGCTGGGATTGCTCGCACAGCGCGGGATTGCAGTGCATCTGTTCAATCACCGCTGCGTGCCCGGCACGCTCGACATGATCCGCACCGTCGGCTCTCTCGTGGGTCGCGAACTGGCGGCCTCGGATCTGGCATCCCGGATCGAATGGCGCATCGAGGCGATCCGCGCGCGTGCCGAACAAGATCGGCGGCCGCGTATTTATCTCGAGGAATGGGACGAGCCTTCGATCACCGCGAGTTCGTGGGTGTCGGAACTGATCCAGATCGCCGGTGGCATCAATTGCTTCGCGGACGTTGCACATCATCGACAGCGCGAACGACGCATCGTCGAGGACCTCGACGAAGTGGTGCGACGCATGCCGGATATCGTCATCGGCTCATGGATCGGTCGGACGTTCCAGCCCGACCGGGTCGCGCAGCGCGATGGCTGGCGGCATGTGCCAGCGGTGGTCAACGGCGAGCTGCACGAGATTCCTTCGGCGAGACTGCTGCACCCCGGACCCGCGGCGCTCACGGAAGGGCTCGCAGATCTGCACCGCATCGTGGAGAACTGGCGTGAACGCCGCACGCGGGTATTTCGCACCGCGTTCGTTCCCTCGGATGCGCCGCACCGCGAACGCGTCGAGCGCGTCGCATGACGGCTGCCGCTCGATTGACCGCGTCATCGAGCGGCGTTCAGTTCAGCGGCTGAAAGCCCGCCTTCTCGAAGATGGCGCGAGCGGCGGGCGAGGTGAGGAAGGCGATGAAGTCGCGCGCCTGCGGCGATGCATCCGTCGTGGCTGCGACCGGATAGGTGATGGGCGTGTGCGTCGATTCCGGGAACACTGCCACCACGCGCACTTTCGGTTCGACGCGCGCATCCGTCTGATAAACGATCCCGAGCGGCACCTCGCCGCGCGCAACGTACGACAGTGCCATGCGCACATTGTCGGCGCGAACCAGTTGCGGTTCGATCTGCGTCCACACACCGAGAGACATCAGGGCTGCCTTTGCGTACATGCCGGCCGGCACCGAATCGGGATCGCCGGTGGCAAGCCGACCCGACGCACCGAGCGCAGCACGCAATGCGAAGCCCGGCTGAATGTTCAGCGAGACGGCACTGTCGAGCGGTGCCACGAGCGCGAGTCGATTGGCCACAACGTCCCGGCGCGTGGCGGTGTCGATGCGCCCGTGGGACGCGAGATAGTCCATCCATTGCTGATCCGCGGACAGGAAGACATCGATCGCGGCGCCCGAATCGATCTGTTTGGCGAGCGCCGAACTCGACGCGAACGAACAGCGCACCGGCACTCGATGCAGGCGCGTGTATTCAGCGCCAATCTGTTGCAGCACATCCGTCAGTGAAGCGGCGGCGAAAACGGTCAGAGGGCGCAGGTCACCCCGCTCGGCCGCACCGGCCGTAGCTGCGCACAACATCAGCAGCGCGATGAATCCGGCTCGCAGAATACTCATGAATGATCCTGGTTCCAGATGCCATAGTGCATAGCGGAATCGGCACCGGCAAGGCACTCGCGGCGAGGTTGGATTGCCACGACGGGTGGGGTACCGTTGCCTGATTCTCTAGGTACTTGTGATCAGCCTGAACGCGAGGTCGACATGCGCAGCATCCACGATCACTTGCTGACTCGCCGCGTCGCCATGGGTGGGCTTGCTGCGGGCATCGGCCTGACACTGAGCGGTTCGTTGCTGGCGGCAGATACCGCGCCCGTCATTACCAAGGCCATTCCCCGCACCGCAGAACGACTGCCGGTCATCGGACTCGGCACCAATGCCTACAGCGTTTCGGCACCGGAGGAACTCGCCGCGCGGCGTGAGGTGCTGCAGAAGTTTCCCGTGCTGGGCGCGAAGGTCGTCGATACGGCACGCGCTTACGGTGAATCGGAAGTCGTGATCGGCAAGCTCGTTGCATCGCTGGGCATCCGCGATCAGCTTTTCCTGGCGACCAAGACATCGGCCCGCGGCGACATTCCAACGGGAGACGGCGAACTGGAAGCGGCGCTGCAACGGCTTCAGACCGACCGTCTCGACCTGCTTCAGGTCCACAACTTCCACGCCGTCGATCAGCTTCTGCCGCGACTGCGCGAATGGCAGCAGGCGGGCAAGGTGCGCTACATCGGTGTGACGACGTCTACCGACGATCAGTATCCGCACATGATTGAAGTGCTGAAGACATTCCCGCTCGATTTCATTCAGGTCGATTACTCGCTCGACAATCGCGGTGCCGCCGACAGGATTCTGCCGCTGGCGCAGGACAAGGGCGTCGGCGTGCTGGTGAACATGCCGCTGGGCGGACGGCGCGGCAGTCTCATGTCGAGACTCGCTGACAAGCCGTTGCCACCGTGGAGTGGTGAACTCGGCGTGACGAGCTGGGCACAGCTGCTGCTCAAGTACGCCGTTTCGCACCCGGCCGTGACCGTTGCCATTCCCGGCACGACGAAGCTGAAGCATCTCGAAGACAATCAGCTGGCTGCGCGCGGTCAACTGCCCGATGCGGCCCAGCGGCGGCGCATGGAGCAGTACTGGCAGACGGTGTGATCGTGCTGCGAGCTCGAACATGAACTGGCTCGCGCATACTTTCCTTTCCGCTCCGCACGTACAGTTTCAGCTCGGCAACCTGCTCGCCGATGTGGTGCGCGGCGACGATCGGGCCGCGATGAATCGCGAATTCCTGCGCGGTGTCGAATGCCACAAGGCAATCGATACGTTTACCGATTCACATCCGCTGGTGATGCGCAGTCGCGCGCGACTCAGCGCCGGTTACCGGCGTTTCAGCGGCGTGATCATGGACGTGTTCTACGATCACCTGCTGGCCATGCATTGGGAGCATTACAGCGACGAACCGCTGGCGACGTTCGTTTCGCGCTTCTATGCGCAGGCCGCCGCTGCACCGCCGATGCTGCCGCCGGCAGCACAGGCCACGCTCGATCGAATCATCCGGCACGACTCGCTGGGGTCGTATCGCGAGATCGACGGGGTTCACCGCGCACTGCGACGCATCTCCACTTATCTGCGGGAACGCTGGCGCCGACCCATCGCGCTTGAAGACTGCATTGCGGAGCTGGTGGCAGACCAGGATGCGTACGCCGCAGACTTTCTCGAATTCTTTCCGCAGCTTCGCGGCCATGTGCTTCCATGGATCGCAGATGTATCCACAGATCGCACTGTGCATCAGCATTGAATGCGGTGATGCTGCTATTCGCGGGGTGTATCCCGGTGAACTTCCGAGAAGAAACGTAGACAGGATTAACTGGATGAACAGGATGTGAGAACCAGGAAAACTCTGAGCCTCTGACTGTCCTGTCGATCCTGTTCATCCTGTCCGACCTTCTTTGCCCTGCAGACGTGGACAACGGCTGTTCTGCATCTCGTCAGGAAATTCAGCACTTCACGCAACCCGCGCCGGAATTGCCGCATCCAAACAGGAGCGCCGCACTTCCCTCGCGGAACTGCGGCGCTCATGCTTTCCGGACTTTGCGGGGAAATGATGACGCCTCGGCATCCTCTTGTGAGATTGAATACCTGCGTGAGCCAGTGGGCGATGGCGGTTGTTGCCGTCGTGATCGCATGCACTTCGACGGCGGCCGCTGCAGTCGAGATCGATGGCCACATCGCCGAGCTCGAGTGGCGGGAAGCGCAGCACATCACCGACTTCCGCAAGGTTCAGCCGCTCAATGGCGAGCCCGCGTCGTTGCCCACCGAGGCCTGGATTCTGGCAACGCCCGATGGCCTCGCTATCGCGTTTCGCAATGCGCAGCCGCTGTCGGTGCCTCGTACCCAGCAGCGCGTGCAGCGCGACTTCGAGGAGCAGGTCGATCGTGTCAACGTCATGATCGATTTCGACGGTGACCGTCGCACCGCCTACAACTTCACGGTGAGTTCCACAGACGACGTCTACGACGCGGTGCTCACCAACGAAAATCAATTCAACAAGGACTGGGACGGGAACTGGCGTCACGCCGTCACTGACGGTCCCGACAGCTGGAGTGTGGAAATACTCATTCCCTGGCATATCGCGCCCATGCGCAGCGCCGCCGGCGAGACTCGTCGTCTCAACATCTATCTGGATCGTGTCGTCGGCATGACGGGTGAGCGGGTCGCGTGGCCGTCAGCCAGCATGGAACGTTCGCGCTTCATATCGGATTTCGCGTCCATCGAAGTTCACAGCTTCACGCAGTCGCTGCTGGCAATCACGCCGTACGTGTCCGGCCTGTACGACCTGGTGAATCATGGCAGCGACACGGACGCGGGCATGGACCTGTTCTGGAAACCGAACGGACAGATGCAGTTGACGGCCACCGTGAATCCGGATTTCGGTCAGGTGGAAAGCGACGACCTGGTCGTCAACTTCGACGCCACCGAAACCTTCATCAGCGACAAGCGACCGTTCTTCACCGAGAACCAGGGCATCTTCGAGTTCACCACGCCATCCGACTACAGCCAGCTCCTGTATACACGGCGCGTCGGCGGCCCGGCCGACGACGGCAACGGATCGGGCGACATCGTGGCAGCGCTGAAGCTCAACGGCAGCATCGGGGCGACCAAGTACGGCCTGTTTGCCGCCGATGAAGCCGACAGCGTCGGTCGATCGTTCGCCGCCGTGCGACTGGTGCGCGATTTCACTTCCCAGAATCTCGGCATGCTGGTGACGCAGGTCGAACGGCCGTACCTCGATCGCACCGCGACCGTGCTGGGCGTCGACCACAACTGGCGTCCGACCTCGCGCTGGAATGTACGCACGCGATTCATTGCGAGCGACATCGATCAGCAGGGCGAAAGCGATCGCGGCGACGGCACGACGGTGTGGGCGGACTATGAAATGGACCACGGCTGGCGCCAGCAGTGGATCCTCATGCATTTCAGCAACGACCTTGAGATCAACGATGCCGGCTACCTGAGCCGCAACAGTACCAACTACGCTCACTGGCAGGTCAATCGCCGCTTCACTGACCTGCCTGCCGATTCCCGTTACGCATCCAAAGACTGGCGCTGGCGCGTGAGCAGCGATTACAACGATCACGGCGAACTGATGAACTACCAGTTCCGCATCAGCCGCGAGAGCCGCCTGCGCAACGGCAGCTACGAGTACGGCCAGATCAACGTCAACAGCGCCGGCGCGGACGATCTGCTGACGCGCGGTCACGGCTCTGTGAACCTGCCGCCCAACTTCAACAGCTATTTCGAATACGAACGTCCGCGCAAAGGACACTGGGCGTACCACGCCGAGGCAGAGGCATTCAGCGGCGGCCTCGCCGGCAACGACAAGGTCGGATACCGGTTCTTCGTCGAACCGACCTACTTCGTCAATGACGCCTTCAATATCTACGTCGGCGGCAGCGTCATGCGCACCCCTGACTGGCTGATCTGGCAGTACGACAACCTGATCGGGGATTTCGATGGTTTGCAGAGCCAGCTGGATCTCGGCTTCAACTGGACCATCACCAACCGCCAGGAGTTGCGCCTGAAGTTGCAGGCCATTGGCGTGAATGCGGACATTCACGGTGCATATCGCGTGGACACGGCCGGCAACGCCATTGCCACCGATGAGGCGATCGACGACTTCAGCGTCAGCACTCTGGGTATCCAGCTGCGCTACCGTTACGAACTTGCGCCACTGTCCTATCTGTACGTTGTCTACGGCCGCGGCGGCTATGCCGAGAACCCTGCGGCGACTCAGGACGACCGCCCACTGCGCGACAGCTTCAGCCTGCGCGACGACGACCAGTTGCTGGTGAAGATCAGTTATCGCTTCGAACGCTGAGGCGCCGGCGGGGTGACGCGTCGAACGGGGCGGCACGCAAGGTGTGTTCCTGCCGCACAAGACGCGCATCGACGCCCGTACTTGCGAACTCGGTACGACCTGATCGAAAGCGTCCAGATCGCAACCGGCGGAACGGACTCCGCGCAAGCTGTTGCCGCCGATCCAGGAGTTGAAGCATGCTTCGCTGGTTTCCTGCTCGAGTCGATGGTCACTGTCGACGATCAAGGTGCAGGGACTGTCCGGGCTATCAAGAATGAACGACCGATCTGGCGAACACGAACGATCCGCTCAACCGATCGACGGGAAGACGCGGCGCCGGGTTAACGGCACGTTGGACACAAGGGGCATCCAATGAAGTGGCTACTTTGCTTCTCCATCCTGGTTTTCGCTGGTGGCTTGTCTGCAAAGGAGGTAGCAGCCGGACAGGAGGCTCGTTCTTGCGGCCCTGGCTATCCGTCCGACTTTCCCTGCATAGCCGGTGGCAGACCATTCAAGGGAATCGAAGGCGTGCCGAATCTGAAATCGATGAATGTCGTCCACTATGGAGCTTCACCGAAGACAATCGCAGAGCGGCTCGAAACTGAAGCAGTAAACTCAGGATGGGTGCTGACCAAACGAGAAATCGGAATGGAGCCCTCCGGACCTCGCTATCGGTTTTCCTTTACAAAAACAGGCGTCACGGTTCACGTGTCTTCGTACCAGTCACACGGAGTAACAGTGCTGCAGGCAATGACGCTGGGAGCGAATCAGTGAAGCCCCCATGTTCTGGAGAAAGTCAGCGGGGAGGTTTCTTGCCGCCTCATTGGTATTCCCTGCGGTCTGATGGTCTCGCCGGCACAGCAGTGCTTTGGATTTCTGGTGGTCGCCAGAGTGAAAGCGTTCGCGCGAGGCCAGTGGTGTGCCCGGCAAGCGGTTGGCTCCGACTCGGAAAGGCGAGGACATCGAGCCGTCCATGAACGCATCTCAACTATGGCAGGCGCTCACGGACGAGTGTCCCAAGGTCCTGTCACGTGTCGCTCACCAGGTGGGTCCGCGCACAGGCTCTGCCCGGGACCTCATTGAGCACCTGATGGATCGCAAAGCCCATGCTCTCATGGGAGACATGAAGTGTGGATCAACAGGCAACCCCTACGAGCAGGACCTCGCTGATTTTGAGCACCTTGTGAGCAGGGCGGAGGCTATTTCAGGAATCAAGGGCCGACGTAGCTGGGAGCGTTCCTGACGAGTCGTTCGGCCGGATGTGAAGGCACGGCTCCGGTTAACGGGACGTTGGTCAGAGTTGCATGCTGGAACGCACGGCACGTCGACGAATGACGGCGAAGGGACCGCTCACGGGCAACCCTGCCTGGTTTCATACCGGGGGTCAGAGCGGTGCCACAGCCCTGTTGTACTGGTATCCGGCTAGCGGGACCGCGGTCGCATTGATGACAAATCTGGATGAGCGCGCCATCACCGGCGAGCTTGCACGGAAGATCGCAGACGTCGCTGCCAGGCAATAGCCTGGCGCGGTCAGCTTCTCCCCCGCGAGAACCTGGCGGCAATCGCAACGAGCGGCCGTAAGTACCCGGCCCGCGGCGTGCGCAATACAACCCGTCTGTCAGTTCGCGAGCGCGTGTGACAAAGTCACGGCTGGCGTAACAGACCGGTGAACGGATCCATGGCGGCGAAGAAGACAACTGCGACCGGGATGGTTCACAGACTGCCGCCTGACTTCCGGAGTGCCATCCAGTCCGATGTCGCTGCGAAAAATCTCTGGGCCAGCATCACACCGCTGGCGCGCAACGAGTGGATCTGCTGGGTCACGTCGGCAAAGAAGGAGGAGACCAGGAGACGCCGCATCGAGGTCGGTCTCGACAAGATGCGAGGAGGCATGCGCAGGCCCTGCTGCTGGCCCGGATGTCCGCACCGCTGAAGCGCGCCAGGATTCAACGAACTGCTGAGTTTCACGGATAGTTCGCTGCTGGTAGCTGCGCCCGTTCGCAATACAACGATCTGGAATGCCGCATTCGCCGCAAGTATTGGGCGAGGCGGCTCGCGTCCGGAACAGCAATCGAGCTGACGCAGCGAGAAGGTGTGTGTCTTTTGCTTCGCCAAGTTCGCTGTTCAACGCTATGGCAGATTGCATATGAAATCCGCTCTCCACATCGCAGCATTTCTGGGTTTTGCCATCGGTCTGGCGCATTCCTGGCTGGGCGAGCGATATATCCTCATTCGCCTGTTTCGTCGGCCCGATCTGCCAAAGCTGTTCGGCGGCACCGAGTTCACCACTCGGACGCTGCGTTTCGCCTGGCATATAACGTCCATTGCCTGGTGGGGCTTCGCCTGGTTGCTGCTGCTCTTGGCTCATCCGCCCGTCTCGACGGAGAGCGTCGGGCTTGTTGTGGGCGTCACTTTCCTGGCAACCGGCGCAGTCATTCTCGCGGGATCACGTGGCAATCATCTTGCCTGGCTCGTGTTCGCCGTCATGGGTGTTCTCACGCTCTATGCGACGCGTGCGTCTCTCGGCTAAATCAGAAGTTGCCTAATTCCGGCCCGCTCTGCCTGCGATCCACTCGGCCACGAGACGGAAGTATCCATCGGTCACGCGCGTATTCGTACGCGTGCCGTCGGCGTTCTCGACGAACTCGTACATGCCGTGGTCGGTCCGCGCGAACGTGTGAATTTCGATGGGTTTGCCTTGCGCCTTGAGGCTGGCAAGCGCTGCGAGGGTGGTTTCGATGGGCGCTTCGCGGTCCTGCTCAGCCAGAATCCAGAGCATCGGGATGTCCAGGCGCTTCAGCACTGCGGATGAGTCGTAGTTCCAGATGAGTTCCAGATTGTCGAACACGGCACGGCCGACACGGTGCAGATCGGCGTCTGTCATGCGGAGCATGTCGCCGCTGTATTCGCCCTTGATGTCGCGCGCCCATTTCCGCGCGCCGACTTCCTTTCGCAGCGCTTCCAGCGCTTCAAAGCCTGAAGTGAAGTGAGAGGAAACGATTGCGGCAGTGGCATCGGAGAGCCTTTGCAGCTGCGCCTTGTCATTGTCATTCAGGCCCAGCGTCTGCGCTTCCATCAGCATCTGATCGCGGTCCTCGGCGATGGGCGAATTGATCAGGCCGAATCCGACCACGACGAAATCGACTTTCGATCGTGTCGCTGCCAGGGGTGCCACCCAGCCACCCTGACTCTGTCCCCAGTAGCCTGAAGTGCTGATGCGACCTTGTGCCATGGCCTGCGCGTGTGCCATGGCGGCCGCGGC
This sequence comes from Povalibacter sp., assembly GCA_035761425.1. GTDB lineage: Bacteria > Pseudomonadota > Gammaproteobacteria > Steroidobacterales > Steroidobacteraceae > Steroidobacter. The sequence continues at coordinate 10,706 of DASTRD010000165.1, forward strand.
GTCGTCGGCAAGCAGTTCGAAATTCTGCGTATAGAACCCGCCGGACTGTCCGGTGCCCCGCTTGTCGAACGTGAAAACCATCATGCCCTGCGCTGCCAGCAGCCAGGCGCGGTTGTTGCCGATAGCCGGCTCAGTCTCCGAGCCGTGAACCATCGCGACCAGAGGCCGAGAGTGCGCAGCACCCGTATCGGTGGGCTCGAGCAGCTCTCCGACCAGCACGGCCCCGGCCACCGCAATCTCGGCTCGCGTTTGTGTGAAACTTCTCTTCTTCAGCACGACGTCCTGAGAACGCTCATCTCTCAGACGCACGTATCCGGGCCCGCATGTGATAGGGCTGGTTGCGGACAACGTACTGCCATATCGCCCGTCCAGTATCAGGTAACCCAGTCCGGGGGATGCAATCCAATCCTTCGGTGTCAGCACGACAATATTCTGATCGGGCGTTCCATAAGCGCCTGCCTCGCATTCAGGTGCGGCGGACCGAGATGCGGTGGCGAACATAAACATCGCGACTGTCGCGAGACTGCGCGTCGTCTTCGTCAGATCCAGCCTGGCAGTCATGGCTGACTCGCGGATGAGTGCTGCGCCACTCTCGACAGCCGCATCTGCAGATCCTCGCTTGAATGCCACTTCCCATGCGTGAAGACGCCACGGACATCGGCGGCATTTTCGATTGCTTCCAGCGGATTGGCACCGAGCAGAATGAAGTCCGCGCGTTTGCCGACTTCGATGGTGCCGGCTTCGGATTCCTCGCCCAGGTATCTGGCCGCATTGAGTGTCGCTGCCTGCAGCACTTCAAAGGGCGTGAGGCCTGCCTTGACGAGCAGTTCCATTTCCTGGTGCTGCGCGAAACCGGGCACCAATGCGCCGAATGCATCCGAGCCCACCAGCAACGTCACGCCCGCGTCATGCATTTCGCGAGTCAGCTTCAGAAGGAGCTCCATGTTGCGATCGAAATGCTCCTTCAGGCTCGATGAGTCGTCCACGGAGCGAAGGAAGGTCGAGAACACCGGGACGAGCCCGGCGCGGTATTCGTTCTTTTCCCAGTCCAGACTCTCGCGGCGCATGGCCTCAGGCAGGTAAGCAAGACGCGGATCATGAGCGAGCGCAGCGAACGACTCATCCGACACATAGATTGGAATCATCGAATAGATGATGAGTGTGGCATCCCAACAGGCGCCGGAGTCCGCAATTTCCCTGACGACGCCGGCGCGGTAAACGGGATCCTCCAGACGCGCGATGTTGTGGTAGTACGCCGTCAGGAAGTTGTGAATGTTCCCGTTCTCTTCAACACCGAATTTCGCTTCCCGGCCCAGCGTCGCATCGCGCGACATGTAGAGCAGTTCCTCGACATGTTCGACACAGTCCATGCGCAGTGTCTGTGCCAGCGGCATCATGTGCTGACCGTGCCCGCGGATGCGGAATCCTCGGTCGCGTGCCCCGGTGATCAGAGCGTCATAGATTTTCGGTGGCAGGTCGCCATGAACCTTGACAGCATCGTATTGATGTTCTGCGTGCTCGCGGAGAATCCGCTGCACATCGTCGAGCGAAGCGAGGTCGTGACTTTCGAGCTGAGGGCCGCTGACCAGATAGCGCGGACCATCCATGGTTCCCGCGGCGATGCTGGCGCGCAGGGCGAGATGATCGATCTTGCCGCCGCCATCGCCTGTTCCCATGTTGAAGACCGTCGTGACACCGGATGCCAGGCTCAGATCGAAGAAGTCCTGCGGTGGCATGCGCAGGTGGACATGCATGTCGGACAGGCCCGGCATCAGGAATTTGCCTGTGCCATCGATGCGCGTGCTCGCGTGATATCGGCCGGACTTCCCGGAATCGACGATCGCGATGATGCGGCGGTCACGCACGATCACTGACATGTCGGGCTGTGCGAAATTTGCATTCATCGGGATGACTGTCACGTGATCGACGATCAGATCGGCATCCGGTGAGACCTGGGTGCGATTGCACGCGGTGCAGGCGGCGATCACGATCAACAGCGTGACAATCCTCGATGTCCGGGGCATGAATATTCTCTCGGGCCATGGGCGACCCGCTTGAGACGGTCAGATCGGCATGAAAGGTTGCGGCGCGCAGAATTGAATCCGCTCGCGAGTGCAGGGCGTCACAAGTGGCGAGACGAAGTCCGCAGAATGCTTGAGAATGAAAGGACGCAAGCGTATGGATGGCGGCATGAAGGACGACAAGACATTCTGGTTTCCAGTCAAGCGCTACGGATGGGGATGGGGGCCGCCGGTGCGGTGGCAGGGCTGGGCAGTTCTTGCTATTTACGCGCTGCTGCTATGTCTCAGCGCCGCGCTGTGGTTGCCTTCAGACAGCATTGCCGCATTTCTTCTGTGTACCGCTGCATTGACTGTCGCCCTCATGGCAATCTGCTGGATCAAGGGCGAACCGCCCGCATGGCGATGGGGGGAGAAGCGGCGGGCCACTGAACGCGATCACGATGAGAAACCGGGTGTGTGAGTGGCGCATTTCGAGCGCCAGATCGGAATCTGGCTCAACGCCTGTTTGCCGGCAGGCTATGCTGCGGCAGGGGCCACACTGAGTGTTGTCGCGCGATCCGCCAATCTGCACAGAGAATTCACATGACCATTGAATCCCAGAACGACGTCGTTGCCCTCAAGCGCATCGGCAGGATCGTTTCGCTGGTGCTGCAGCACATGCTCGATGTCGCGGAACCCGGCATGACGACGCGGGAACTCGATCGGATAGGTGAGCGCTTGTTGCAGGAGCACGGCGCGCGCTCGGCACCGCGACTTGCGTACAATTTTCCGGGCTCGACGTGCATCAGCATCAACGAAGAGGCCGCACATGGCATTCCTGGCGATCGGATCATTCAGGCCGGAGATGTTCTGAATGTCGATGTGTCTGCAGAGCTCGATGGATATTTCGCCGACACTGGCGGAACGACAGTGGTACCGCCGACCACGGCACTGAAGACTCGTCTCTGTCACGCGACGCGTACCGCACTCGATCAGGCCATGCAGCGCGCCAGAGCGGGGATGCCGCTCAATGGCATCGGCGCCGCCATCGAGCGCACCGCGAAGGGCCATGGCTTCAAGGTCATCGAGAATCTCGCCAGTCATGGCGTAGGTCGCGCGCTTCACGAAGAGCCGGCTCACATCCTCGGCTTTTTCGATCCATCGGATCGGCGTGTTCTGCAGGAAGGCATGGTCATCACCATCGAGCCGTTCCTTTCGACTCGCAGCCGCGTCGTGACGGAGACGTCGGATGGGTGGACGCTGGCGGGCGTACGCGGCAACCTGTCTGCCCAGTATGAGCACACGATGATCATCACGAAGGGCGCGCCCATCGTCGTCACTCAGCACTGACCGCGCCGGCCCGTTTCAGGTGTGCTTGCGGTGAATCCGTCTCTCGCCTACGAGCGCGGCGCATCCGATGATTTCTCGGCGTGGCCGCCGAATTCATGACGCATGGCGGAGAGAATGCGATTGGCGTAATCGGCTTCGCCGCGTGAACTGAAGCGCTGATACAACGCGGCGCTCAGCACGGGCGTCGGCACGGCTTCGTCGATGGCTGCGGCAATCGTCCAGCGGCCTTCGCCTGAGTCGGAGACGCGGCCGGCATACTGATCCAGGGACGCATCGCCGCGCAGCGCATGAGCGGTGAGATCGAGCAGCCACGATCCGATCACACTGCCGCGACGCCACAGCTCCGCGATGGCGGGCAGATCGAAATCGTAACGATAGAACTGCGCATCGCGCAGTGGCGCCGTTTCCGCATCGGCCTCACGGGACTCGCTGCCGGCGTTGGCGTGCCGCAGGACATTGAGGCCTTCGGCATAGGCGGCCATGAGACCGTACTCGATGCCGTTGTGAACCATTTTCACGAAATGACCGGCACCGTGCGGGCCGCAGTGCAGGTAACCATGTTCTGCTGAAGGTTCCACCGCATGCTGACTCTGAGTGCGCGGCGCGGCATCGATGCCGGGGGCGAGTGCATCGAAGATGGGTGACAGGTGCTTCACGATCTCCGGCTCGCCGCCGATCATCAGGCAGTAGCCGCGATCGAGGCCGGCAACGCCACCGCTGGTGCCGACGTCGAGATAGTGCAGTCCACGAGTCTTCAGTTGCTCGGCGCGGCGCACGCCGTCGCGATAGAAGGAATTCCCGCCGTCGATGACGATGTCGCCGGCGTCCAGCAGCGGCTCGAGGGATGCGACGACGCGATCCACGATGGCGGCCGGCACCATGAGCCAGATCGCGCGAGGGCGGCTCAGCGCCTGCACGAAATCTTCGAGCGTGGTCGTGCCGCGCGCGCCATCCGCTGCAAGCGCCTCCACGGCTGCGGCGTTCACGTCATACGCCACGCATTCGTGACCGTGCCGCATCAATCGCCGCACCATGCTCGCGCCCATTCGGCCGAGACCGATCATGCCTAGCTGCATCGCAATTCTCCGCTGTACCCGCGTGCAGGGTACAACATCGATGCCGGCCCCGATTCGTGCGAACTGCGTAGGAATCAATTGTGCGGCGGACGCCGCAGATTCATTTGCCCGAGTGAGCGAGCGCTGTCGCGGGCAGACCGGCTTCGATCCAGCGGCGCACTCTGGCCGCGTCGGCCACGCGCGTGTACTTGCCGAAGGAATTGAGCAGCACCATCACGACCGGTCGATTTTCGATCAGGGTTTTCATGACCAGGCAACGTCCCGCAGCCTGCGTGTAGCCGGTCTTCTGCACGATGATGTCCCAGTCGGCCTTGCGCGTGAGGGTGTTGGTCGTGCGGAACTCGACCGGGTAACGGCCGACCATCACCGTTTCGGCATCGTCCGTCGAATATTCGCGGATCACCGGATTCTTCGAAGCGACGATGACGAGCCGCGCCAGATCCTGAGGACTCGCGATGTTGCCCATCGACAGGCCGGTGGTGTCCGTGAAGTGTGTGCGCTTCATGCCCAGCACCCTGGCCTTGAGATTCATGGCTTGCAGGATGGCCTTGATGCCACCCGGGTACGTACGGCCCAACGCATGCGCCGCATGATTCTCCGAGGACATCAATGCCAGATGCAGCAGTTCGCCGCGCGTCAGTACCGTGCCCGGTGGCAGCCGCGAGGGACCGCCGCTCGGAATGGTCGTGTCCTCGCGGGTCATCTTGATCGGCTCATCGAGCGGCAACCCGGCTTCGAGCACGACCAGCGAAGTCATGAGCTTGGTGATGGAGGCGATGGGCACGGCCACGTCCGCATTGCGTGCCAGGAGCACCGATGAGTCCGCCTCATCGACGATCAATACGGCGGAGGAGCGGATCTGGGGATCGTGCCTGGCTGCGGCAGGAGCGGTTGCGAATGAGGGCTGAGTGAGCAGGGCGAAGAGCATGCCGCCAATTGCCAGCATTCCGACTCGTTCCCCACTGTGTGCCCGCATGCGTCGCCCGTCGCGTTGTTGATTGACCAGAGATTCGTGCGCAGCGAGTATGCCTGCGTTCCTGGCGAGAGTGATCAGTTTTTCCCGGATAACGCGCGGCATTTCACCTTCATCGGTGATGCGAACGTGATGCAGGCACGAAATCCATCGGCGATGCCGGCTGATCCACCTCATCCCGTGATCCGATCCGGAGACCTGCCATGCGTGCCCTGCCCATAACGATGTTCCAGATCGCGCTGCTCCTTGCCGGTCACGCCCTTGCCGAGCCGCCCGCGACCTTGCGCGTCGACTACATCCATGCAGGCAATGCCCTGCAGGAAAACTATGCGCTCGATCGCATCGTGATCGAGCCGCTGCCGTGGGCGGGTAATCCGGCGCGACCCATCGACACCACCAATCGGGGCGTCAACCTGTTCGAGGTGGTCGATCCCGCCTCGGGTGCGGTGCTGTATTCGCGGGGCTTCAGCACGATCTTCGGCGAATGGCGGCAGACCGAGGAGGCACACAGGCTCAGCCGCGCCTTTCAGGAGTCGCTGCGCCTGCCGATGCCGGACAAACCCGTGCGTGTACGCGTGCTCAGTCGGGACGAACGCAATGCATTTTCGGTGGTGTGGAGCATCGACGTGGACCCGCAGGCGCCGTCGATCGAACGAATTGCGGCGCCGCCGCCGGCCCAGCCCATTGCGATTCGCAACAACGGTCCGTCGGCCCACAAGGTCGACCTGCTGGTGCTGGGCGACGGTTACACGGCCAGCGAAGCAGACAAGTTCGTAACCGATGCGCGACGTCTGACCGACCGGCTGTTCGCGACGTCCCCGTTTCGCGAACGAGCCAGCGACTTCAATGTGTGGGCACTGACGGTGCCCAGCCCGCAGTCCGGCATCTCCCGGCCGTCGACCGGCACTTATCGCTGGTCGGCACTCGGTACGCGGTACGACATCTTCGGCAGCGAACGCTACGCGCTCACCCTGGACAACCGCGCCCTGCGCGAGATTGCGCAATACGCACCGTATGAATTCATCGAGATCCTGTTCAACAACGACACTTACGGCGGTGGCGGCATTTTCGGCCAGTTCAGCACGGCGGCGGCCGGCAACGAATGGGCCGAGTATCTGTTCATTCACGAGTTCGGCCATCACTTCGCCGCGCTGGCGGATGAGTACTACACCTCGCCGGTTGCATATCAGTCAGGCCAGGAGCGGCCCGAACCCTGGGAGCCCAATGTCACCGCTCTGCACGATCCCAGGACTCTCAAGTGGCGAACCAGAGTGAAACCCGACACGCCGCTGCCAACACCGTGGCCCAAGGAACAGTTCGACAGATTTCAGCGCGACTATCAGAAGGAACGCAGCGAACTGCGCGCCGCCAACCGACCCGAATCCGAAATGAACGCGTTGTTTCGGCGCGAGCGCGCCTTCACGGAGAAATTGCTGGGCATGGCTGCAAACCATGATCGTGTGGGCGCCTTCGAGGGAGCGAACTACCAGTCGTCCGGATACTACCGCCCACAGATGCAATGCATCATGTTCGATCGCAGCGAACGCTTCTGCCAGGTGTGCTCGGACGCCATCGAAGAAATCATCGACCTGTATTCGCGCTGATGCCGGGAACGCGAGGACAAGGCGAATTCCGGCTCGCGCTGTCGGCTGTGAGCTCCGAGTGAAATTTCCGGTTCAACTGCCACTGCTTTGCCATGTTTCGGTTCGATGATGCCGCGATACAGGAGGACGCCATCTTGAAGCCATGTTCGATGTCATTCGCCTTCAGTCGCCGACAGTTCATTGCGGGCATTCTGGCGGCAACAGCAACGAACGTCCGTGCAGCGGACGCCGACCTTCATGCGCAACTCGAAGCATTGCAGGCCAGATCCGGCGGGCGGCTGGGCGTCTGCATCCGTGAGGCCGGCGGTGCGTTGCAGTCTGGTCTCAATGAGAATGAGCGTTTCGCCATGTGCTCCACGTTCAAGGTGCTGCTGGCGGCGCAGCTGCTGTCGCAGGTCGATGCGGGAACCCTCGATATGCAGCGGCGCATCGCATTTTCCAGATCCGATCTGCTCTCGTATGCGCCGCTCACCACCGCGAATGTGGCTCAGGGCAGCATGACAGTCGCCGAACTGTGCGCCGGCATCGTGGAGGTAGGGGACAACACGGCGGCCAATCTGTTGTTGCCGCTCGCAGGTGGTCCCGAAGGGCTGACGCAGTGGCTGCGCAAACTCGGTGACGATGTGACGCGACTCGACCGTATCGAACCGGATCTCAACACCAACATTGCCGGCGACCTGCGCGACACCACGACGCCCGCTGCCATGACTGAGACTCTCGGGCGAATCGTCACGGGGAATGTGCTGTCGTCAGCGTCGCGCAAGTTGCTGAGCGAGTGGCTGGTCCAGTCCTCGACCGGTACGCGGCGTATCCGTGCAGGCTTGCCGACGGCCTGGCGTGCAGGAGACAAGACGGGCACGGGTGTGAACGGCGCGGTGAACGACGTCGCCATCATCTGGCCGCCGGGGCGGGCACCGCTCGTCGCGGCCATATATATGAGTGACTCGAAACGGCCGATCGCGGAGCTGGAACAGATTCATGCACAGGTTGGCCGGCTGATCGGCGAAACCTGACCTCCTCGATCGCAGGGGGTAGCGTCAGCGCACGAACAGCCTGGCCGCCAGGCTCGCATCGAGCGATGCCATGAAACGTTCGACGGCGGCCGTGTACTGACCGTTCGTTCCCAGTTGGCTGTTGATGTGCATGTGATCGAGCGGTTGTTCGAGCACGTCCGCACGAACGCCCAGGTCCGCAGCCTTGCGCGCGTAAGCATGAGCTTCAGTGCACGGATGATCCGGTCGCACGGTAGAGCAGATCGCCAGCAGCGGCAGCGCTCGCGATGAAAGTACGTGCAGCGGTGAAACGGTCTGCCAGAAGCGTGGATCGGCGCCAAAGGCTGTGTCGTACAACTGCAGATGATGTCGTTGCATGATGGCCGGCACATCAAGCGCACCGCTGTCGATGGAGACGGTGCCGAGCCAGGGTTGTGCGCCCGAACGGTGTGCGAGTGCAGGGTCAGCCGTCAGCAGCGCAACGAGATGCGCACCGGCGGAATGGCCCATCAGAATGATCTTCGTCGCATCGCCGCCCCAGCCCGACGCATGCGATTGCACGAAGGCCAGTGCGCGTGCGACGTCACTCGCCTGTTGCAACGGATCGGCATCCGGGCGCATGCGGTAATTGATCGAAACGACGATCAGCCCGCGCGCGAGCCAGCGATCGGCCTTGTTGCCGACGACCCCTCTGGATGCCTTGTCGCCGCGCCGCCAGCCGCCTCCATGCACCATGAGAATGACAGGCGCGGCATGGACTACGTCGGGTGCGTAGACGTCGAGCTGCTGGCGCGGATCGTTTCCGTACGCCACGTTGTGCGTCGTGGCCGCATTCGCCAGCGGCATGCAGGCGAGGGCCAGCAGCAGACAGGACAACAGCGATTTCATGGAGCACACAACGCCTGCACGACGGCGCGGTTGACCGCAGTGGTTGAATACCGCGAGGGTCGGTTGGAGAATGCCCGCCTTCGCCGGTGCTGGCATCAAGTGAGATCAGAATGCTGACGGGTGGTTGTGCCTGCGGTCGCATCCGGTATGAAGCGGGCGGTGCACCGCTCTTCAGCGTCATCTGCCATTGTCGCGACTGCCAGCGCGCGTCGGGCACCGGTGGCGTGCCCGTGATGGGTGTGAGTAAGGCGGAATTCACGGTGACGGGTGAACCGGCGCGATTCATCTCCACCGGCGGCAGCGGTCAGCCGGCCATCAGGCATTTCTGCCCGGCCTGCGGCAGCCTGCTGTTCGGCACCCCGCAATCTGCGCCGGGTATGGTGACGCTGTACGTAGGCAGTCTCGATGACCCCAGTGCGTTCCAGCCGCAGCAGGCCCTGTTCACGCGCGATCGTCCGCACTGGGCCGTGCTGGCTGCAACGCTCACGGAATTTTCGACGCTGCCGGCACGCGATCAGTGAGCGAGACGCAGAAGATCTTCATTTCGGCGCAGTCCCTGCTGCGCGATTCGCTCGAGCTGGGCATGCAGGTCGTGCGCAGCGGATTCGAACCCACCTTTCTGGTCGGTATCTGGCGCGGCGGTGCGCCTGTCGGCATCTCGGTCCAGGAAGTACTCGAGTACCACGGCATCGAATGCGATCACATCGCCATCCGCACGTCGTCCTACACCGGTATCGACCAGCAGACGGTGGTTCGGGTACACGCCCTGGATTATCTGGTGTCGCAGCTGACGTTCGAGGACCGCCTGCTGCTCATCGATGATGTGTTCGATTCCGGCCGCAGTCTCGAAGCCGTAATCGCCGAAATGCGGCGCCGCTGCCGGCGCAATCTGCCTGAGCACATCCGCATCGCGACCGTGTACTACAAGCCTGCGCGCAATCGCAGCACCCTGACGCCTGACTACTTCGTACGCGCCACGGATCAATGGCTGGTGTTCCCGCACGAGCTGCAGGGGTTGACGCGCGAGGAGATTCTTGCGAACAAGCCGGTCGGTGAGGAGTTTTTCACCGGCGGATACGACAAGAAGGCGTAACAGGCAGGTCCGGCTGGCCTGGATTGGGGGTTCGTGCCGCGGAAGTGCGCCTTGATGTTTTTCTGATTTTCCTGCGGCAATCCGTTTCTTTCTTCAAGAAGAACAATCGGGGGGATGAGTGGAAATTCTGTGTGTGATCGCAGCCATCGCGCTGCTCGTGGTTCTCATTGCATGGCTGAAGGTTCAGCCGTTTCTGGCTTTCCTGCTGACCTCGCTCGCCGCGGGAATCATGCTGGGCATGCCGCTGGCCGCCATTCCCGGATCGATCGAAAAGGGCATCGGCGACACGCTGGGCGGTCTGCTCGGGATCATCTGTCTGGGTGCCATGTTCGGCAAGCTGATCGCGCAGAGCGGTGCAGCCCGCAAGATCGCGCTGGTACTCATGAATCTGTTCGGCGAGAAGCGCATTACCTGGGCGCTCATGGTCACCGGCTTCATCGTCGGCATTCCGCTCTTCTACAACGTGGGCTTCGTGCTGCTGATTCCGCTGGTGTTCTCGGTGGTGTATCAGTCGCGCCTTCCCGCCGTGTATCTCGGCGTGGCGTTGCTTGCGTCCCTGTCGGTGACGCACTGTTTCCTGCCGCCGCATCCATCGCCGACAGCAATCGTGCCGATGTTCAACGCAAGCATGAGCACGACGCTGGTGTACGGACTGATCATCGCCGTCCCCGCAATGATCGTCGCCGGGCCGCTCTTCGCGCGCAGTTTCAGGTCCTGGACCGCAGTCACACCGCAACTGTTCAAGCCTGAGGAAGTCGACGAACGCAATCTGCCCGGGACCTTCAATTGCTTTGCCACCGCGTTGTTGCCGGTGCTGATCATCGCGCTCTCTGCGGCGCTGCCGCCTGCAGCAACGGGAGAAAGTACAGGGCTGGCCGTGCTGCGCTTCCTCACCAATCCGCTGGTCGTCATGCTGCTCTCACTGCTGGTGGCCACGGTGACACTGGGAACCGCGCGCGGTTTCAAGCTGCCGTTCCTCATGGAAGGCTATGCAGGTTCGGTCAAGGATGTGGCCGTGATCCTGCTCATCATCGCGGGCGCCGGTGCACTCAAGCAGGTGTTCATCGATACCGGTGTGAGTCGTGAGCTCTCGACGGTACTGCAGGGGCTGCACATGAATCCGCTGCTGCTCGGCTGGCTGATCACGGCGCTGATCCGCGTCAGCCTCGGCTCGGCGACAGTCGCCGGGCTCACTTCCGCCGGCATCATGGCGCCCGTCGTCGCCGCCACCGGCGCGAACCCGAATCTCATGGTGCTGGCCATCGGCGCCGGCAGCGTGATGTTTTCGCACGTCAACGACTCCGGCTTCTGGATGTTCAAGGAGTACTTCAATCTCAACCTGAAACAGACGCTGCTGTCCTGGTCGGTGATGGAAATCATCATCGGCGTGATGGGACTGATCGGCGTGCTGGTGCTGGATGTGTTCGTGTGAGACCTTTGCGTGAATCCCTCGAGGTAATGTTCCCATGCGATTGATGACTGCTGCAGCCTGCGCAATGATCGTTTTGCTGGCGGCTGCGCCCGCGTACAGCGCCGATCCTCTCGCACCGACAGGACGATGGACGGCATACACCGCGGGCCAGGCCGCGACTCCGCCGATGGGCTGGAATTCATGGAACGCATTCGCGAGTGCGGTCGATGAAGAAAAGGTGATGGCCTCGGTGCAGCGCATCGTGGACAGCGGGCTCGCGGGCAAAGGCTATCGCTACATCAATCTGGACGACGGGTGGGCGGCCAAACGCCGGTTGAGCGACGGCCATCTGATCATCCGCACCGACAAATTTCCCTCGACTGTGACCGGCGACGGACAGACGCCGTCGTTCAGGGCATACACCGACAAGCTGCATGCGCTGGGACTCAAGGCGGGTATCTATTCCGACATGGGCCGACATACCTGCGCGGAAGCGTGGGGCACTGACGACACCGATCTTCCCAAGGGCACGGCCGCGGAGCGGGCGGTCGGTCTGTACGACTACATCGATCAGGACATCGCGCTGTATTTCAGGGAATGGGGTTTCGACTACATCAAGGTCGACGGCTGCGGTCTGCGCGACTTCGGTCCGAACTCACCGAAGGTGAAGGCCGGTCAGGCGCTCGAACTCACGCCGATCATGGATCTGGGCGCCATCACACGTACCGATGTCGCTGCTGTACAGAACCTGTTTCGGCGCGTCGGGGCAGCCATCGAGCGCAACAATCCCGACGGGGACTACATCTATTCGCTCTGCATCTGGGGCGCGGCGAACGTGCGTGCCTGGGCCAAGGACGTCGGCAACGTTTCGCGCACGAGCGACGACATTTCGCCGGCCTGGGGCCGCCTGCTGGTGAACTACGACAGCGCGGTGCATCGCGCGCTCTACGCACATCCGGGTTCGTGGAACGATCCCGACATGCTCTACATCGGCGCGGGCGATTTCGACGCGGATCATCTCACCGAAGCGCGTTCGCACTTTGCGCTCTGGGCCATGCTCAATGCACCTCTGCTCATCGGAGCCGATCTGCGCAAAACCCCTGATTCGCTGATGGACATATTCGGTAACGCCGACATCATCGCGCTCGACCAGGATGCTGCCGGCAATCAGGCAACGGTGGTGTATGACTCGAGCGACCTGCAGATCCTGCTGAAGACCTTGAGCAACGGCGAGAAGGCCGTTGCCATTTTCAATCGTGGCTCCGGGCCGTATGACGTGAGCTTGCAGGCCGCGCAACTCAAGTACAAATCCGATGCGCCTGTCGTGCTGACGGATCTGTGGACGAAAAAGCAGTTCACGTTCACGAACGACACGAAGCTTCGCGTGGCGCCGCGCGAGACGCTGATCTTCAGGGCACGTGGTACTCGCGCGCTGACCGACGGCTTCTATCTCTCCGAACAGCCCGGCAAGGTGAACCCCGCCGTCGATGGCG
>DASTRD010000166.1:0-17591 GCA_035761425.1 Povalibacter sp.
CGCAGATGTCATTGTCGAAGCGATCCGCACGCAACGCTCATGCGTCGCCAGCCTGATCGCGCAGGCCTGGAAGATGTCGGATCTGTCGATTGCCGCCTTCACCGAACAGCAACAACGCATGTCCCCCACGCACATGAGCACGCTCGGTCGCGCCGTGTATTTCGGCGACCTCACCGGTGCTTTGGGAATGCTCACCCCGCGCGGCTATTACTCGAAGACCACGGCGCTGGAAATGCTGGCCAATCAGGGAAGCGAAGTGGATACCGCGCGCGCCATGTGGCTCGCTGCCGCGTCGATCCCGCAGAGCTGACCGTCGCACAGTCCGCGTCGAACCACCGGGGGCTGCAGTCAGCCGCCGCCGGAACCGCATCCGCCGCCCGCTCGTTATCGATGCAACTGAATTCATCGAGGATGCGGCACATGCGCAATTTCAAACGCAAGGTTCAGGAAGGCAAGGCCGGCTGGATCCTGTTGTGGCTCCTGGGCGTGCCGATTCCCGTGCTGCTGGTGCTGTTCTTGCTGCGCGGCTGCACCTGATCGCCGGTTGGCTGCACCGGGCTCAAGCACAGCGGTCGGGCCCGCGCTCCGGTAGCATTGACCCGTCTCAGCCGATCCGAGGTTGCCATGCTGGTTACGTTCCGCTCCACCGCGACGGATTCCATTCGCATGTTCCGTGAAACTGCAGAGCAGCTTCTGCGATTGATGGGTGCCTCGGGCAGTGTGCCCGGAGCCCTGTCGGCCACGGATGTCCCGGCGGCAATCCAGCAACTGGAAGCCGGCATCCAGGCACTCAAAGCGCTGCCCGATTCTGCGGAACCGCAGACCACCGCTGCGCTGCCCGCCGACAACGAAGACGACCTTGCGGAAGATGAAGAAGACAGGGAACCCCCTATCGCACTGGAAGTCCGCGCCATTCCCCTGATCGGCCTGCTCAAACGGGCCGCGGCCGCGAATGCGGAAGTGATGTGGGAGTGAGAGGAAGTGACGAGGGTGACGTGAGTGACACGAGTGACGCTGGTCCGGAATGACTCGACTCTGGCCTCGTTATTCTCGTCACTCCCGTGACCCCCGTCACCCGCATCCGCCGCTCCACTGCCGTCCCCTACCGTCCCGTCCCTCCGCAAGGGCATAATTCGCCCCTTTCGTTCACGGGCGTTTTCCAATGGGCCGCATTTTCGAAGTCAGAAAGCACGCAATGTTTGCGCGCTGGAACCGCATGGCGAAGCAGTTCGCGCGTGTGGGCAAGGAGATTGCCATCGCCGTCAAGGCGGGTGGGCCGGATCCGGCTTCGAACCCCGCGCTGCGCCGGGCGATGCAGAACGCCAAAGCCGTCAACATGCCGAAAGACAATGTCATGTCGGCCATCAAGCGCGCCTCGGGCAAGGACGCGGCCAACTACAACGAAATCATTTATGAGGGCTATGGCCCGCACGGTGTCGCCATCATCGTCGAAGCGGCTACCGACAATCCGACGCGCACTGTCGCCAACGTCCGCAACATCTTCGTCAACAATGGCGGCAACTTCGGCGCCAGCGGCAGTGTGAGTTTTCAGTTCCGGAAGATGGGTGTCTTCCGCCTCAATCCCGAAGGTATTGTCCAGGACGACCTCGAACTCGATCTGATCGACCACGGTCTCGAGGAAATGGGCGAAAGCACCGGCGACAAGGGCGAACCGCAACTGGTCGTGCGCTGCAACTTCGCGGACTTCGGTCAGATGCAGAAGGCGCTGGAAGAACGCAACATCACGCCGATCTCCGCTTCACACGAATACATCTGCGTCACACCGACGGAACTGCCCGAAGCCCAGGCCAATGAAGTCATGGCTCTGATCGACAAACTCGAACAGGACGACGACGTTCAGAACGTCTATCACACGCTGGCGTGAGGTTTCTTGCGGGACCGGAACGGGTCCGGAATTCGAATACCAGTGAACCATGAGATGGACGCCGGAACGCGCGCGTGCCATCTCTCGTCCACGACTTACTGTCTTTCGTTCTTTTCTGCGGTGGCAGTTGACTGTCACTGACAATAACTGCGGCATTCGCGCAGTTGATCGAGACACAGTCCATCCGACTCGCGCGCCTTGTTGTCGCAATCCTGGCGACGGGCGGCGACGTTGCCGCCGATGGCACTGACGCATTCGCTGTAGCGCGAACTCATCCGCGACAGACAGGCATCGCGATCGGATGCGTAGTTGCAGCGCGACTGGCCATAAAAACCGCAATCGCGCGCGGCTGAACTGCTGAGCGATGAAGTGAACCCGCCCGCAGCATTGAAACCGACGGCCTTCATGCAATCCTGTTTGGCACGCCGGCCGATGCTGCGACATTCACCGTCATCGCGATCGCACTGAGCGAGACACTCCTGGCGACGCACCGCGGAGGTATCGATGGCGGCCGTCTTGACCGGCGCGGCTTTCTTCTCGACTGGCGGCAAAGCAGCGGCAACTGCGGCCGCCGGTTCCACGGGCTCCGCGGAATCAGATGAGGACTGCGGCAGCGGCGCGGCGGCCTGAGCCGCCTGCGCATTCTGCGGCGGTGGCGAAGTTGGCGGCTGCGAACCGGAATCTGCCGGAGCATCGGTGGCAGCCGGTTCAACTGCGGCCACCGGCGCGGGCGTAACGACGGCGGGCGCCGTGGCAGCGACTTCAGTGGTCTCTTCACCTTTGCCGAAGAAGCCCGCGTAGTACGCGGCGGCCGCACTTCCCACGACCAGCGTGCCCGCAAGGATTACCCACAGCGCCGCCTTGCTGCCGCCGCTGGCGGGCGATTCGATCTCGGTGAGAAATTCATTCAGCGACGTCCAGCGATCATCCGGCTTGGGCGACATCGCGCGCATCACTGCATTGGCGAAGCGTGCCGGCACGTCGCGTCGCACCTGCCCGAGCGGCTTCACCGCACCCATCGGGATCGTTCCTGCCAGCAGCTCGTACATGACCACACCGAGCGCGTACAGATCGGCGCGCCAGTCGACTTCCTTCGCGTCGAGACGCTGTTCGGGCGCCATGTAGTACGCCGTGCCGAGCGTCATGCCCGTCTGGGTCATATGCGAATTGCTGTAGGCGCGCGCGATACCGAAATCCATGAGCTTGACGGTGCCGTCGTCCGACAGCCAGACGTTTTCGGGCTTGAGATCGCGATGCACGATGTAACGATGCGCATACCGCAGCGCATCGATGAGCTGCTTCGCCACGTCGGTGACTTCAGCGACCGTGAACTCGCGTCGGTCGCGACGATAGGTCTCGATGCGATGGCGCAGTGTTTCGCCTTTGAGCCGCTCCATCGAGAGGTAGTAGTGGCCGCCCGCTTCGCCCACGTCATAGACGCGCACGATGTTCGGATGCGAAAGATTGCTCGAGACTTTCGCCTCGGCGAGAAAACGTTCCTTGGCCGCGGCGCTGAAGATCAGATCCTGTCGCAGCACCTTGATGGCAACGTCTTCGTCGCGCAGCCGGTCACGCGCTGCGTACACATAACCCATGCCGCCCTGCCCCAGCAGAGCGCCGATCTCAAGGCGGCTGGACAGCACCGCACCCGTTTCCATGCGGACGTAGGTGTCGTGCACGCCTGGTGCAGAAGCCACTGCCGTGGCCGGATCGCGCATCATGGTGGCACTGGTGTCATTCGCCGCCAGCGGCGGGCGGGTGTAGCGGCCGGTCTGCGTCAGGTATTCGTAGGCTTCGACCAGCGTCGACATGGAGGTCTGATGCTGCAGGCGTTCGGTGTCGTTCTGTGCGGCGACGAGTTTTTCCTGCACGCTCGCCAGTTGCTCCCCATAGGCACGCGTAATGACGACTGCGTCTTCACCGCCTGTCAGACCCAGTCGTGCCAGCGCTGCGTTTCTGTCCATCACATCCCCAGGTTCGCCGCCATCCCCCACTTGCGCCGCATCTTACTACCGCGGCGGCATTGCACCGCGACCCATTGCATAAAAGGCATCCGGTCGGCGTGCAAAAACATTGCAAAGAAAGGAATCGGACATGGGGTCACGAAGCACATGGATGGTCGTATACCCGCCCTGCCCATGAAGGCTCGGTTCTTCTTCCTCTGCCAACACATACAAACCGGATTGCCACGGAAAGCAAGTGGCAAAAAGAACAGCGATGACTGGCTGACCGCGCCCTGTTCTGCTGAATCTGCGAGCCGCTGTCGCCCGTTGCGGCCTTCAGGAATTGCGCCGGAACAGATCCGCGGCCTGACCGCGCGAATCGCAATCCAGCTTGTCGAGAATATTGGCGATGTGACGTTTGACAGTGTGCAGGCTCAGGGACAGCGAACGGGCAATGTGCTTGTTGCTGGCACCGCCGGCGACTTCCGAGAGGACCTCCAGTTCCCGGTCCGACAGCGTGGCCAGCCGGCCGCGACGGGCAGCAGGCTCGGCCGGCGTGTCTGCAGGCGACCAGCGGGCCAGCGCATCGATCAGTGCCGCATGTTCGGCCGATCGCTTCTCGGCCGCGGGCACCAGATCGAGCAGGTCACTGACCACGCGAGGCGATTCGAGCAACAGCAGGCCGAGTGCATGCTCGCGCAGCACTTCGGCATAGGCCGGCTGGAATACCTCCCAGGCTTCGGTTCTGCGACCCTGCCGCAACAGGACGTAGCCCAGCGCGATGCGTGTATCGCCGTAGACCATCGGCATGCGGCATTGATCGTAGGTCTTCAACGCCTCGCGCAGCGTCGCCTCGGCCCGCGGCCAGTCCTGATCGAAAATCGCATCCTGACCCCTGGCCAGTGCTGCGGCGGTCGCCGTAAACGGCCATTCGCCGTTCATCATCGGCGCCGTCAGATACGGCAGTACTTCGCGGAATCTCGTCTTGTCCCCGACCATCCAGCAGGCGCGCGCGAAACCATGACGGTATGCACGCAGCCATACGTGACTGTGGCCCGCAAGTTCTGCGATCTGCAGACCCTTGATGTGCGACTGGACGACCTCCAGGGCACGCTCGTGATCGCCCATCACCATGTTGACGACTGAGCGCATCTGACCGAGCCGTTCGATGGCGAGCCGGACACCGCCGAACTGATGCTGCAGCGACTCTGCCTGCGCGAGTGCTTCGCGCATTTCGTTGCGCCGGCCGCGCCACAGATGCGCCCACGCGCCGACCGTCAGGGCAGAGATATGCCAGGGCAATGGCGTGGAACCGCGGATGCGCTGGAACGCGACGAAGAAGCGTTCGAAGATTTCCGCGATGCCCGGGATGCCGACCAGGACGCAGTGAATGCGGTCAGCGGTCGCGGGCAGAATCGCCGCCGGGTTGGCCTCGGCGATCTCGATGTAGTCGCGCATGTACTGCGCAACCTTCGACAGATCGCCATCCGGCGTCGCACACCAGGCGCGTTGCAATGCAAGCTCTGCCTTGCCGAGCTCATCGAGAGAAAAATGCGCAGCCTGTTCGATACGCAGCTGTGCCTGTTCGCGCTCCCCCGAAGAATTCAGGGCGTCGATCAGATGAAAGATTGCGGTGACACGATCCGCGTTCTGCGCGGGGGCGACCAGCCCTTCGACGGCCGGCACCAGTTCGCGTTTGGCACGCGGCCAGTCCCAGCGGAACCACGCACAGGTGCCGCGCAGAAAGGCAATCGCCGGGTTGCCGGCACGTACCGCATCGGGAATGGCGTCGATCCAGCGTTCGACCGTGGCGATTCCGCCATGCGCCAACCGCTCTGGCGCCGCATCGGCAATACGCTGCATGGCCTCGTCCCAGCGTTGCGCCGCAAGCAGGTGATAAATGGCGCGCGAGCGCATTCGTTCCGCACGCGCGGTGAGTTCATGCAGTTCGCGCTTCAGTTCCGGATCGCGTCGCGCCAGCTCGGCTTCGAGGAATTCGCGAAACAGATCATGAAAGCGCAGTACCGGCACCATTTCGTCGATGGCGGTGAGAAACAGGTTGCGGCGATACAGCGCTTCGAGCACCTGCCGGGCATCGGAACGCTGCGTCAGCACCGAACACAGGTGCGGATTGAGCTCGATCAGGATGGAACTGCGCAGCACGAAGTCCTGCAGATCCGCGGGCAGTTCCTCGAGCACCTCCTGTGCCAGATAGGCGAACAGATGGCGATTGGAATCCGCGTCGGCACGTGCCGGCGTGTCGGGTGCAGCAGAACCTGCGCGGGACTGCAGCACCAGCAGCAAGCCGGCTGCCCAGCCCTGGGTGCGCTGCATGGCCTCGCGAACTGCGGCCTGATCCAGCGACTGGCCGAAACGCGCCTGCGCCAGCGCCGTGGCATCTTCGAGCGTGAACTGCAGATCCGCCGGCGCAAACCAGCCCAGCTCTCCATAGGCACGCCAGCGCGCGAGCGACAAGGGCGGCTCGATGCGTGAACCGAGCACGATGGCGACGTGGTCGGGCAGGCGCTCAATGAGTGAATCGAGCAGTTCGTAGACTTCGTTCTTCTCGATCAGGTGCAGGTCATCGAAGATCAGCACGATCCGCGTGGCCACGCTCGTGCACAGCGCATTGACCAGCGCGGCCAGCGCAGCGCGCATCTGCGCCCTGGAACTTGCGACGCTGTCGGCCAGCGCACGCGGATCGGTATCCCAGGACAGTTCGAGCGGCTCCAGCGCCTGGATCAGCGCCGCAAAGAATCGACTGACGTCATTGTCGTCCGCGTCGATGGTGATCCACAGCGCCGTGGTGGCGGACGGCAGGTCGAACATCCATTGCGCGAGCAGCGTGGTCTTGCCGGAGCCACCCGGCGCGCAGACCAGCGTCACGGGATTCTCGTCGATGGATTGACTCAGCCGGTCAAGCAGTGCGGTGCGGGTCAGCACGTCGCGCCGGACGCGCGGGGCTCGGAACTTGGTCAGCGCCACCATGTTCCACTGACCGGTGGACACGAGCTGATCGATGGTGTCTGCGCTGGCAACCATGCGAGGAATCGTCAGTATTGTTTGCGGGTATTCTCAGCAGTTCATCCCGCAACTGCAATCGCCGCGTATCGCTGGTTGTAAAGACAGCCGGCAGCCCGGAATGCCGCCGGAAGGAAAACAGAAAGAGAGGGTCGGTCCGAGGCAGAACCCTCGTCGTGGGGCGATGGTTCAATGCGATTTCCCTGCGCCCTTCTGAGCTGTTTCCGCCGATCCCTCCTCGCTCACTCCTGCACGATCGCCGGTATCCACAGCGTCGCGGCGAGTCCGCCATCGGAGCGGTTGGCGAGTGAGATACGGCCGCCATGCGCCTCGACGACTTCACGGCAGATGGTCAGCCCCAGCCCGGCGCCTGCTGACTTGGTCGAATAGAAGGGCAGCAGCGCGCCTTTCAATACCTCGTCCGACATGCCGGAGCCGCGGTCGAGCACCTGCATGCGCCAGCCGCCGCCATGTTCGCTCACGTGCACTTCGATGCTGTCCTCGGGCGCGCCGGCTTCGCGGGCATTTTTCACCAGATTGATCAGCACCTGCTCCATCTGTGCCGGATCGAACACGCCCGTGCGCGTGGCAGGCTCGGCGATCAGCCGAAAGCGCGTCGTTTCCTGCAGGGCCCGCAGGAATGCAGACCAGTCGACGGCCTCGGGCCGCGGTCGCGGCAACTTGGCGAAGCGTGCATAGCCATCGATGAATGTATGCAGATGCTTCGCCCGATCCTCGATGGTGCGAAAGATGCGATCGAGCTGCGCCCGTTCGGGCGATTCGAGCTGCCGGCCCGAATGCGCCAGGGAGGAAATGGGTGCGAGCGAATTGTTCAACTCGTGCGCGATGACGCGGATGACCTTCTTCCAGGTTTCCACTTCCTGCCGCGACAGTTCACGCGTGAGCTGTTTGAGCAGGAACAGTCGATGCGACTGACTGTTGAGCAGGAAGAAGCGTTGCGAAAGATGGTAGATCTGCGCCTCGCCTTCGGTATCCACCGTAAACAGCGTGTCCGCTTCGCTCGCCACCGCCTGTCGCAGCGGCTCGGGCGCCGACTGCAGCAGCTCCGTGAACGACAGCCCCTCCATCCTGCGACCGCCAAGAAAACTCTGTCGTGCGGCCACATTGCTGTAGACGATCCGGTCGCCCGCATTGGTCAGCACCATGGCAAGCGGCGTCGCCTGGATCACCGTGTCGAGCAACAGCTCGCGTTGATACAGCGACTGACGCTCGGCCCGCAGCAGTTCCCCGAGGCCGTTGTAGCTCGACACCAGCGATCGCAGTTCCTCGTGCGGCGACGGCGTGATGCTCACACTGAAGTCGCGGTCCTTCATGCTGGCGATGCCATCGCCAATCGCCTGCAGCGTTCGGACCACCGGACGTATTACCGCGCGCACGGAAAAAATGCTCACAGGGACGGTGACCAGCATCGCGGCGGCGATGGCCACCCATGGGGAGTGCAGCCAGGCGAAGGCCCCCGCACAGACCGCAATGGCCAGAAGTGCGAGCGCGGCGACCAGCAGCGCGAGTTTGCCTTCGAGTGAAAAGCGCATGAGCGTCGTGGATGGAATGCGCCGCCAAGCTACCGGAGAACACCCGGAAGAAGAAGAGAAGAATCACTGGTGCGCATGCACAAGCAATCCGCTTCTTCCCACCCGTGACGGAGCGCACCGCAGACGCCCGTTCTTCTTTCGCGCCGCACACCTGATTCCATCCGTCCCATCCGCAGCGCGCTACCCGCCATTCGTTTCCTTCAGCCCCAGTTTCTCCATGCGCCTGTACAGCGCCTGGCGACTCAGGCCAAGTTCTCGAGCGGCACGTGCGATGACACCGCGCGCCCGCGACAGCGCATGTTCGATCTCCGCACGATCGGGTTCGCGCTCGGGTGCATGCTCGAAGGTCACCGTGCTGAGGCCGAGATCGGCAGGCGTGATCTGCGGCTCCGTCGACAGCAGCGAGGCACGACGGATGGTGTTGAGCAGTTCGCGCACGTTGCCGGGCCAGTTGTGTGCCAGCAATGCCCGTTCGGCAGCCGCGTTGAGTTCGCGACCTTCCAGAAAGTGACGCGCCAATGGCAGTACGTCCTCGGGCCGCTCGCTCAGCGGTGGCACTTTCAGCTCGATCACATTCAGCCGGTAATAAAGGTCCTCGCGGAAGCGGCCCTCGGCGATGGCAGCCGGCAGGTCGGCATTGGTCGCGCTGATCAGTCGCACTTTCACGCGACGCGTCGTACTGCTGCCGAGGCGCTCGAATTCGCCGGTCTGCAGCACGCGCAACAACTTCGCCTGCCCTTCCAGCGAAAGATTGCCGATCTCATCCAGAAACAGCGTGCCGCCGTCGGCTGCTTCGAAGCGACCCTGGCGCACCCTGGTTGCGCCCGTGAATGCGCCCGCTTCGGCACCGAACAGTTCCGCTTCCATCAGATCCTTCGGCAGCGCACCCACATTGACGGTCACGAACGGTCCGTTACGCACTGAAGAATTGGCCTGGATGATGGAGGCAATGACCTCCTTGCCGGAACCGTTCGGCCCGGTGATCAGGATCGGCACTTCAGATGGTGCAATATGCGTGGCCTTGGTCACGAGATCGCGCATCGCATCGCTTTCGAAGACGACGCCGCACAGATCGAAGCGAGCCGCGAGCGCCGCACGCGATTCTGCCCTTCGCCGCACTGTGCGTTCGCGCTCGACGGCGAGCCGCCGCAGTTCCAGCAGATTCCGCACCGTCGTCAGCAAGCGGGCATCGTCCCAGGGCTTCGCCAGATAGTCCGCGGCGCCCGCCTTCACCAGTTCGACCGCGGTCTCCAGATGCGTCCATGCAGTGAGCAGGACGATGGGCAGCGATGGATACCGCTCGCGTATCGTGCCGAACAGATCCACCCCCTCCTCACCCGACGTCGCTTCCTTCCTGAAGTTCATATCCTGCAGCACCAGATCGACCGTGTGTGTCGCGAGCTGGCGAAGGCCTTCCTCTGGATTGCCCGCCGTGAGAATGCGATGCCCCTGCAACGACAGCAGCACATCGAGTGCCGTGCGCACCGCTTCGTTATCGTCGATGATCAGAATCGTGGCCATGGCGGGGTGACGGGTGACGGGTGACCAGGATGATGTGCCGGTGGTTGGTTCGTTACACGCTTCTGCTCGCGTCGCTTTATCTGCGACCGTCAACGGTCAACGCCCACCGCCGACCATCCTTCATACCGTTCGGGTCGCAATTGCCGGCGGAATTGCCGCAGCGCGGCGTGCGGGCACGAACACGGCCAGCTGGCCGAGGATCCACAATGCCACGACGCCGACGGCCACGTACATCGGCTGCAGACGTGGCAAAGCATACGTCACGCTCAGCCAGTAGCCGAATGCAAAGGCGAGGAGCGTCCCCAGGGCCACGCCGCCCGTGGTCAGCATCCAGTTCTCGACCATGAAATAGCGAATGATGTCGATGCGGCGGGCGCCGATGGCGCGTCGGGTGCCGATCTGTTTGGTGCGCACGTTCACGTGGAAACTGGCGAGGCCGACGATGCCGAGCGCGGTGACGGCGATCATCAGCGCAATGATCACCGACAGAAAGATCACCATGCGGCTGTCGCCCTTGTAGATCTTCGCGACGTAGTAGTCATGCGGTCGCACGAAATTGATGGCGCGATTCGTGTTCGAGTCGGCGAGCGCTCGCTCGATCTCCGGAATGAGTGCATCGCGGCGGCCCGGCTCGGTGCGGATCGCATACCTCACCACCGGTCCGTTCGGGACGCGCGGAGCAAACAGCACGTTGGTCGGATTGTCGTTGGTGATCCAGGCATTCAGCATGTTGTCGATCACGCCTACCACCGTGGCCGACTGACCCAGACCGTCGTAGATCGTCTTGCCGACGGCAGCTTCGGTTCCGAAGATCTGCTCAGCGACCGAGCGCGTAATGATCACCGACGGCACGAAATCGGAATTGGACGGATTCGGGTTGTACTGCACCTCGTCCTCACGGAATCCCCTGCCGTCCAGCAGCTTCACTCCGAGTGCCTTGAGCCCCTGCTCATCGACCTCATAGTAGTTGGCGTTCGTACGCGGCTGCCTGGGATCCGTCGACGCAGAGTAGTTGGAGGAGCTGCCGCCGCCCGACATGGGAATGCCGTTGCTCGAGGTCGCGGCAACCACGCCGGGCATCGCCCGCAGCATGTCGAGGTCGCGCCGCACCGTGTCGCGATGATCGTAGTTCGGCCCGAAGCCGTAGCTCTGCACGAAAATCAGATTCGGCGTGTCGATGCCATGCGGCGTATTTATCTTGTCGAGGCGCTGCATGATGATGAACACCGCATTCGCGACGACGGCGAGCGTCAGTGCGATCTGCAGCCCGACCAGGAATACGCCGGTCTTGTTGCGAAGCATCGCGCTCAGAATGGGACGGAATTCCATGGAAAAACCTCAAAGAAGATAACGGGCTGTCGGGCGCTGGGCTGCTGGTCAGGAGCAGGAAGCTGCGGCTGTCGGGTCTGGATTCTGGCCAGCAGCCCAGAGCCCAGCAGCCCGGCAGCCTTGCTCACTGTGTCTTCAAGTAACCCGCCGGCTGCACCGTACAGACGCGCCAGGTGGGATACAGCCCGGCGAGCACGCCGGAGGCGATGGCGATGCCGAGTGCCATCAGTGCCATCGTCCAGTCCAGGCGCGTCAGCTGCTCGTAGTTTTCGTACATGTGTCGCACGCCGACCAGGCCCAGCACGGCGACACCGATGCCGAGCACGCCGCCGACGACGCCGATGAGACCGACCTCGACGAGATGCTGCGAGAAAATGGTCTGGCGGGTCGCCCCGAGCGCGCGACGCAAACCGACGATGGGCGCGGCGCCGAGGAACTTGGCGAGCATCAGACCGATCATGTTCAGCAGACACACCGCCAGGAACATGAACGACAGTCCCACCAGCACGCGATTGTCGTTCTGCACCACCCGATTCACCCTCAGCCATTCATCCGGATGGCGCAGATGATTGTTGAGCGGGCGCTCGAACCGGCCGAGCTTCTTCTGTTCCTTCACGTAGTTGTCGATGAAGTCCTGATAGGCGTCGACCTGGCTGCGGTCGCGCAGCTCCACCCAGTACTGGATCCACACGCAATCGCTGTTCAGGAAGTCGTCGAACGAATTCACCGGCTGATCGCGCCAGCAGTTGACGTTGCCTGCGAACTGCACCTGATCGACGATGCCGATGCTGAAGGGCAGAAAGACTTCCTCGATGTCATTGAAGGCGCCGTTGTTGAGATCGTAGAAAGTCGGTGTCGGATTCCAGTCCGCCAGCACACCGATGACCTTGTAGTCCTTGCCGTCCAGACGAATGGTCTTGCCGACGCTGTTCTGACCGCCGAAGACCTTGTCGTTGGTGCCCTTCGACAGCACCGCCACACGCTGCGAACCCTGATCGGCGCCCGCATCCCAGCCATTGCCGTACTGGAACGGCACATCGAACATCGCAAAGAAGTCGTGCGTGGTGAAGCGCGAGATCAGCGTGAAGGGCTTGACACCTGTCGCCGCATCCGACTCGGCGACGAACGAACCTTTGCGCATCGCGACCTGTCGCGTCGGAATGTCCGATTCGAGCAGCGCCATCGCATCGCGGTAGGACAGCTCCGGCGGCGGCAGTTCCGGGCGCTTGTCGTTCCATGGCTGATTCGGATCCCAGGAATCCAGCGTGACCGAGTACAGCACGTCATTGCGATGCTCGATCGGATTGCCGGACATCAGCCGGTACACCGTCAGCGTCGTGATGCAGACACCGACGCCGAGCGCAATCGCACCGATCATCAGCGCAGCGATGATCGGCGTGCGGCGCAGGCTCTTCAAAGCGAGTCGAAGGTAATAGGTGAGCATGACGGAAGACTTGATGGTTGATGATTCCGGGAATTGCCGATTCAGCAGACTTCACTCTGTGGGGCCGGTTTCAGCCAGCAGTGACAGGAGGACTTCCTTCTGTGGCCCCGGCTTCAGCTGGAAGTGACAGGAGCCATCCCTCTGTAGGTCCGGCTTCAGCCGGACGTGACAGGAGCCAGCCCTCTGTGGGTCCGGCTTCAGCCGGACGTGACAGGAGGACATCATTCGCGCGAAGGTGGGAATGCATCGTTCGCAGCCGATGCAATTCCCCGGCAGCTGTCGCGTCCTTCGACAGACACCTCCTTCGCGCTCCTGAAACATGTTCAGCCCGCCGCCATGGATTCCGGCCGCACCAGCGGCCGGGCTGCGAAGGGCTGAAGATCGGTGACCTGCCCGTCCATGACGTGCACGTTGCGATGCGCACGCCGGGCCAGTTCAGGATCGTGCGTCACCATGACGATGGTCGTGCCGCGACGATTGATGTCCTCGAGCAGCTCAACGACCTGACGCGCCATCAGCGAATCGAGATTGCCGGTCGGCTCGTCGGCCAGCAGAAAGCGCGGGCTGCCAGCGAGTGCGCGTGCAATCGCGACACGTTGTTGCTGGCCACCGGAGAGTTGCGCCGGTATGTGCTTCATGCGCGAAGCCAGGCCGACCAGTTCGAGCGATTCGGTGATGCGTTTCCTGCGATCCGGAGCACTCATGCCGCGGTAGCGCAACGGCACATCGACGTTGTCGAACAGATCAAGATCCGGGATCAGATTGAAGCTCTGGAAAATGAAACCGATCTTCTGGTTGCGGATGCGCGATCGCTCGTCATCGCTCAGACGGCTCACGTCCTCTCCATCCAGCTTGTAGCTGCCGGAATCGAACGTCTCGAGCAGTCCGGCGATGTTGAGAAAGGTGGTCTTGCCTGATCCGGACGGACCCGTCACGGCCACGAACTCGCCCTCTTTCACATGCAGGTTGAAATCCCGCAACGCGTGGGTCTCGATGAGCTCGGTGCGATAGACCTTGCTGACGTTCTGCATGTGAAGCATGGGAGATCCTGAAGAAGAAGGTGATGAGGTGATGTCGTGATGGAAGTGATGCAGGCCGAAGAATGCGGCCGTTCAGTTCGTCAGCCGTACATTCTGGACTCGCTCGAACTCGCCCAGATTTGAAATGATGATCCGGTCGCCCGGCGACAGGCCCTTGAGGATCTCCACTTCGCTGATGCTGGCAGAACCGGTCTGAATCGGCGTACGCGTCGCGATATTGTCGTGCAGAACGAACGCCACGCGACCGCCGCCGGAATCCAGAAACGGACCGCGTTGCACCTTCAGCACATCGTCGCGCTGTTCGAGCACGATGCGCGATGACAACCGCTGATTCTGGCGCAGCCCCTTCGGCACATCGCCAGAGAAGCGCAGACGTCCAGTGACCTGCCCCTGTTTCACTTCAGGAGATACGGCGCTCACGGTCGCCGGATACTTCGATGCGCCATAGGTAATCTCGGCATCCATCCCGAGCCTGAGGTCATCGGCATAGGTCTCCGGCACCTGGAACTCGACCTCGAAAGCGCTGAGATCCACTACCGTGATGACGGGTGCGTTCTCGGGCACCGCGCCGCGCTCATTCACGGCCAGCGTGCCGACGATGCCGTCGACCGGGGATTTCATGGAGAGATCGTCCACACGGCGCTGCAGATCCTGCACGACGAGCCGCTGCCGGTCGCGTTCGAGGCGTTTGGCGCTCAGTTCGAACTGCAGGCTTTCCTTCTGCAGACCTGCCGTCTCCACCGCGTGCTTGTGATTCACCGCCGCAGCCGCCGCATCGTCACGCGCCTTCTCGTAGTCGCGCTCGCTGATCAGGTGTTTGCCCCACGAATCTTCGGCACGCCGCTCCTCGCGCTGCGCCGCCTGAATGCTGACGTTGGCCAGATCGATGGTCTGTTGCGCGGCCAGCATTTCGCGACGTGTATCGATACTCTGGCGCTGCACGGCCACTTCCATGCTGGAAAGCGTCGCCTGTTCGCGCAGCAACTCATTGCGCAGTTCCGGGCTGTCGATCTCCGCGAGCGGCTGACCCTTCGTCACGGTGTCACCGGCGTGCACGATGTAGTGCACTGTTCCTGCCGCCACTGCGAACAGTGTCGGACTCACAGCAGCCACAACCGTACCTTGTGCCGATACGTCGCGAATGAATTCGCCACGCGTGACTTCGGCGATCCGCACGCGCTCGAGCGGCACCGAACTTTGCGCACCGGTCCAGCTGCGGATCAATGCGATGATCAGCACCACGAGCAGCAACGCCCCAACGCCGGCCGCAATCCATTTGTAGCGCATGACCTTGCTGCGCACTCCCTGATCCACCGGCCGGTCCTGTGCCGAAGTATCGCGGATGCGCGGGATACGGTCGCGCTCGCTCTTGTCCCGATCCACATCCGGCACTGCGGAAATCATCAGCCGAACTCCTGGCCAGCAATCGCTTCAGCTCGCGGCGCCCACAAGGAGTGACGATCGTGCTCGTGAAGCGCGAGAGCCTGCAGACGCGACACATAGGTGGGATGCGTCGATTCCAGGGAAGGTTTGCAATCGATGGCTTCGGGCTCCGATGCAAGTGCCCACGTCAGCACGCCCGCGCCCACGATCGTGGCGGCAGTGCGGAGTGCGAGTCGTGCCTGGAACGGAGTCATCGGATCCCCTTTGCGACCGTCCATCGGCCGCCTGGCCCAGACAGTTGCACGGGGTGTGCCAGCTTGCGAATACCGCGAGAATCAGCGCAAAGAGCGGGTTTTCAGGTGATGCAGACGACTGCTGCAACCTGTCCGGCCGTGACCGCCGGACACTCGCGGACACTTTTGCGGACGATCCGCCGCAGGGCTGCTCTCGCGATGGCACAAGAGCAGCCCTCGCTCACAATCGACTCAGGCTCAGGATTTCGGCTTCAGTTGCGCACGAATCTCGCCGGGTTTGTGCGCGACACTATGTACGTTGACGTACAACTCACCGGCCTTGAACGCGGCGTACTGCTCATCCGTCAACGTCGCTCCGTCCGGCACACTCCACACACCGGGAGACGTCTGTTCCAGCGGAATGATGGGCGGCCCATTTTTTCCCACAGGCGCCAGATGGATGTGCGCCGCGATCCCCTCAATTCCCTGAGTCTTCACACTGCCGCTCACAGACTTGTCGTCGTTCACCGTGATCGTGCCGGTGCCGGAAGCTTGTGTGGTTACGGCGGGCACTTCCTCGGCACCCGTGAGCTTGACGTGAATATCCGCTGCCAAGGCTGTGAATGCGACCATGGGCAATACAGCAAACAACAATGCGCGAGCTGCGAGAGATTTCATGAACATCCTCCTTCGCGGGTGACCGTGGGGTTCGAATCAAGGTCCCAAAACGTGCAGGGGTCAATGCGTAGTGAACGTCTGGCAGGCGGACACGAGGGCTCATGGATGGAATCGACTGCACGCATCCTTGGGCGTGGCGATTGTCCTGCGTGCCAAAGCGCGAGTGCACGTTTGCGGACCCGGTGGGCCAGGACCCGCCAACTGGCTAAACTGCGCCCCCGCTGACCTGCTTAAACTGCCATCAACGCGCCCGTACCTCAGTCGGATAGAGCATCTGGCTTCGAACCAGGTGGTCGGGGGTTCGAATCCCTCCGGCCGCGCCAATTTCCTAAAAATTTCTCAAAGACTTACCGCATTCACTCGCCGACGTAGCCAGGTGGTTGCGGGAGGATTGCGGGACTTTTCGTCTCCACAGACCTTATCCGCCGCCGCGATCAGGTTGCTCAGCTCGGCTTGCGAGTAGTGCGTCGTGATCCGGCCGCTCCGGTGCCCGAGCAGATCCTGGCGATCTTCGAACGACACGCCGGCAGCCCTCAGGCGGCGACCGAACGTGTGCTTCAGATCGTGAACCCGCACTCGCCGGAATCCTTCCGGCGCTGGCTCGCCGTGCTCCTCTTCCCATTTGTCCGCTGCACGCTGGCGGGCCGACTTCCAACCGGTATTGTTGATCTTCCCAACCGGCTTCGGTTCGCCTTCCTTGGGGACCTGCACGAACACATAGGTGGGGTGCTTGCCGCGTTGAGCCTCGATGACGGACTTCGCCACGCGGTTGAGTACGACAAGACGCTCGTCGCCGTTCTTGACGCGCTCGCCCGGAATGATGAAGACCGACGTGTCGAGCTCGGGCACCTTCACTTCATAGTCCCAACGTAGCCCACAGACTTCCTGCTCCCTGCATCCGGTGTTCACCTTGAACAGCGCCATCTGTGCGAGGTGATCCGGCAGTTCCTTGAACAGAAGCGCCTGCTCTTCGGCTGTGAGTGGATACGGCTGGCGAGCGTCCTTGACCGAGAACAGCTTGATCTTGGGTGCCGTCTCCAACCAAGTCTTGCCCCGCTCGTCGATCCACTCCGAGGCCGCGAGATTCAAGATGTGACGCACCACCGCGAGCGCGATGTTGATCGTCTTGGTCTTGACCCCATCGGCCTTGCGCTTTGCGATGAACGGCTGCAGCGATCCCATGTGCACCTGTCGCAGATCCAACTCGCCGATGAACGGGTCGAGCTGCTTCAAGTGAAGCGCATCCTCCTTGATGCTCTTCTTGTGCAGGTTCTCGTTGAGATATTTCGCAGCCGCCGCCCGGAACGTGCGCCGCGTCGGAATGCCGTTCGCCGTCGCTGCGCGGACTTCGCTTATCCGCTTCGCGAGCTGCTCTTCGGCTTTCTTGACGTCGCCAGTTCCAGTGCTCTCGCAAATGCGGATTCCTCTGAACTGCTTGTCGATATGCCAGATGCCACCGCGCTTGGTGAGACCTGGCGGATTTCGTTCGCCCATGACTTTCTCCCTACGGATTGAGTCGCGGGACGCCCGTTGCGGCTCTTATAGTCATCCGCCCAGGCAT
>DASTRD010000167.1:0-30873 GCA_035761425.1 Povalibacter sp.
CCGACGCCGGCTCTTGAACGGTCGCGCCGCGCCGCATGTTGGGTGAGTGGCCGGGCATCGCGCGTTCCGCGTGCAATTCCTATCAGAAGCTGAGCTCGAGCCCCAGGCCCACCCGGCCGGAGTAGGGGCGTGGCGTATGGAGGATCGCGACCCTACGACCTTGTGCGTCGCGGCTCACAAACTGACTGCGCGCGAACGGGATGGCCATTCCTGGCTCGACCACCAGCGCCCAGCGCCCGCGCAGCGGGAGCCGGAGGCGGAGCGCCGCCCAAGCGGCCAGCCAGCGGAAATGCTGGGTGCTTGCTAGCTCGAGCCCGAGCCCGCGACCGGACACGCGGCCGAGCTCGAGGCCAGCACAGGCGCCGAGCCGGGTGCGCCCGCCGACCAAATCGTGGCAGTAGCTCGCGCGCGCCGCCCACCAGGTGACCTCGACGCGGCTGTCGTCGTGGGCGGCGCTGTGAACGCCCGGCAGCCAAGCGCCCGAGAGCTCGGCGCGCGAGCGCCCGTGTGCGACGCCCAGCGCGAGCGACGCGCCGGCCGCGACGCGCGGCAGGGTGCCCCGTTCGAGCAGGCCACTCGCGAGCACGGACACCTTCGTTGGGCTGGCAGCGGCCGTGACCGGCTCTGGCTCGGGGGACGTGCGCTGCGGAGGGGCGAGCGGCGCAGACGCGGGCGCGGGCTCGGCCCGGCTCTCCTCGAGGCTGAGGGCGATGACGAGCGCCGCCGCCTCTGCCAGCTCTTCACAGCTCGCCGCGTCGAGCCTGCGCTCGCCTTCGAGCGCTCCTGGTTCCGTCGTCTCGCGCGTGGGCCCTGTCTCGCGCTCTGCTTCGGGCTCGCGCTCTGCTTTGGGCTCGCGCTCTGCTTTGGGCTCGCGCGTGGGCTCCGTCTCGCGCTCTGCTTCGGGCTCGCGCTCTGCTTCGGGCTCGCGCTCTGGTTCGTGCTCGCGTTCTGCTTCGGGCTCGCGCTCTGCTTCGTGCGCGTGCTGACGTGTGCGCAGCGAGAGCGTATAGCCACCGCTCGCACGCGCGACGATCTCCGCGCTCACTTCCAGCGTCTGCGACGCTTGGCCGAGCGCGCGCCCGAGCTGCGCTTCGATGCGCCGCTCGAGCCACGCGCGATCCGGGCATTGCTCGCGCTCGGGCCAGCGCAACAACAGCTCCGGCTCCGCGCGCGCGATCGCGCTGCACAGGAGCGACGCGACTCCGAGCGCCCATAGTGAAACGCGAGTGATGTCGCGCGCGATCATGCGCAAACGCGGCTCGTAGCACAGTCCGCGCGCGCGCCACACATGAACCTGCGTCGTGCGCGAATGCGCGGCACGTTCGTTGACAGACTGCGTTCTCCTTCCTATTGTCAGGGCCCGTGCAGACGTCTACGCACGGGCGTTCCAGCCGAGCCACACGCGGTCGCAACAGCGCGAACCGCGCTCTGTTAGCGCCCCGCCGTGAGAGCGCGAACAGCAGCGGGCAACGCGTGGCCGTCGCCCGGAAGGGAACGAGGCCATGAAGCGCACCAAATATATCTTTGTCACAGGCGGCGTCGTCAGCTCGATCGGGAAGGGGCTGGCCGCGGCCTCCATCGGCGCGCTGATGGAGGCGCGTGGCTTGAAGGTCACGCACATCAAGCTCGACCCGTACATCAACGTCGACCCCGGCACGATGTCGCCGTTCCAGCACGGCGAGGTGTTCGTCACCGATGACGGGGCGGAAACCGACCTGGACCTGGGCCACTACGAGCGCTTCCAGAGCTCGAAGATGCGCCGCTGGAACAACTTCACCACCGGCCAGATCTACGAGTCGGTGATCAAGAAGGAGCGCCACGGCGACTACCTCGGCGGCACGGTGCAGGTGATTCCGCACATCACCGACGAGATCAAGCACTGCGTCAAGCTGGGCGCCGGAGATGCCGACGTGTGCATGGTGGAGATCGGCGGCACGGTCGGTGACATCGAATCCCTGCCGTTTCTCGAAGCCATCCGTCAGCTCGGCGTTGAACTGGGCCGCAACAACGTGCTTTACATGCACCTGACGCTGGTGCCGTACATTCCGAGTTCCGGCGAAATCAAGACCAAGCCGACGCAGCACTCCGTCAAGGAACTGCGCTCCATCGGCATTCAGCCGGACATTCTGCTGTGCCGCGCGCAGGATGCGATCCCGGACGATCAGCGCCGCAAGATTGCGTTGTTCACCAATGTGGAAGAGCGCGCCGTCATTTCCGCGGTCGATGCCGATGACATCTACAAGATCCCGATGCTGCTCCACGAACAGGGCCTCGATGACATCGTCGTCGACAAGTTGCGTCTGGATGTGAAGCCTGCGGACCTTAGCGAATGGAAGCGTGTCGTTGCAGCCAAGAGCAATCCGGACACGGCAGTGAACATTGCAATGGTGGGCAAGTACGTCAACCTGCGCGACGCCTACATTTCTCTGAGCGAGGCGCTGATTCACGCAGGCCTTGCGACGCGTACCCGCGTCAATATTCAGTTCATCGAGGCGACCGACGTCGAGAAGCACGGCACGAGCTGCCTGGAAGGCATGGATGCGATCCTGGTGCCGGGCGGCTTCGGCGAACGCGGCGTCGAGGGCAAGATCCAGGCGATCCGCCATGCCCGCGAGCATCAGATTCCGTACCTGGGCATCTGTCTGGGCATGCAGCTGGCGATCATCGAGTACGCGCGCGACGTCGCGGGACTCGAAGGCGCGCATTCGACGGAGTTCAATCGCGGCACGCCGCATCCGGTCATCGCACTGATCAGCGAGTGGCAGGACCAGAAGGGGACGACCGAGCAGCGAACGGAGAAATCCGACATGGGCGGAACAATGCGTCTGGGCGCGCAGGAGGTCCGCCTGTCACATGGCTCGCGTGCGCATCAGATCTATGGGTCCGATGTGATTGCCGAGCGGCATCGCCATCGCTATGAGTTCAACAACCGGTATTTGCAGAAGCTGATGAACGCAGGCCTGCGCTTCTCCGGCTTCTCGCGGGATGGTCTGGTGGAAGTGATCGAGCTGCCGGCACATCCGTTCTTCGTTGCCAGCCAGTTTCACCCTGAGTTCCGCTCGACACCTCGCGACGGACATCCGCTGTTCACGGGCTTCATCAAGGCCGCCCGCGCGTTTCGCCAAGGGCAGCTCCCGGCGGCGGCCAATGGCTAGCAGCGAAGGTCCGGCCACATGGATCGGGGCTGGACGTTCCTGCCTGCACGCCACGTTCGCGTCTGCCAATCGAGCCCTGTGACATGAAACTCCTCAATTTCGACGTCGGTCCGGACAGGCCGTTCTTTCTCATTGCCGGTCCCTGCGTGGTGGAAAGCGAGGGGTTGGTCCTCGATACGGCCGGCAGACTCAAAGAGATCACGACGCGGCTGGGAATACCGTTCATCTTCAAGTCCTCTTTCGACAAGGCCAACCGTTCGTCGAAGTCGAGCTTCCGGGGGCCGGGCATGGAAGAAGGCCTGCGTGTGCTCGCGGAAGTGAAGCGCCAGCTTCAGCTTCCGATACTCACGGACGTTCACGAAGACACCCCGCTCGCCGAAGTGGCCGCGGTGGTCGATGTGCTGCAGACGCCGGCATTCCTGGTGCGGCAGACCAACTTCATTCTCAACGTGTGCTCGCAGAAGCGTGCGGTGAATATCAAGAAGGGTCAGTTCCTGTCTCCCTGGGAAATGCAGAATGTCGTCGACAAGGCGCGCTCCACCGGCAACCAGGAAATCCTGGTCTGCGAACGCGGCTTCAGCTTCGGCTACAACAATCTCGTCTCCGACATGCGCTCGTTGTCCGTGATGCGCTCAACGGGTTGCCCTGTAGTCTTCGACGCCACGCATTCGGTGCAGTTGCCCGGTGGCAAAGGCACGGCTTCCGGCGGCCAGCGCGAGTTTGTGCCCGTGCTGGCGCGAGCTGCCGTTGGCGCAGGCATCTCGGGTATCTTCATGGAAACGCATCCGGACCCGGACAAGGCGCTGTCCGACGGACCGAATGCCTGGCCGCTCGCTCGCATGGAGCCGCTGCTCGAAACGCTGAAAATTCTGGATCAGACCGTCAAATCGAAACCGTACGAGGAAAGTTTGTTATGAGCAGGATCGTCGACATCCGCGGCCGCGAAATCATCGACTCACGCGGCAATCCCACCGTGGAGGCCGATGTCTTTCTGGATTCCGGAGCCACAGGTCGCGCCGCAGTGCCGTCGGGTGCCTCCACCGGCACACGCGAAGCCGTCGAACTGCGTGATGGTGACAAGAGCCGTTATCTCGGCAAGGGTGTGACCCGGGCCGTCGCGAACGTGAACGGCGAATTGAAGAAGTTGCTGGTCGGTCGCGATGCGAGCGATCAGGCGGGCCTCGATGAAGCCATGATCAAGCTCGACGGCACCGACAACAAGGGACGCCTGGGTGCCAATGCGCTGCTTGCCGTCTCTCTGGCGAATGCGCACGCAGTGGCAAGCGAAAGGAAGCTGTCGCTGTTTCGCCATCTGGGCGGGGCTGGTCCCAAGACGCTGCCGCTGCCGATGATGAACATCATCAACGGCGGTGCACATGCCGACAACAGTGTCGACATTCAGGAATTCATGATCCTGCCGGTAGGCGCGCCGTCTCTTTCGGAAGCCATCCGTTATGGCGCCGAGATTTTCCACACGCTCAAGAAAGTGCTGCACGAGCGCAAGCTCGCGACGTCCGTCGGGGATGAAGGCGGCTTTGCGCCGGATCTGCCGTCGAACGAAGCGGCGCTGGAAACCATTCTCGAAGCCATCGAGCGCGCGGGCTACAAGGCCGGCAAGCAGATTTTCCTCGGTCTCGACGTTGCCAGCTCCGAGTTCTATCAGGACGGCGTCTACAACCTCGAGTCCGAAGGACGGAAGTTCACGTCGGCCCAGTTCGTCGATTACCTCGCCGGCCTTGCGGGCCGCTATCCGATCGTGACCATCGAAGACGGCATGGCGGAGCAGGACTGGGAAGGCTGGGCATTGCTGACGCAGCGCCTGGGCAAGAAGATTCAGCTGGTGGGCGACGATCTGTTCGTCACCAACACGAAGATCCTCAGGGAAGGCATCGACAAGCACATTGCCAACTCGATCCTCATCAAGGTCAACCAGATCGGCACCCTGACGGAAACGCTGGCAGCCATCAACATGGCGGCGGATGCCGGTTACTCATCGGTGGTGTCGCACCGCTCCGGTGAGACGGAAGATGCCACCATCGCCGATATCGCCGTCGCCACGCGCGCCACGCAGATCAAGACGGGTTCGATGTCGCGTTCGGATCGCGTCGCCAAGTACAACCAGTTGCTGCGCATCGAAGCCGAACTCGGCGCCGAGGCCCGCTACGCTGGCGTGGAGGCCTTTCCCGTACCGGTGCCCGGCATTTCCTGCTGATCATGAAAATCCTGGCCGCCGTTCTGCTAGCGCTGCTGCTGGTACTCCAGTACCGGCTGTGGCTCGGCGACGGCGGCATGCGCGAAGTCGCGCAGCTGCGCAGCGAGATCGCGAAGCAGCAGGTGGAAAACGAGCAGCTGCGCGAGCGCAATCGCACGCTGACCGCGGAAGTGCAGGACCTGAAGAAGGGCACGGTCGCCATCGAGGAGCGTGCCCGGACCGACCTCGGGATGGTCGGCCAGCGCGAGACGTTCTATCAGGTGGTGACGCCTGAAGGTGACGAACAGGCGGCGACGAACGAAGGCGACGTGGCGGAGCCGCGTGTGGCGCAGGCTCGCAAGCAGCGCTGATGCATCCATCGCCGGCGATGTCAGTGGCGTCGCCGGATATGTTTTGCGCGTCGTCCCGCGGCTACAGATCGCAACGTAACAGCATGCGTCGATTGAGCGCACCACGAGTCTTGCGATGATCCTTGTTTCCCGATGACTTCATCTTGCAGATTCTGGGCAGTGGTGCCGGCAGCAGGCCGCGGCAGTCGCATGGGCGATGCAGCGCTGCCCAAGCAGTATCTGCAGTTGGTCGGACGCAGTGTCATCGAATGGTCCCTGGCGCCGTTGCTCGCCCGCGCGGAGTGCACAGGCGCCGTCGTGACATTGAGTGCGGGCGATGACCGCTGGCAGCACCTGGAGCTGGCGAAGGATCGACGCGTGCGGACCGCACCTGGCGGCGCGCAGCGAACCGATTCAGTGGTCGCGGGCCTGCATGCCTTGCGTGGTCAGGCGCAGGACAACGACTGGGTGCTGGTGCACGACGCCGCACGGCCATGTCTGTCCACGGCTGAAGTCGACACGCTCGTGGCCTCGTTGCATTCCGACAAAGTCGGCGGCCTGCTGGCGGCGCCCGTGGTGGATACCTTGAAGCGTGCCGATGGCGATGGGCGATCGCTGGAAACAGTGAATCGTGAGGGCCTGTGGCGGGCGTTGACGCCCCAGATGTTTCGCTACGGCATTCTGCTGCGCGCTCTGACACAAGCGGCTGAGCGTGGCGTTGCGGTGACGGACGAAGCGCAGGCCGTGGAACTGCTCGGATTGCGCCCGAGGCTCGTTCCAGGCAATGCAGACAACATCAAGATCACATTGCCCGAAGACATCATGCGTGCCGAGCGCATTCTGCGGGCCCGAGGACAGACTGCTTCATGACGACCGGACTGCGCATCGGCCAGGGCTACGACGTCCATGCATTCGAGCCCGGCGATCATGTCACCCTGGGCGGGGTGAAAATTCCGCACTCGCAAGGTGTCCGTGCCCATTCGGATGGCGATGTGGTCCTGCATGCGCTGTGCGATGCATTGCTCGGTGCCGCCGGGCTCGGCGACATCGGGATGCATTTTCCGGATACCGATCCGCGATGGCGCGGTGCCGACAGCCGTCAATTCGTGCGTCACGTCAATACATTGCTGGCAGAACGCGACCTGCGCGTGGTGAATGTGGACATCACGGTTCTTGCTGAAGCACCCCGGCTCGGTCGCTATCGTGATGCCATGAAAGCGAACATCGCGGCCGACCTCAGCATCGACATCGAGCGCGTCAATATCAAGGCCACGACGACCGAGAAGCTCGGCTACATCGGGCGCGGCGAAGGGCTTGCCTGTCAGGCCATCGCGCTGCTCGAGCGTTTCGCGCAGCGGACATCGACATGAATCCATTGCAGCTGCCGACCGCTCACGGCAAGCCGCCGGTGAGCGGCGCGATCCGCGTCGCGCCCGAAGATTTCGTCGTGCGCGAATGGCTGGGATTCGAAGCAGACGGCGAGGGCGATCACTGGCTGCTGACCGTGCGCAAGCGCGGCGCGAATACTCATTGGGTCGCGAAGCAATTGGCGAAGCAGGCAGGCATTCATCCGCGCGATGTCGGATTCGCCGGCCTGAAGGATCGCAATGCGGTTACTGAACAGGCTTTCACGCTGCCCGTGCGCACAGCGGTCTCCGACTGGTCGGGTGCCAGCGGCGATGGCTTCGAAGTCGTGAGCGCACAGCGCCATCGGCGCAAGCTCAAGCGGGGTGCGTTGCGCGGCAACGATTTCGACCTGATCGTGCGGAATCCTGCGGGCGATGTTCACCTGCTCGGGGAACAAATTGCAGCCATCGCAGCGAAGGGTGTCCCCAACTATTTCGGTCCCCAGCGCTTCGGTCATGGAGGCAGCAATCTGCTGCGTGCCAGGCAATGGCTGGGCGGCGAAATCGATGTTGCAGACCGATTCGAGCGCGGCTTCGCACTGTCCGCCGCGCGGGCCCAGCTCTTCAACAACGTGCTGGCACGTCGTGTCAACGATGGCACCTGGAATACGCTGCTCGCCGGCGACGTCGCCAATCTCAATGGTACACAGAGCATTTTTCGCGTCGACCAGGTCGACGCCGTGCTGACCGAACGTTGCGAGCGTATGGATGTTCATCCCAGCGGTCCGCTGTGGGGCAGGGGCGAGCCGTCATCTCAGGGTCAGGTTGCCGATCTGGAGCGGCAAGTGGCCGATGAGGAAGCGACGCTGGCCGCGGGTCTTGCAAAGGCCGGTCTCGAACAGGAGCGGCGCCCGCTGCGAATTGCCGTGCTGAATCTCGATTGGCGTCTCGAAGCCGACCGACTGCATCTGAAGTTCCGTCTGCCCCGCGGCGCGTTCGCGACCACCGTGTTGCATGAACTGATCGAAGGGGTATTCGCCCAGGCCGTCGATGAGGGCGAAGGCGACTAGGGTCATCGGAAGATGACCTGGCGTGTTCCTGGCCGGCGGGATCAGTGATTCTTGAGCAGCACATACACTGCGCCGCTGCCGCCGTCGACGCTGCGAGCAGAGGCGAAGGCCAGCACGGCATCGATGTGCTGCAACCAGCGGTTCACAATGTTCTTCAATACCGGACCGCGTGGTCCCGAGCGTTTCCCCTTGCCGTGAACGATGCGCACGCACGTCATGCGTCGTCGCAGTGCGTCCGTGAGGAATTCACGCAATGCCGCTTTGGCTTGTGCGCCGGTCAGGCCATGCAGGTCAACCTCAGCATCCACCGCATAGTAGCCGCGACGCAGTTTGACCAGCACGTTCTCGGGCACGTGCTCCCGTCGGAACAGCAGTTCATCGCCGGTGCTGAGCAGAGATTCGTCTGCGGGCGGCAGCAGGCTTTCCCTCAATACCTCACGCTGATCCAGACGCGTGAAGCGCGCCCGTGGTGCGGGTTTCGGTGCACCTGTTGACGGTGTCTTCGCGGGACGCAATGGCCTGACTTCGCGCATCGCCTCGCGAAAAATCTGCCGGTCGCGCTCGTCGGATTCGCTCATGCCCGTGCCGCTCGTCTTGCGTTTCCAGTATAGTTTGCGCGCTGCGCGGTCGACAGCATTGACGCGATTGTTTGCCCAGGACTGTGAAGATTCTCATCAGCAACGACGACGGGTTCCGCGCAGAGGGATTGCGCATGCTCACTGAAGCGCTTGACCCGCTGGCGGATGTCACTGTCGTTGCGCCAGATCGCAACCGCAGCGGCGCAAGCAACTCGCTCACGCTCGACGTGCCGTTGCGCGTGCAGGCCTTCGACAAGGACCGCTATCTGGTGGCGAACGGTACGCCCACCGATTGCGTGCATCTGGCCATTTCCGGATTGTTCGACTACGACCACGACATGGTGGTCTCGGGCATCAACGATGGGGCCAATCTCGGCGACGACGTGCTGTATTCAGGCACCGTCGCAGCTGCGATCGAAGGGCGATTTCTCGGGTTGCCGGCCATTGCAGTGTCCCTGGTGACGCAGGCCACTTCGGGTCAGCACTTCGGCACGGCGGCACGGATTGCTGCGGAGCTGGTCATGCGCGTGCAGCGCTCGCCGCTGCACCAGGCCACCATCCTCAACGTCAATGTGCCGGATCTGCCGTACGAGCAATTGAAAGGCTATCGCGCGACTCGCCTGGGATTCCGGCATCGCTCCGAGCCCATCGTGCGAGCGTCGGATCCGCGCGGCCGTCCGGTCTACTGGGTCGGGCCTGCAGGCCTTGGCGAGGACGCGGGCGAGGGCACCGACTTCGATGCCGTTGCTCAGGGCTTCGTCTCCGTGACGCCGCTCCAGATTGACCTGACGCGTCACGCCATGATCGAAGACGTCCACAACTGGTTGCGCGGGCGCGAACCATGAAACCGCGCATCACCGCACCCGGCCTGCCTGCGCAGAACGGCGGCGCGCGGCATTCGGGCATCGGCATGACCTCGGCGCGTACACGCGAGCGACTGGTGCAGCGACTGCGCGATCAGGGCATCGTCAATCCGCAGGTGCTTGAGCAGATCCGCAATGTGCCGCGCCATCTGTTTGTCGATGAGGCGCTTGCCACGCGCGCCTACGAGGACACAGCGCTGCCTATTGGACTGGGCCAGACGATCTCGCAGCCTTATGTCGTGGCACGCATGACGGAAGCGCTGATCGAAGGCACGCCGCCGCGCAAGGTGCTGGAAGTGGGGACGGGCTGCGGCTACCAGACCGCGGTGCTGTCGCCTTTTGTCAAATTCCTGTACAGCATCGAACGCATCGGGGCGTTGCTCGAGCGCGCCCGGGCGCGCATCCGGGAACTGAACATCCGCAACGTGCATCTGCGGCACGGCGATGGATTTCAGGGCTGGGCCGCGCATGCGCCTTACGACGGCATCCTGATGGCCGCAGCGCCGCTGGCCATTCCTGAGGCACTGCTGGCTCAGCTCGGGCCGGGTGGCCGACTGATTGCGCCGGTGGGCCCCGAGGGCCGTCAGCATCTGCTGCGAATCACACGCCGCGGCGATGACTTCCACACCGAGACGCTGGGACTGGTAAGTTTCGTACCTCTGCTGAAAGGCCTTGGCTGATGAGAGGTGGATAGCGAGTGAGGAGTGACCAGCCAGCAATGGCAGGGCACGGGTCCGCAGCTTCACCCGTCTCCCGTCACTCACCCACGCAGTGGTGCGCGCTGATCGTCGCGCTTCTGCTGATCCTCACGGGCTGCGCCAGCACGCCGAGCCGTCCGGCCACGTACACCGTCAAGCGCGGCGACACTCTGTACTCCATTGCATGGCGCCATCGCCTCGACTATCACGACCTCGCACGCTGGAATCACATCGGTCGCGATTACATCATTCATCCGGGTCAGGTCCTGCGGCTCACACCACACGGCAAGGTCGCTTCGCAGGCGACTGCGAAGGCACGTTCGCCTGCACCGCGCGTCACCCGACCGTCGACCCCGATTCCCGCCGGACCGCCCATGCAGTGGCGCTGGCCGGTCGAGTCGGGCAAAGCCACGCTGACCGAGCGTCCCAACGGCGGCCAGGGTCTGACCATCGAAGGCCAGGCGGGTCAGGACATCCGCGCAGCGGCGGGTGGCCGCGTCGTTTACACCGGTACCGGTCTTCTCGGTTACGGTCAGCTCGTCATCATTAAGCACAGCGAAACGTACCTGAGCGCGTACGGACACACTCAGGCGGTGACCGTGCACGAAGGTGATGCAGTGAACGCCGGGCAGAAGATTGCGACCATGGGCAACGGACCGCAGGGCTCGCCGATGCTCTACTTCGAGATCCGCATCAATGGCACCCCTGGCAATCCGCTGTCGTTGCTACCGCAACGGCGCTAGACACGTCAACGCCCCGCGCATGGGCGCTGAGCAAATCGATCAGTGCCGCGCGAGCGTGCGTCTGTCCGTCGATGACCGGCTGATTTGCCCTGAAAACAAGATGATTTCCCGGTTCGTGGGATGAGGTCGCCGTGATTGCGATGTCATCGACGAGATGGCGCGATCATTGCAGTTGAAACGATCTGTGAACTGGCAATGCAACAGGTAGTTGCACTTACCGGCGTCGTATGTCTAACATCCGCCCCCGACGTCGCAAGCAACCGACAGGGTGATGGGTAGAAGACGCGGGGGCGGAGGGGGATTCGAGGAAACAGCGCGAAGAAGAAAAAAACGAAAAGAAAAAGAATACTTCGTCAAGTGAATGTTCCTCGCGAACACGCAACGACGAGTTGGTCGAACGAACTTCAGTCCCTCGCGTCTTCTACCGATCATCTGATCGGCGATGCAAGAAAGATCCACGGCACCGACCGGTGGATCGCAAATACAAAGAA
Organism: Povalibacter sp.; assembly: GCA_035761425.1. Taxonomy (GTDB): domain Bacteria; phylum Pseudomonadota; class Gammaproteobacteria; order Steroidobacterales; family Steroidobacteraceae; genus Steroidobacter. The sequence goes on from DASTRD010000167.1 coordinate 11,486, forward strand.
AAATTTTCGCTCCGGAATCCGGGGCAACCGGCAACGGAATCATCCGGCCACGCGATCGGATGACTGTTGCACGGACCGCTTCACGATCGGTCGATCGGAAGCTCTCGAAGCAGCCTGACATGGTCAGGGGGATGGCAGAAGTCAGCGCCGCAAGGCGCTGGCTGTCTGTTCGCTACTGCGGATCCTCGAGGAACAGTGCTGCGACGGCACGGCGGTCTTCACTGACCAGCACGTTGTACGTGCGGCACGCTGCGCCGGTATCCATCACTTCACAGCCGATGCCGCGGGCGAGAATCCCGGCGAGCAACGAATACGGCGGGAATTTCTGTCTGGTGCCGGAGCCCAGCACGACGATCTCCGGCTCCAGCGCCAGGATCGCTGCGAAATCTTCCGCGCGCAGCTCGTCGATCGTCTGGGGACGCCAGTCGCTGACAATCGTCTGCGCACTCAGCAGACAGCTGCGACGATAGACGTCCTCGCCCACGCGGATTTCGCCCTGTTGATATGCGCGCACCAGATGCAGCCGCGCATTGCTGTCGTCGGTGAGTTTCATTCCGCTACGATAACGCACCTTCCTCGTTGCGCGCTGCTGATGACCCGATCCCGCCGGCTGACCCTCGTTGCTCCCGATGCCGGTGAATCGCTGGCATATGCTGTCTCGGAGCAGCGTGAGGCACCGCTGCTTGCTCGGCTCGCGGGCCGGGGCACGACGCGCCTGGCATGGAGCAGGCGCCTGCCGGGGATCGCACTGCGACCCTGGCAGCGCGGATTGCTGGAAGCGCTGAACGTCAGTTCATCCATTGGCGGCAGCGCAGCACTGAGTGCGCTGGGAGCGGATCTGCCCATGGCAGATGCGTCCTGTTGTCTGCACGCACAGCCAGTGCATCTCACGGCCGGACTGGACAGCGTGACCTTCGCGACGCTGCCGGCGCAGGGGCGGGCTTCCGCGGCCGAGCACGAAGCACTGACGGCGACGCTGCGGGCATATTTTCCGGTCGACGGTTTCATGCTGCACCTCGCCGAGCGTGAATGGTTCCTGAGCACATCCCGCGCGCTGCAGATTGAAACGTCTACGCCCGACGCCGCAGCGAGCAATGAACTGCAGAAGACCATGCCGGGTGGCGCCGATGCCAGGGTGTTGCGTCGCCTGATGACCGAGCTGCAGATGCTGCTTCATGAGCATCCTGTGAATCAGGCGCGCGCGCACGCAGGGTTGCCCACGCTCAATGCACTTTGGCTGTGGGGTGCGCAGCCGCTCGGGTCAGAGCGTGCCGCGTCCTTGCCTGCAGCCTTCGCAGAAGATTCCTTCACGCGAGGCGTCTATCGGTTGCATGGCGCAAAGACGCAGCCAGTGGCCGATGCAGCGTCACTCATTGAATCGCTTCAGGAGAGTGCGCTCGTCGTCGTGCCTGCCACGTCGCTCGAGAATCTGCAGAACGACTGGATCGAGCCGCTGGTGCGTGGCCTGGCGGAAGGTCGCGTCGATCGACTGGATCTGGTGCTCGATGAATGGCACGTGGTCGTGCCGCGCTGGGCGCTGCGCAAGTTCTGGCGACGTGCCTTGCCGATCGCGCAATGGAGTGCGACATCTTGAGCGCGCGCGTGATCCGGCGTCGGGAGCATTCGCAGGCAGTGACGTTGCCCGAGTCGATTCACCCACTGCTGCGCCGTCTCTATGCGGCGCGTGGCGTGCGTGAGGCGGATGAGCTGGAACTGGGACTCGATCAGCTCATTCCAGTCAGTCGACTCGGCGGGATCAGTGCTGCGGTGGACGTGCTGTGCCGGCATTTCGCGCAACGCAGTCGCATCATGGTCGTAGGCGACTTCGATGCCGATGGTGCGACCAGCACCGCCCTGGTCGTTCGACAGTTGCGACGCCTCGGATTCGCAGCAGTCGACTTTCTGGTGCCGAATCGGTTCGAGTATGGTTACGGTCTCACGCCGCAGATCGTGCAGCTCGCCGCGCGACAGCAGCCCGCGCTCATCGTCACGGTCGATAACGGTATTGCCAGTCACGCCGGCGTTGCCGAGGCGCATGCACTCGGCATCGAGACGCTGGTCACCGATCATCACTTGCCGGCTGACACGTTGCCCGCTGCGGCGGCGATCGTGAATCCGAATGCACCCGGCGATACATTTCCCAGCAAGGCGCTCGCCGGAGTGGGCGTCGCTTTCTATCTGATGGCAGCGCTCACGCGCGAAATGCAGCAGCGCGGTCTCTGCGCGAATCCGCCTTCGGTCGCGGACTTTCTCGATCTGGTCGCACTCGGTACCGTTGCCGATCTGGTACCGCTCGATCGCAACAATCGCGTGCTCGTGCGTCAGGGATTGCGTCGCATTCGGGGTGGGCGCTGCCTTCCAGGTATCCGCGCGCTGCTGGAAGCGTCGGGTCGTACTGCGGCGGGCGTTGTAGCGGGCGATCTTGGGTACCAGGTGGGGCCGCGTCTGAATGCGGCAGGGCGGCTCGATGACATGACTGTTGGCATTCAGTGTCTGCTGGCTGACGATCTCGATAGTGCGCGTGTCTTTGCCGGCCGGCTGTCGCAGCTCAATCACGACCGTCGCGAACTGGAACTTCAGATGCAGCAGGAGGCAATGCTGACCATCGCCGGGATGCGCGACAGTGCGGATCTGCCCCTCGGATTGTGTCTGTTCGATGAAAGCTGGCATCAGGGCGTCGTCGGATTGGTGGCTTCACGCATCAAGGACAAAGTGCATCGTCCGGTGATTGCGCTGGCGCGCGGCGATGCACAATGGTTGAAGGGATCGGCCCGGTCGGTGCCGGGAGTGCACATTCGCGACGTGCTGGATGCAGTCGCAAGCCGTCGGCCGGGTCTGATCGAAAAATTCGGCGGCCATGCCATGGCAGCGGGCCTGACGCTGGCGGCTGAGCGACTCGAAGATTTCCGGCGTGCGTTCGACGAAGAAGTGTCGCGCTGGATGACGACAGACGATACCCAGGGCGTCCTGCATACGGATGGCGAACTCGCACACACGGATATGACGCTGGCGACGGCGCACCTGCTGCGCGAATCGGGCCCGTGGGGACAGGCATTTCCGGAACCTCTGTTCGATGGGCGCTTCGAGGTGCGCAGTGTGCGGGTGCTCACCGAGCGGCACCTGAAGATGGAGCTGGCTGACGGCATCGGTCTGTCGTACGAAGCCATTGCCTTCCGGCATTTCGATCACGACGATGCCGTCCAGGTCGCGCCGCGGGACCGCGTGCATCTGGCTTATCGGCTGGATGTGAATCAGTACAACGGTCTCGAAAAGCTGCAGCTGGTCGTGGAGCATCTCGAGGTCGTGACCGACGCGGGGTAAGCCGCCCCGCCTGCGTCGGCAGTTTCCGACGCGCAGCGTGTCCGTCTCCTGCCAGCGTATTTGCTATCATCCGCGCCCCGCAGTGCCGACCGATCGATGCCCATGGAAGTCAATCACATCCGCCGTACCCTCGATGACCTCGCCGAGCGCAGTGAAGCTCTTCGGAGGTTTCTTTGAGTACGACAACAAACACGAACGCCTCATCGAAGTAACCCGCGAACTGGAAGATCCCGGCATCTGGAACACGCCCGACAAGGCTCAGGAGCTCGGGCGCGAACGCTCACGACTCGATGCAGTGGTGGGGACGCTCGATCGCATCCGCAACGGGCTGGGTGACGCGCAGGCGTTGCTCGAAATGGCCGTCGCCGAAGACGACGAATCCACGGTCCGCGACGTACAGGGCGACATCGCCGCCATCGAGCAGGACGTGAAGAAGCTGGAATTCCAGCGCATGTTCCCCGGCAAGATGGACTCGCACAGCGCGTTTCTCGATATCCAGGCCGGCGCCGGCGGTACTGAAGCGCAGGACTGGGCACAGATGCTCATGCGCATGTACCTGCGCTGGGGTGAGGCGCACGGCTTCAAGACCGAAGTCGTCGATGTCGGCGATGGCGAAGTCGCAGGCATCAAGAGCGCAACCATCAACTTCACGGGCGAGTACGCCTATGGCTGGCTGAGAACCGAAACGGGCGTGCATCGTCTGGTGCGCAAGTCGCCATTCGATTCAAACGCACGCCGCCATACCTCATTCGCTTCGGTGTTCGTTTCACCGGAAGTGGACGAGGACATCGAGATCTCCATCAATCCAGCGGACCTCAAGACCGACGTCTATCGATCGAGCGGTGCCGGCGGTCAGCACGTCAACAAGACCGAGTCTGCGGTGCGCATCACCCACATGCCGACGGGCATCGTGGTGGCGTGTCAGGCTGAACGCAGCCAGCACAAGAACCGCGACAAGGCGATGAAGATGCTGAAGGCCAAGCTGTACGAGCTGGAAGTCAACAAGCGCAACGCGGCCGCCAAGGTCCTCGAGGACGCCAAGTCCGACGTCAGCTGGGGCAATCAGATCCGTTCATACGTGCTCGATCAGTCCCGCATCAAGGATTTGCGCACCAACGTTGAAATCGGCAATACCACAGCCGTTCTCGATGGCGATCTGGACCCCTTTCTGGAAGCGAGTTTGAAGCAGGGACTGTAAGCTGAGCGTGATGATGGCGGCCGCTGCCTTCTGCATCGCCATCGACACTTCCGTTACCTCCACTACCTCCGGCCATGACTGACAACCAGCCACCTCTCGACGAAAACAAGCTCATCGCCGAACGTCGTGCCAAGCTCGACCGGCTGCGGGAGAAGGGCATTGCCTTTCCCAACGATTTTCGTCGCGACGCGCTGGCCGACCAGTTGCTGACGGCGTACGGCGAGCGCGCGCCGGAATGGTTCGATGCCAATGTCGTCCATGTGAAGGTCGGTGGCCGCATGATGGCCAAGCGCATCATGGGCAAGGCGAGCTTTGCCAAGATTGCCGATCGTACGGGACAGATCCAGCTGTTTCTGCAGCGCGATCCGCTGGGCGAGACCTATGAAGAATTCAAGGGCTGGGATGTCGGCGATGTGCTGGGAGCCGAAGGCGTGCTGTTCAAGACCAGAACGGGCGAGCTTTCGGTACGGGTTGAAAAAATCCGGCTGCTGACCAAGTCGCTGCGACCGTTGCCGGACAAGTGGCACGGGCTTGCCGATCAGGAAACCCGCTATCGCCAGCGCTACGTCGATCTGATCATCAGCCCGGAAAGCAGGCAGGTGTTCGCCACGCGCACGCGCATCATCAAGTTCCTGCGCGACTATCTCGACTCGATGGGGTTCATGGAAGTGGAAACGCCCATGATGCAGCAGATTGCCGGCGGCGCAGCGGCGCGCCCTTTCGTGACGCACCACAATGCGCTCGACATGGACCTGTATCTGCGCATTGCGCCGGAGCTGTATCTGAAGCGTCTGGTTGTCGGGGGCTTCGAGCGGGTTTACGAGATCAATCGCAACTTCCGCAACGAAGGTGTCTCGACACGCCACAATCCAGAATTCACCATGCTGGAGCTGTATCAGGCGTACGCCGACTATGGCGATCTGATGAGCCTGGTGGAACAGATGTGTCAGGGCATCTGCGATGCCATCTACGGTTCGCGACAGGTTGAGTATCTGGGAACGACGTTCGATTTCGGCCAGCCTTTCCGGCGGGTCACGGTCGAGGACCTGGTCGTCCATTTCAATCCGGGAATCGAGCGCGACCGATTGCGCGACGTTGAATATCTGCGTGCGTGGTGCGGGAAACTCGGCGTGCCGTTTTCGCCGGGAGATGGTGCGGGCAAACTTCAGATCGAAATCTTCGAGAAGACAGCCGAGCATCAGCTGCAGGCGCCGACCTTCGTTTATGCCTATCCGGCGGAGGTTTCGCCGCTGGCCCGCCGCAACGATGCCGATCCGTTCATTACGGACCGGTTCGAGTTTTTCGTGGGCGGGCGCGAGATCGCCAACGGATTTTCGGAACTGAATGATCCCGAGGATCAGGCAGCGCGCTTCCAGGATCAGCTGGCGAAGAAGTCGGCCGGGGATGAAGAGGCAATGCAATACGACGCCGACTATGTGCGCGCGCTCGAATACGGCTTGCCGCCTACGGCGGGTCTGGGCGTGGGCATCGATCGGCTGGTGATGCTGTTCACCAACTCGCCATCGATCCGCGACGTCCTGCTGTTTCCCTACATGCGACCTGAAGCCTGAGAGAGGTGACCGGCAGGATTGCGTCGCGTCACTCGCTCGTCACTTCGTAGGGCAGCGGCAACTTCCTCAGCGTCCCCTCAGGCACACCGTCGATGCGCAAGGCGGCATCGCGTTGCGCCAGATTGATCACAGCCAGCAGTTCGCAGCCGGTTCCGCTTGCCTCGGCAGCAACGACGTCACCGGCGTGACTGGCATCCTCGCTTATGACGCGTGAGCCTGGTGCCGGCGGTACACAGTCCGCGCCGAAGCGGAACATCCGTCGCTTGACTGTGCCGCGGAAATGGGCGCGGGCAATGATCTCCTGCCCGGTGTAGCAGCCCTTTTCGAAACTGATGCCTTCCAGCAGATCCGCATTGAGCATCTGGGCCACGAACGCTTCGTGAGTTTGCGTGAAGATCTGCGGCAGACCTGCCCGGATATCCTCCAGACGCCACGCCTGTGCACGTTCTTCATCCAGGTTCACCTGCTGTCCCGCGGGCAGCAGCAGCAAGGCTCGCGGTTCGTCGCCCGGCCATCGCACCCGACTGATGGAACCAGTCTGCTTGTGGACCCGCTGAGCACCCAGGTCGCCTGTGTCGGATGTTCCGGCAACGATCAGGGCATTCGTCGCAAAGGTGACTTTGGCCCGCAACACATATTTGCGCAGCCGGCTGATCAGGGCTTCGCGCAGTTCGGTCGGCACGATCAGCGCGATCCCATCAGCGCGCTCGACCATCCACACAATGGCCTGCACCCGGCCCTGTGCCGAATTGCAGGTCGCGAGTTCCATCCTTGCAGGAGTCAGGCGAGTCATGTCGAGACTCAGCTGGCCCTGCAGAAAGGTGCGTGCGTCGGCACCGGCGACCAGTACGCTGTCGAAATGAGGCAGTAAGCAGGGCAGGGACACGTCTGTTCTCAGAGGCCTTCTTGGGTACTGGAGAATGGTTTCGGCAATCGACTTTTCAATGCGCAGATCGATTCGCGGAATGCGAAGTGACCCATCGTCACTTGAGATATCCGCCACGGTTCCGCGGCTTTTTCGCTTCTGGCAGACTACCGGGCCATGCCCAGCAACCGCCAGGAAATTGAGCCCACGCCGACGCGTGTCATGACCGACGTGGCCGAAACTGGCTCTTCAGTCTCCCACATTCCCGCGGCAACGGCCGGAGCAACACCGGCTGACGGTGCGCCACCGGTCGAAATCGGTGGCCGCGACGGTCCCGAGCCCACGCGCTACGGCGATTGGGAACGTCGTGGGCGTTGCATCGACTTCTGAACGTCTTCCCATGGAGTTGCGCGCTTGAGCAATCCAACCAGATATACGCGACCGCTGTCGCCGTTTCTGAACTATCGCTGGCAGTACACGATGGCGCTGTCGTTCCTGCACCGCCTGACGGGTTGCGCGCTGTCGGTGGGTCTGCTGCTGCTCATTTACTGGCTCGTCGCCGCTGCTTCCGGTGCGCAGAGTTATGCGAAGGCGCAGACCGTGTTCGAACAGCCGCTCATCCGCGCAGCTCTGGTCGGCTTTTCGTTCTGTTTCTTCTATCACCTGCTGAACGGAGCCCGTCATCTGGTGTGGGATGCAGGCCATGGGTTCGAAAAGAAGACGGCTCGCGCCAGCGGCTGGCTGGCCTTTCTCGGCGGAGTCGCGCTGACGGCCTTCTTCTGGTTCCTGGTGTGCCGGCACATGAATGGAGGTGCGGCGTGAGCCTGCGCAGCCCGATCGGGCGGGTGCTGGGTCTCGGCTCCGCGAAGGAGGGCGTGAGCCACTGGTGGGGCCAGCGCGTCAGTGCAGTCGCGCTGCTGCTGCTTGCGTTGTGGTTCGTCTCGGCCCTGCTGCGCCTCGGCGATTTCAGCCATGCGTCGGTCGTTGCGTGGATTGCGACGCCCATGAACGCAGTGCTGCTGTCACTGCTGGTCGGCACTACCGTGTATCACTCGCAGCTGGGCGTGCAGGTCGTCGTCGAAGATTACGTGAGCCATCACGGCAGCAAGATTGCGACGCTCGTGCTGCTGAACTTCCTCCACATCGTTCTGGCGGCGCTGGGCATCTTTTCCGTGCTGCGTATAGCTTTCGGAGCGGCGGCATGAGCGCATACGAATTCATCGATCATTACTACGACGTCGTCGTCGTCGGGGCGGGTGGTGCAGGTCTGCGCGCCACATTCGGCCTGGCGCATTCCGGGCTGTCCACAGCGTGCATTACGAAGGTATTTCCTACCCGCAGCCATACCGTGGCAGCACAAGGCGGAATCAGTGCAGCGCTTGGCAACATGGGTGAGGACGACTGGCGCTGGCACATGTACGACACCGTCAAGGGATCGGACTGGCTCGGCGATCAGGACGCCATCGAATTCATGTGCAAGGAAGCGCCTGATGCCGTGATCGAACTGGAGCACTACGGCGTGCCGTTCTCTCGCACCGAGGATGGCCGCATTTATCAGCGGCCTTTCGGCGGTATGACGACGCGCTTCGGTCAGGGGACGGCGCAGCGCACGTGCGCGGCTGCGGATCGCACCGGTCATGCCATGTTGCACACGCTGTATCAGCAGGCGCTGCGCCACGAAGCGCAGTTCTTCATCGAATACTTCGCCGTCGACCTGATCATGGAGAACGGTGAGTGTCGCGGTGTCGTCGCGATCAACATGGCTGACGGTACGCTGCATCGCTTCATCGGTCACAAGACCGTACTGGCAACCGGCGGCTATGGTCGTGCCTATTTCTCGTGCACCTCGGCACATACGTGCACTGGCGATGGCGGTGGAATGGTGTTGCGCGCCGGCCTGCCGATGCAGGACATGGAGTTCGTGCAGTTTCACCCGACCGGCATCTACGGTGCCGGGTGCCTGATTACCGAAGGCGTGCGCGGTGAGGGCGGAATTCTGCGCAACTCCGCGGGTGAGCGTTTCATGGAGCGCTATGCGCCCAACGCGAAGGATCTGGCCTCGCGAGACGTCGTGAGTCGCGCCATGACGATCGAGATCCGCGAAGGACGCGGTGTTGGTCCGCACAAGGACCACATCTATCTGCATCTCGAACACCTGGGCGCCGACACCATTCACGAGAAGCTGCCGGGCATTGCCGAGACCGCGAAGATTTTCGCCGGCGTGGACGTCACCAGGCAGCCGATTCCCGTACTGCCCACCGTTCACTACAACATGGGCGGCATTCCCGCGAACTATCACGGCGAAGTCGTCACACTGAAGGACGGTCACCCTGACACTGTCGTGCCGGGTCTCATGGCCGTCGGTGAAGCAGCCTGCGTTTCTGTGCACGGCGCCAACCGCCTGGGTTCGAATTCGCTGCTGGACCTCGTCGTCTTCGGTCGTGAAGCCGCGCGTTACTGCGCGCAGACCGTTCAGCCCGCCACCAAACATCGTCGGCTCGCTGCCGATGCGGGCCAACTCGCTGTCAGCCGCATCGACAAGCTGCGCAATGCAAAGGGATCTCTGCGTACCGCCGACATCCGACTCAACATGCAGAAGGTCATGCAGAATCATGCGGCCGTATTCCGTACTGGCGAATCCCTGCAGGAAGGCGTGCAGAGATTGTCGGAAGTATTCAACTCCTTTGCCGACGTGAACGTCAGCGATCGCGGCATGGTGTGGAATACCGACCTGATCGAGACGCTCGAACTCGACAATCTGCTGGGTCAGGCGGTCGCCACCATGCATTCCGCCCTCAATCGCCAGGAAAGCCGCGGTGCGCATGCACGCGAGGATTTCCCGAACCGCGATGATGTGAACTGGATGAAGCACACATTGTCGTGGGTGAGCGAGCATGGCGATGTGCGTCTGGACTATCGGGGCGTGCACCTGAACACGCTGACCGGCGACGTCGAACCGATTCCGCCCAAGGCGCGAGTGTATTGATGGACTGCCGGTCGATCCGCTGGTTTGCTGGCAGGAGCGAGTGCATCGATCCGACTGGTCGGCGAGCAGCCCTGGCGAACAATCGTGAGCGATAAAAGATATGGCCCAATTCCACTTACCCGCTAATTCGAAGATTCAGCCCGGCAAGACGTTCAAGGCTGCGACGGATGCAAAGCAGGTACGTTCGTTTCGAATCTACCGCTTCGATCCGGAGTCGGGTCAGAACCCGCGCGTCGACACCTATGAGGTGGACATGGCGAGCTGCGGGCCGATGGTTCTGGATGCACTCATCAAGATCAAGAACGAGATCGATGCGACACTGACGTTCCGTCGCTCCTGTCGCGAAGGTATTTGCGGCTCCTGCGCCATGAACATCGATGGCACGAATACGCTGGCCTGCACCAAGGCATGCGACGACGTGCGTGGCGACGTGAAGATTTACCCGCTGCCGCACATGCCGGTGGTGAAAGATCTCGTCCCGGATCTCACCAATTTCTACGCGCAATATGCTTCCGTGAAGCCCTGGCTGCAGACACGCTCGCCGGCGCCGCCGGATCGTGAACGGCTGCAGTCCAAGGAAGACCAGGAGAAGATCGATCGTCCTTCGGCCTGCATCCTGTGCGCATGCTGTTCGACGTCCTGTCCCAGCTACTGGTGGAACAGCGATCGCTATCTCGGACCGGCCGCGCTGCTGGCAGCATACCGGTGGATCATCGACACGCGTGATGAGGCGACCGGCGAGCGGCTCGATGCCCTTGAGGATCCGTTCAAGCTGTATCGCTGCCACACCATCATGAATTGCACCGAGGCGTGTCCCAAGGACCTGAACCCCGCCAAGGCGATTGCAGAAATCAAGAAACTGATTGCCGAACGGCGCCACTGACCCTCACGTCCTGCGGCTGAGCAATCTGCGTCGGCGCAGATTCGCAGTCACACGGCACGACCGGATCAGGCAGAATCGCGCCGCATGACTTCATCTGCTCATTCCGTTGCGCCCGAGTTGCTTGCCCGACTGCGCTGGCGCTGTCGCCGCGGTATGCGCGAACTCGATGTGGTCCTGGGGCGATACCTTGAGCATCGCTATACGACCGCGCCAGAACACGAGCGCGCTGCATTCGAGGCGCTGCTCGAACAGCAGGATCCGGAGCTTCTGGGATATCTGATGGGTCGGGCTCAGCCTGCCGACCCGGATCAGGCCAATGTCATCGCGTACCTTGCCACCGCTCGTCCTTGAACTGACCAGGGGTCGCGGCCAGCGCCGTTGCGTTGCGACGTGCCTCGCCGCGAGCGTGCTGGGGCCGGCCCTGGCGCTGCAGTGGCTCGGGTCGGGCTGGACGCTAGTGGTTTGTCTTATGACAAGCCTGCTGACGGCTCTGGCATTCCACCGGGCAGGCTGGTTGAGAACGTCGCGCCGACTCGAGCAAGCCGTCTGGCGACCAGACGGTAGTTGGACCCTTACGGGAATTCGGGGGCAGCGTGTCGAGGGCCACCTGGCCGCGGATACCAGAATGAGTCCATACGCAGTGTGGTTACGTTGGGATGTCGAGCCTTCGGGCTCATCCCGCCACCTGCCACGCCGACCTGTGGCCTTGTTGATGCCTTCCGATCTGCCCGGCGGAGATTTTCGCCGGCTGCTGGTCCGGCTGCGTGTCGATGGTTCAGAATGCGCGCCCGTCGCCGTCGAGAACGTTTCTCAAGTCCCGCACACATGACGTTTTTCGTCACCCAGCACTGCCAGGCCTCGCACCCCGCGGGCAATGTTACGAACTGTGTCGGAAAGCGAACTTTCCGTAACCCTACCAGTCTATCCGATCAGTTCTGGTCGGGTGGAGTGCCTTCGATGCCCGGTCCCGACAGAGCTGCTGGCAGGGTCGCGGATCGATGATCCCGGACGACAGTGATCAGCAGCTTGTTCAGCGGGTACAGAAGGGCGACAAGGCAGCCTTCGATCTGCTCGTTCGCAAGTATCAGCACCGTGTGCTGAAACTCGTGGGCAGGTTTGTGAACGACTCAGCGGAAGCCGAGGACGTGGCGCAGGAAGCTTTCCTGAAGGCGTATCGCGCGCTCCCCGCGTTCCGTGGCGACAGTGCGTTCTACACGTGGCTGTATCGCATCGCGATCAACACGGCCAAGAATGCGCTGGTTGCCAACCGGCGTCGGCCGGTGGACTTCGATCTGGATCTTCAGGATCCGGATCAGCACGACCGCCAGTCGATGCTCAAGGACGCCGATACCCCGGAAGGTGTGCTGCTGACGGACGAGATTCGAGGAGTCGTGGAGCGGGCGCTGGAACAGCTGCCCGAGGATCTGCGAACCGCGATTGTCCTGCGGGAACTGGAGGGTTTGTCGTACGAGGAAATCGCCGAGGCCATGGATTGCCCTGTCGGTACGGTTCGATCGCGCATCTTCAGGGCGCGCGAAGCCATCGACAAAAAGTTGAAACCTTTGTTGGATTAGTCTGGGATGATCTTGAACAGTGCGTGCGGTGATGCCGATATGACCGATCCGGTGAAAGAGCAATTGTCCGCCTGTCTGGATGGCGAGCTTGGGCAGGCCGAACTGGACCTGCTGCTGCGTCAGGTACAACGACAGCCCCAGCTGCGCGAAGCCATGGGTCGATACGCCCTGGTGGGCGAGGCCTTGCGCGGTCAGCGCCCGGTGCGGGCGTCTGCCGGATTTGCCGATCGCGTTGCCGCAGCCATTGCGGCAGAACAGGTTTCCGCAAGCACCACGCCTTCCTACCGCACGATGCCGCGATGGCTTCAGCCGGTCGCTGGCTTGGGAGTGGCCGCTGCCGTCGCCGCTGTGACGGTCCTGGCGTTCCGGCCCACCGCAGTCGATACCGAGCAGGTCGCCGCCAATTCTGCAACGGCCGCCACCGAATCCGGGGCCGCTGCGCCGAGCTACACCGTACCGACCAACCTCGACTCCACTGCTGGATCGTTGATTCCGGCGGCGCGCCTTACCAACTACGTGGTGGCGCACAGCGAGTTCTCTTCGCCCCTGGGCCGCCGGACGGTACTGAGCGGTGTTCTCTCGGACGATGACACCAGCGAAGTCGATGCCAACGCGGACGAAATCGATGTCCGTGTGTCAGGTACTCCCGATCAGACCGCGCCGACGGACGGATCGTCACGTTGATGTCTCGCATTCGATATCTGCTGGTCGCCCTGTGCTGCTCGGTGGTGCTGCCGGCGAATGCCAGCGACCCCGAAGCCCGCATGTGGCTCGAACGCATGTCGCGGGCTCTGTCGACTCAGAGTTATGACGGCCGTTTCTTCCACCTGCGGCAATCGCGCACTGAATCGATGCGCATCATTCACCGCGTGGACAGCCGCGGCCGGATCACGGAGCGGCTGGTGTCCCTGGACGGCAGCGGTCGTGAAATCGTTCGCAACGACTCGGAAGTCATCTGTTACTTCCCTGATCGACGCATGGTCCTGGTCGAGAAGCGTACCGACGGCAATTCGCTGGTGTCGGCGCTGCCCGTATACAGCGAAGCACTCGAGGCTTCCTACCGAATCGAACGGTCCGGCGGTGTGGTGAAGGCCTTCGGCCGCAAGACCCAGATCATCGAGGTGAAGCCGCGTGACGAATTCCGTTACGGCTACCGTCTGTGGCTGGATCAGGAAACCGCCATGCCTCTCAAGTCACAGCTATGCGACAACAACGGCAAAGTGATCGAACAGATCCTTTTTGCCGAGCTGAACCTGCGCGAACGGATTCCGGCGGATGAGATCAAGGCATCCATCAGCGGCGACGGCTTCCAATGGATTCGTCAGGATGATGTGGTCGCGGCGGCCACCAAGCCCGGCGCACTGGTGGGCTGGAGCGTGGCGCAGCTCCCCGCGGGTTTCCGCCTCACCACCTGGCGGCTGCAGATCATTCCGGGTTCGCCGGCGCCGGTACGCCATCTGGTCTATTCGGACGGTCTCGCGTCCGTATCGGTGTTCATCGAACCGCGTGGTGCCCAGATCGTTCCCATGCACGGTCTGGCCAAGGTCGGTGGCGCTTTTGCCTTCTCACGCGATCTGGATGGCCATCAGGTTACGGCCGTGGGCGAAGTGCCGGCAGCGACCGTCGAAGCCATCGCTGCGGCCGTCAAACGCCAGGAAGGTGCGCAGGAGCCGCCGCGCACACCGGCCGGGTCGAACCAGCCGCAGCCCATCACTCATTGATTCTTGACTGACGCGGACGCCCGCATGATCGCGTGGACTGTCTATTCGCGCGCCGAGTGCTCTCTGTGCGATCAGCTTATCGAGCAGCTGGCGACGATTCTCGGCCCCGCCGCAAGCAACGTCGCGGTCGTCGACATCGGCGATGATCCCGGGCTCGAGGCGAAGTATGGAAAACGGATCCCGGTTCTGCTGGCGGACGGCGAGTTTGTGTGCAACTTCCGGCTGGACGAGGCACGGGTCAGGGCCTGCATGGACGCGGACGGCTGAGACTCCTGGGCGGGCAGGGCGCGCGTCTCTCGTCACTTCTCACCCGACGCCCTTATAATCCGCCGCCCTTCGCCGCCCGCAGCCAGCCGTTCTGATGAAGCTGATCCGCAATTTTTCCATTATCGCGCACGTAGATCACGGCAAATCGACGCTCGCCGACCGCTTCATCCAGCTCTGCGGCGGTCTTGAGGCCCGCGAAATGGAGCATCAGGTGCTCGACTCCATGGATCTGGAGCGCGAACGCGGCATCACGATCAAGGCTCAGAGTGTCTCGCTGCGCTATCGGGCGCGTGACGGTCAGACCTATCAGCTGAACCTGATCGACACCCCGGGACACGTCGACTTTTCCTATGAGGTGTCGCGCTCATTGGCCGCCTGCGAGGGCGCGCTGCTGGTCGTCGACGCAGCACAGGGGGTCGAGGCCCAGAGCGTGGCGAACTGCTACACGGCGCTCGAGCAGGGTCTCGAAGTCGTTCCGGTCCTCAACAAGATCGATCTGCCTTCTGCCGAACCGGATCGCGTCATCAAGGAAATTGAGGAAATCATCGGCATCGAAGCGCACGACGCGCTGCGGGTCAGCGCCAAGACGGGCGAGGGCGTCGAAGACCTTCTCGAAGAACTGGTGCGTCGCATCCCTGCCCCGCAGGGCGACCCGGAAGCGCCCTTGCAGGCGCTGATCATCGACTCCTGGTTCGACAACTACGTGGGCGTGGTTTCGCTGGTGCGTGTCATGAATGGCACATTGCGCACGGGCAACAAGATCCGGGTCTGGTCCACGGGGCGCGCGCACACGGTCGACAAGCTGGGCCGCTTTACGCCCAAGTCTCTGACGACTGACGCCCTGCATACGGGCGAGGTGGGCTTCGTGATTGCCGGCATCAAGGAGATCAACGGTGCCCCCGTCGGCGACACGATTACGCTCGATGCCCGCCCCTCGGCGACGGCGCTGGCAGGCTTCAAACAAGTCCAGCCACGCGTGTTCGCGGGTGTCTTTCCGGTTAATACCGAAGACTACGAATCGTTCCGGGACGCGCTGGCCAAACTCAAGCTCAACGATTCCGCGCTGCATTACGAGCCCGAAGTCTCGGGCGCACTGGGATTCGGCTTTCGCTGCGGATTTCTCGGTCTTTTGCACATGGATATCGTGCAGGAGCGGCTGGAGCGCGAATACAACCTCGATCTGATCACCAGCGCTCCCACTGTGGTGTATGAGATCCTGCGCACGGATGGCTCGCTGATCTATGTGGACAATCCGGCCAAGCTGCCGCCCAGCAATGAAATCGAGGACCTGCGCGAACCCATCATCACGGCCAATATCCTGCTGCCTCCGGAACATGTCGGTTCCGTAATGAAACTGTGCACCGAAAAGCGTGGCCGGCAGATCAAGATGCTGTACGTCGGCAGCCAGGTCTCGATGCAATGGGAAATGCCTCTGGCGGAGGTGGTGCTGGATTTTTTCGATCGGCTGAAATCGGTGAGTCGCGGCTATGCATCGTTCGACTACGAGTTCAATCGTTTCGAAAGTGCACCGCTGGTGCGGCTCGACGTACTGATCAATGGCGATCGGGTCGATGCATTGTCGATCATCGTTCATCGCGACAATGCCTATGCACGCGGGCGGGAACTGGTCGACAAGATGCAGGAACTGATTCCGCGGCAGATGTTCGAGGTCGCCGTGCAGGCAGCCATTGGCAGTGCGATCGTGGCGCGGGCAACGGTCAAGGCGCTGCGCAAGAACGTGCTGGCCAAATGTTACGGCGGCGACATGACCCGCAAACGAAAGCTGCTCGAGAAACAGAAAGAGGGCAAGAAGCGCATGAAGCAGGTGGGATCAGTCGAAATCCCTCAGGAAGCGTTTCTCGCGGTACTGAAGATCGGCAAGGACAAGTGAGCTGCCCATGATTTTCGATTTTTCGTTCATTCTGACCGTCGCCACCCTGGTGACAGGCGTCATCTGGGCACTCGACAGCTGGCTGTGGAAGCCGAAACGTCTGCAGGCGGCGACTCAGGCCGGCATAGCTTCAGAATCCGTGCGCGAGCCCATCGTCGTCGAGTACTCGCGCTCCTTCTTTCCCGTCATCCTGATCGTACTGGTCATCCGCTCGTTTCTGTTCGAGCCGTTCCGGATTCCGTCGGATTCGATGATGCCGACGCTGCTGGACGGCGATTTCATTTTTGTGAACAAGTTCGCCTACGGGCTGCGCCTGCCGGTGCTCAATTCGAAAATCGTCGATATCGGCGAACCGAAACGTGGCGATGTCATCGTGTTCCGCCTGCCTACCGACCCTTCGGTGAATTACATCAAGCGGCTCGTGGGACTGCCGGGAGATCATGTATCAGTGCGGGACGACCGGGTGTACATCAACGATCAGCTCATGACGGTCAGAACCACGGGGCTCTATACCGGACCGCGCAATGTCGGTGCGCAGCAGGATGCTGAAGAGGCCATCGAAAACCTCGGCGGGGTGGAGCATCGCGTACTCTACATTCCCGGCCGCGGCCCGACCGACTACGATGCCGTGGTGCCGGCGGGTCATTACTTTTTCATGGGTGACAACCGCGACAACAGTCAGGACAGCCGCTTCGACAAGGTCGGCTTCGTGCCGGAGGGCAACCTGGTAGGCAAGGCCGTCCGTATCTGGCTCAATTGGGATCTGCCGCATGCGCCTCTCTGGAATCGAATTGGCGACGCGATCAAATAACACTCAACGGATCCGCAGGAGTACCCGAATGTTTGCACGTCAGCGCGGTGCTACGTTTCTCGGCATGTTGATCATCGTCGCCATTATCGGTGTCGCGGTCTACGCTGGCATCCGCCTGACGCCCTTGTACTTCGAGTACATGGCGGTAGTCCGCGCCATGGACCAGACGGCGAAGGAATTCAGTGGTGATGCAGTCTCGCCGCAGGTGTTGCGTACCTCTCTGGATCGCCGCTGGACTGTGGAGGACATCAACTCCATCGAACCCAAGGACATCGAAATCAAGAAGACCGGCAAGGGTTACACAATGCGCGCCAATTATCGCGCCGAGGCGCCTTTCGTAGCGAACGTCTCGCTGGTCGTGGACTTCGACAAGACAGTCAATGTTTCGCAATAGTGCTTACCCCACGGCTGGCGCCTTCGCGCCGCCGTTGCAGTGTTGCCGGCCTTGAAGACGGCGTCGGCATGGCTGCGGGACGCCCTCGGCTACGAATGTCGTGATGTCGCCCTGCTGGAAGCGGCGCTGACGCATCGCAGTGCCGGTGGCGCGCACAATGAACGACTGGAATTTCTCGGCGACGCGGTGCTGAACTGTGTCGTCGCCATGCTCGTATTCCGTGAGTTCGCCGCAGCAGACGAGGGCGACTTGTCACGATTCCGGGCCAGCCTGGTCAGCGGTGAGGCACTGGCTGTCGTTGCTGCGGAAATCGATCTGGGGCCGCAGGTCAGACTGGGCTCCGGCGAATTGAAGTCAGGCGGCTTCCGCCGCAAATCCATTCTGGCCGATGCACTGGAGGCGCTCTTCGGCGCCATCTATCTCGATGGCGGTTTTGATGCAGCCGCACAAGTGATCGAGCGGCTGTTCGTGCCGCGGCTCGATCGATTGCCCAGCGCGGCCGAACTGAAGGATCCGAAGACCCGCCTGCAGGAGGCCGTGCAAGCCAAGGGGCTGCCGCTGCCAGCGTACTCGGTCGAATCCATTACGGGTGAGGCGCACAATCAGATGTTTCAGGTGGTCTGTTCGGTCGAGAGCCTCGGGCTGCGCGCCGTGGGTGTCGGACCGAGTCGCCGCCGCGCTGAACAGTCAGCCGCGAGTGAAGTGCTGGCCGCGCTCATTCCCGCCAGAGTGCGTGCCGTCCTTCCCGATGAGAGTCCACCGTCTGCATGAACGACAGCGATCTTCCGTCAACCCCTGAGTCCCAACCCACCAACCCGGATTTCCGGTGCGGGTTCGTGGCCATCGTGGGACGTCCCAACGTCGGCAAATCGACGCTGTTGAATGCGATGCTCGACCGCAAGGTCAGCATCGTCAGCCCCAAACCGCAGACCACACGGCATCGCATCCTCGGCATTCGCAGTACGGACGCGGCCCAGATCATTTTCGTCGACACACCCGGGATGCACTCCGGCGGCAAGCGTGCGATGAACCGCCACATGAACAGGGCGGCGCTGATGTCGCTGAACGATGCCGACGTCAATCTGTTCGTGGTCGAGGCTCTGCGCTGGACCGACGAGGATCAACGCATTCTCGATCAGCTCGTGCAACGCGGTCGCCCCATTCTCATTGCGGTCAACAAGGTTGATCGGGTGACGCCCCGCGAGCGACTGCTGCCCTTCATGCAGGAGTTGAGCCTGCGGGCGCATTTTGTCGAGGTCATACCGCTGTCGGGGCTGAAGCGCAGCAACCTGGAGGTGGTGCCGGATCTGCTCGCAAAGTACCTGCCGCTGTCGCCGCCGCATTTTCCCCTGGATCAGGTCACCGATCGCAGCCCGGAATTCCAGGCTTCGGAAATCATCCGCGAGAAACTCACTCTGCGCCTGCATCAGGAATTGCCATACGGACTTACTGTCGAGATCGAACGATTCGTCCGCGAAGAAGGTCGCCTGCTCATCAACGCCGTGATCTGGGTGGAACGCGCCGGTCAGAAGGCCATCGTGATCGGCCAGGGCGGTGAGCAGCTCAAGGAGGTCGGCCGGGCCGCCCGCATCGAAATGTCGGGGCTTTTCGGCGCGCCGGTGCATCTCGAATTGTGGGTGAAGATCAAGGAAAACTGGTCGGACAGCGAAGCGGCCCTGCGCCAGCTGGGATATGAGTCGTGAGGGAGATGAACAGTCGGCAGTGGTCTGGTGGAGGAGGGAGCGGACAGTGACGAGTGACCAGTGACGGGTGACGAGCAAGCAGCTTGCATCCGGATCGGACCTCGGCATCATCTTTCCCGTCACCCGTCACCCGTCACCCCTCACCCGTCACCCGTCACCCGGGTCAAATGTCCCGTCACATCCATCTTCAACCGGCCTACGTG
>DASTRD010000168.1:0-12531 GCA_035761425.1 Povalibacter sp.
TATACATTATGCGTATTTTAAACTTGCTCGCAAAGTGCTCCATCTGGTTGCCTTTCGAAGTCCCAAGTGTATATTCCGGTTGTAGTCGCTTGAGTGATCAACAGAAAAATCACCGGCGACTTAAAGTAAGTTCTCAACTTCTGTCGCTTTCTTGCGTGGCTTCAGCACCACGAGCAGATTTCGGCACGCAGTTTTACCCGCGTAATTTTGTGGGGAGTTCGTTGCATATGAGCAGCACCTGGGAGCATTTCTTCGCGGCAACCGCAGTCCTTGTATCCGCCCGTCCCATCAAGCAACGACTCGTGGACGCTTACCGGATGCATCTGGCCACCATCGATCGCGAAGAACTACCGAAGGAAATCCGCGAGGAGTTCTATTCGGTGTGCGACTGCATGTCCTGCGTGCGTCCGCTGCGTGGCGAAACCGCCGAACAGGCCACTGTGCGCAAGATGTCCGACCAGGAGGCCAGCCAGGTGGCCAATCGAATTCTCAACATGTTGGGTACGCTGGCCCGGATGCAGATATTTCAGCGTGCGCCCAAGTTGCGGGCCGTCAACGACGACTGAAATTGCGGCCATTCGGCCGCTTCAATCCATCTTGAAATCGATGACGTCCCAGCGCGCCGTGTCTTCGTGACGGGCCTGGCGCCGAATCGCATCTGCGATCGAGCGCTCGTTCCATTCCACCACCTCGTCGCTGAGCGCTTCGAGCTGAACCGGTAGTTTCTCTTTCACCCCGAATGACTCGAGCGCCACGATGGGCTTGTCGAGCCCATTGGCGCAGTTGAGCTGGAAATCGATCAGCTCACGATGCTGGTGGTACATGCCTGAGGGCACTATCACGACCTCTGCCAGAGAGATCTGCTTGCGCAGTTCGTCCTTCATGGCGTCCCGATCCGTGATCCTGATCTCGGGATTGCTGCAATTGCGGTAGTAAAAGTTGTGCGAGCTTTCGAGGTATTCGAAAACACGGTCGTAGTCATCCGCCTGGCCAAAGGCGTGACTGACGAAGACTCGGACCGGGTTCTGCTGGTTGATGGGACCGGCCACTTGGCGGCTCCTTTGGGATCTTTTCCGGGTTGACGGATATTAATCGAGAACCCGGCGAAATGCCGACGTGAGGCGGATTGAGGGTCCCGCCGAAAGCTTATTTGGTACTTGCTGCTATAGAATGCGGCGCTGCGATTCCCGGTCCTGCCAGCCTGCGCAGATCAATTCCGTACGATGCGATTCGTCCTGTACAACATCCGGTATGCGACCGGCTTCGGTCCCGCATTTCATCTGCCCGTGCCCGGCGCCGGGTATCTGCGCAGCAATTCGCGGGTGCTGGAGCGGCTCACGCAATACCTCAAATCGCTCGATCCGGACCTCGTGGGACTGATTGAGGTCGATACCGGCTCGATCCGCTCCGGCCTGGTCAATCAGGCCACCCAGATTGCCAATGCGCTCGGCCATTATTCGATGTACGAGTGCAAGTACGGTGCCGCCTCGCTGAATCAGTTCCTGCCGATCGTGCGCAAACAGGGCAATGCCTTTCTGGCGGCGCCGCGTGTCGAGGGTGAGCGATTCCACTACTTCGATACGGGCATCAAACGGCTGATCATCGAACTGGAGCTCGAAGAAGTCGCCATCTTCCTCGTGCACCTGTCGCTCAAGTTCCGGCATCGCCACGATCAGTTGCGGCACCTGCACGAGCTGGTCAAGCGGGCCCGCAAGCCGGTGATCGTGGCCGGCGATTTCAATACGTTCTGGGGCGATCACGAGATCTACCTGTTCATGGAAGCCTCGGGCCTGAAAAGTGCGAATCGTCTCGGTATGCCCTCCTACCCCAGTCGCAATCCGCGCAAGGAACTGGATTTCGTGCTGTATTCGAACGGCATCGAGATCACCGGATTCGATGTGCCGGATGTGCGCTTCTCGGATCACCGTCCCCTCATCTGCGACTTTCAGGTACGCCACAGCGGCGCCTGAGAGCGCTTACATCAAGGAGCCTTCATGCCTGCTGCGTCCCACTGGAACGTCACTGTCGACGACGCCGGCATCACCTGGCTCACGCTCGACAAGGCGGGCGCCTCCACCAACAGTCTGTCGCGCGAGGTGATGGAGGAACTCAACTCGCACCTCGACACGCTGCATGGCGCAGTGCCCAAAGCCGTCATCGTCACATCGGGCAAGAAGGGTGGCTTCATAGCCGGGGCCGACATCAAGGAATTCGTTGGCATCCAGTCGCCCGATGAGGCCTTTCAGATGATTCGCCAGGGGCAGCAGGTGCTCGATCGCCTGGCCGCCCTGCCCTGCGTCACTGTCGCGGCCATCAACGGATTCGCTCTGGGCGGCGGCCTGGAACTCGCCCTTGCCTGCCGCTATCGCATCCTGGCCGACGATCCGTCCATCACGCTGGGCTTTCCTGAAGTGATGCTCGGCGTTCATCCAGGTCTTGGCGGCACTGTGCGTGCGGTACAACTCGCCGGCCCGCTCGCGGCCATGGATCTCATGCTGACCGGTCGCAACATCCGTCCACGGCAGGCAATGAAGATGGGACTGGTCGATCGCCTCGCGCCCGGCGGCACGCTGCTTCAGGATGCGAAAGCGATGGCGTTGTCTCCGCCGCAGCAGCGTCAGGCCAGTGTCGCAGGCCGACTCCTGAATCTCGGTCTCGTCCGACCCATTCTTGCCGGGCAGATGCGCGCACGTGTCGCAAAGCGTGCGAAGCCGGAACACTACCCGGCACCGTACGCGCTGATCGATCTGTGGCAGGAGCACGGCGGACAGGGCCAGGCTGCCTATGAAGCCGAAGCGCGTTCCATGGGCCGGCTGCTGTGCACGCCCACCTCGCGCAATCTGGTACGGGTCTTCTTTCTGCAGGAACGTCTCAAGAGTGCGGGCAAGTCGGCGTTGCCGCCGGCAAGGCATGTGCACGTCGTCGGTGCGGGTGTCATGGGCGGAGACATCGCGAGCTGGTGCGCCGCGCGGGGTCTCACCGTCACGCTGCAGGATCGCGAACTGAAATACATCACGCCGGCGCTCGAGCGGGCGCGGAAGTTCTTCCACAAGCGTTATCCGGACGCAAAGCGCCGTCAGGAGACCGCAGGTCGCCTTACTGCGGATGTCGACGGCAATGGCGTGGCGCGCTCGGACGTGGTGATCGAAGCGATCTTCGAGAATCTCGATGCCAAGCGTGCGCTCTACGCGCAGCTCGAGCCGCGCATGAAACCCGAAGCGGTGCTTGCGACCAATACCTCAAGCATTGTGCTCGAGCAGTTGTCCGAGAACCTCACGACACCCTCACGATTGGTCGGGCTGCACTTCTTCAATCCGGTGGCGCGCATGCCGCTGGTCGAAGTGATCCGCGGCAAGGATACGGATGCCACTGTCGTGCAGCGCGCGCTGGCGTTTGCACGCCAGATCGACAAGCTGGCGATCGTCTGCATGAGCTCGCCGGGCTTCCTGGTCAATCGCATTCTGATGCCCTATCTGAGCGAGGCGATTCGTTGCGCCGAGGAAGGCATTCCGCTGGTGCTGATCGATCGGGCTGCCGAGGACTTCGGCATGCCCATGGGTCCGATCGAACTGGCTGACGTCGTCGGACTTGATGTGGTGATGAGCGTGGGCAAGGTGTTCTTCCAGTCCGGCGATATGCCCGCGCCGCCGATCCTCACGCGTCTGTTCGAACAGAAGAAGTTCGGCAAGAAAACCCGCGAAGGCTTTTACAAATGGGTGGACGACAAACCGCAGAAACCGGACGCCGCGGGCAAACAATCGCCGGCGGATCTTCAGGATCGCCTGCTGCTGCCGCTCGTCAATGAGGCTGTCGCCGTGTTGCGCGAAGGCGTAGTCGAAGATGCCGACCTCGTGGACGCTGGCGCAATCTTCGGCGCCGGCTTTGCACCATTTCGTGGCGGCCCCATCCAGTATGCACGCGACCGTGGTTTTGAGGCCGTCGTTGCCCGTCTGAAGGAACTGGAACAGACCTACGGCGAACGATTCAGGCCTGACGCGGGTTGGTCCTCAGTGCAATGACGGCACGCTTTGCTAACATCGGACGTTCTGCGCTGTCCAAGGACATTCTGCGCAGAATTTCCCAGTCCAGTCCGCGCTGACGCGGTCTCAATCCGGTAAGCCAATGGAGCACAAGCCGCTCGATCTGAATCTGTTGCGCACGTTTTCGCCTCTCGACGGACTGAAGCCGGAAAATCTGCATTCGCTCGCCCGCAAGACCGTACTGCGCGAACTCGGTGCCGGCCGCACCCTGTTCAAGGAAGGCGACACCGACAAGCGTGCGTACTATCTCGTGAGCGGGGTGATCGAACTGCTCCATCAGGGACGCCCCGTACTCACGCTGCGCGGAGGCACCAAGGAGGCACGCAATCCCATTGCGAGCGGGTCGCCGCGGCGCTACACGGCCCGCGTGCAATCGGAAAAGATTGAGTACCTGGCCATGGACGCCGAGATGCTGGACGTGATGCTGACCTGGGACCAGACCGGCTCCTACGAAGTCAACGAGCTGAAACAGAACGATGAGTCAGCCGAGTCGGACGACTGGATGACTGCATTGCTGCAGACCCGGTCGCTGCACCGCATTCCGCCTGCCAACATCCAGGCCATCTTCATGCGCATGCAGCGCATGGACTACAAGGCCGGCGAGCCGGTCATCCGCCAGGGCGATGAGGGCGACTACTTTTACGTGATCGTGAAAGGCAAGTGCGCGGTGGTGCGCGAAACGCCGCTCAACAAGGAAGGCATCCGCCTGGCCGAACTCGGCATGGGCGATACGTTCGGCGAAGAGGCACTGATTTCAGATGCGCGTCGCAATGCCAACGTCACCATGATTACGGACGGCACGCTCATGCGCCTGGGCAAGGATGATTTTCACAAGCTGCTGAATGAGCCGTTGCTCGAAAAGGTCGACCTGGAACAGGCCAGGGCCATCGTTGCCCGCGGCGGTCAGTGGCTGGATGTACGGCTGCCGAGCGAATTCGAAAACTTCCACATGGAGGGCGCCATCAACCTGCCCCTCTATTTCATCCGGCTGAAACTGAAAACGCTGGATCGCAACGTGCACTACGTGACGTGCTGCGATACCGGACGCAGAAGCTCGGCGGCGGCGTTCATTCTCTCGGAGCGCGGCTTCCACGCGAGTGTGCTGGAAGGCGGATTGAAGAAGAGTTAGCCACGCCATGCGTGGCCGGGACTGGCGGGGCCTGCCAATCCATTGCGATTACATCGTGTGCGTCGGCTTGTCGCCGCCCAGGGCGCCGGCCAGATAGCTCTCGATCTTGCGCTGTGTATTGCCGCGGTCCTGTTCGCTGAACTGCACGCCGATACCGGCAGTGCGTTTGCCCTGCGCACCCTTTGGCGTCATCCAGATGACGCGTCCGGCGACGGGCAGCTTCTCGTCTTCACCCATGAGGTTCAGCAACATGAATACTTCATCGCCCAGGCGATAGTTGCTGTTGGTGGGAATGAACAGACCACCGTTCTTCACGAACGGCATGTACGCAAGGTAGAGCGCACTCTTGTCCTTGATGGTCAGAGTGAGCAATCCGGGCTTGCTGGTTGGCTGCCGCATCACCATTGAACTTTCATTGCCTTGTTTGTGCGATGACGCG
This sequence comes from Povalibacter sp., assembly GCA_035761425.1. Classification (GTDB taxonomy): domain Bacteria; phylum Pseudomonadota; class Gammaproteobacteria; order Steroidobacterales; family Steroidobacteraceae; genus Steroidobacter. The sequence goes on from DASTRD010000168.1 coordinate 5,609, forward strand.
CTGTCCGGTGCCGTACGCCGATGCGGGCGACAGCGTCTGAAGCAGCGCTATCAACAGAGTCTCTATCGCCAGTTCGCGTTGCAGGGCCGTGCGCGTGAGCTGGGCCTTGAGCGCTCGGACCTGATCCACGAGGGCGTACAGGGCACTTATGTTCAACGTGGCAGGCAGACTTGGCAAGTGCGCGGATCTCGCCGGGAACGTGACCAGATCGGCAGTTCCGCCAATTGCCGCCCGCGCCGCTGAATTCAGCCACAGATCCAGCCAGATGAGCCGTTCGGGCAGGATGGGCTTGTTGTCCTTGGTGTCCCACTCGGCCGCGACTTGCGTCACATCCGCGCTGCCCGAGAGCAGCCGACTCATGGCCCGCTGCATGTCGCTGTCGAGCTGATCGAATCGGCCGTCGGCCAGTTCGAGCGCCCGCAGCGGTGCGCGCCCTGCAAACTCCAGCAGTTGCGGACTCACGGACCCACTACTGGTCGACTCAAGCCAGCTGAGCGCATCCGTCGCGTTGGGCGTGACGATTGCCATCTTCTGACAGCGGCTGCGAACGGTGGCTGGGAGCGCCGACGGTCGCGAGGTGATCAGAATCAGCAGGGTCCCCGGCGTGGGTTCCTCCAGCGTCTTCAACAGGCTGTTCGCCGCATTGACCGTCATCTGATGTGCGGGTTCGACGACGGCCACCTTGTAGCCCTGACGGAAGCTCGTGTGCGTCAGTGCAGCCGACAGATCGCGGATCTGATCGACCGAAATCTGCTGCTTGTCCTCCGGCGGACGGACCCATGTCAGGTCAGGATGTGAGCCAGCCGCGATGAGCTTGCAACTTGCGCATTCTGTGCAGACCTGCAGCTCAGGACTCGATCGCTCACAGAGCACGGCAGCCGCGAGCCATGCGGCGAGTTCGCGTTTACCAAGCCCGTCGGCGCCCTGAATGAGCAAGGCATGGGGCAATCTCTGCGCTGCCCACGCCGATCGAAGCTGATCGACGGCCGCCTCATGCCAGGGCAATCGTCGTGCGCGGGGAATTGAAGCGGGCTCAGCCATGGTTCATCAGCCGGTGTTCGATGGTTGCGCGCATGGCAGAGGCGACGGATTCGATGCTGCCAGAGGCATCGATCACTGCGATACGCTCCGGGAAGGACCGCGCGCGAATCAGGTAAGCATCTCTCACACGCTCGAAGAACGCACGCTGTTCGAGTTCGAAGCGATCGACGACGCCCACGTCGCTGTTGCGGCGCTGGGCCCGGACACTCGTGAGATCCAGCGGCGCATCCAGCAGCAAGGTGAGATCCGGATGCAGCTCGCGCTGCACGAGCGCTTCCAGCACTGCAATCTGTTGCATATCCATGCCTCTTCCGCCGCCCTGATACGCGTACGTGGCATCCGTGAAGCGATCGCAGACGACCCACGCACCACGCTGCAAGGCCGGTCGAATCACATTTTCGAGGTGGGTCGCACGGGCGGCAAACATCAGGAGCAGCTCGGCGGTCGGCGGCATCGGCTCATCGGTTGCTGCGAGCAGCAGTTCACGGATCTTCTCGGCTCGCGGCGTGCCGCCAGGCTCACGGGTAAAGACGACGTCATCGATCCGCGCCGTCAGCCACTCGCGCAACGCTGCAAGTTGCGTTGATTTGCCAACGCCCTCGCCACCTTCGATGGTGATGAATCTGCCCTGCTTCACGAATGACCTATCTGGACGATGACTGCTGCCGCAACTGCCGGAGGTAGCGCTGCACGGCCGCCTGGTGCTCGGCAAGGGTGGCCGAAAAGTAGTGACTGCCGTCGCCTTTGCCCGTGGCCACGAAGAAAAGCGCCCCGGTAATTCTGGGCTGCACCGCTGCCTGAAGCGAGCCCGCACCCGGCAAGGCAATGGGCGTCGGCGGCAAGCCGCTGCGAGTGTACGTGTTGTACGGCGTATCGCGCAGCAGATCGGCGCGACGGATGTTGCCGTCATAGCTGTCGCCGATACCGTAGATCACCGTCGGATCCGTCTGCAGCCGCATGCCGCGCTTGAGCCGCTCGATGAAGACACCGGAAATTACCGGCCGTTCACTGTCAAGTGCGGTCTCCTTCTCGATCACCGACGCCAGAATGAGCGCTTCGTATTTCGTCGCCAGCGGCAAATCGGGCGCCCGGGATTTCCAAGCAGCTTCGAGCGCTTCATTCATGCGTCGGTGCGCCATCGACAGCACATCGAGGTCGGAGGTGCCGCGCGGAAAATGATAAGTATCGGGAAAGAACTGCCCTTCGGGATGCACGCCAGGCGACCCCAGCGCGGCCATCAGATCGGCATCGCTTGCGGTGGACATCTTGTGCTCAATGTTCGTGTTCGCATTGAGCATCCTGCGAATGTCCGCATAACGCGAACCTTCGATGAACGTGACACTGTGCAGAATGACCTGGCCGGAGCTCAGGCGTTGCAGGAGGGTGCGGGGCGTGAGGCCAGGTGCAAGCTCGTACTCGCCGGCCTTCAACGCCGCGCTCTGGTTCGTCAGCCGCGCCCACGCGATCCATACTTGCGGCTGATCGAGCCAGCCGCGTGCATGCAGATCCTGCGCAATCGATCGCAGGGACGCGCCGCGCTGTACTTCGAATACGGAAATATCGGTAAGACCGCTGATAGGCGTCTGCAACCATTGGCTGGCCCGCCAGACGCCGATAGCTGCTGCACCCGCAAGCAGCAGCAACAGGATCAGCACGAAGCGCAGCAACCGGCGCACTACAGCTCCAATACGTTGCGCAGGCGCGCCGCGACCGGACCGGATGACCAGCGCCGCTCTTCCAGCTCAACGACCGAGGTGATGCCGCGAACTGCGCTCGTGATGAACACTTCGCTGGCCTCCTCGAGGTCGTGCGGCCACAACGGTTCCTCGTTGAACGACAGTCCGATTGCTGCGGCGGCCTCCAGCACCTGTCGACGCATGACCCCTCGCACGCCGCAGAACCTGAGATCCGGCGTCAGCAGAGTCGTCTGTTTCACGATGAAGAGGTTCGCAGCGGTGGCGCTGATGAGTTCGCCTTCCGTGTCCAGCAACAAGCCCTCCTCTGCCGAATCGCCGTCCCATTCTCGCTGCGCCAGCACCTGTTCCAGCCGGTTCAGATGCTTCATGCCTGCCAGCGTCGCGTTGCGGCTCAGGCGTTGACTGCACCAGCGCACGCGCGCGGTCGGCTGTTGCGCCGTCTCCGGTACGTCATGCATGGTCAACAGCCGATTGGATTTCATCGATCGCGCCGGACGATAGCCACGGCCACCTGCCCCGCGGGTCACGATGACCTTCAACACGCCATCGGTAGCGGCGCGACACATCGCATCGATATCGTCGAGCAGTACTTCGCCCGCGAGTTCGATCCCGAGACGACTGCACCCTTCGCCCAGGCGTTCCATATGCGACGTCAGAAAGCGCACGCGTCCGTCTCGAACCCTCATGGTCTCGAACAAGCCGTCGCCGTATGCGAGTCCGCGGTCATTCAGTGCGACCGCGTGTTCTGCATCCGCTATCGGTGCGCCGTTGAGCAGCGCCATCATGCGGGTATCTCCGTCAGCGCACGCAGCACACCGCGCGCCTTGGCGCGCGACTCCTCGAGTTCGCGCTCGGCGATGGAGTCGGCAACGATGCCGGCGCCCGCGCGCAGCGTGAGTTCGTCGCCGCGGATGTCGAGAGACCGGATCAGGATGTTGAAGTCCATGCTGCCATCGCGATTCAGATAGCCGAGGGATCCAGTGTATGCGCCCCGCGCCGAGCGTTCGAGTTCCGCAATGATTTCCATGCAGCGCACCTTGGGGCAGCCGGTGATGGTGCCCCCCGGAAAGACCGCAGCCAGGACGTCACCGGGAGTTACATCGTTGCGCAACCGGCCGCTCACATTCGACACGATGTGATGCACGTGCGCGTAGGACTCGATGGTCATGAACTCATCGACGTGAACGCTGCCCGCTTCGCAAACGCGACCGAGATCGTTGCGTTCCAGATCGATCAGCATGACGTGCTCGGCGCGCTCCTTCGGATGCGCATGCAGTTCCGCGGCAAGATCGCGATCCGAAGCAGCGTCATGACCGCGCGGCCGGGTGCCGGCGATGGGTCGGGTCGCGGCGATGCCGTCATGGACACTGACCAGCCGTTCCGGAGAGGAACTGACGATGCTCACGCCGTCGAGTTCTGCCACGGCACAGAACGGTCCGGGATTGGTCTGGCGCAGTCGTTCGTACAGATGAACCGGGCGCACGCCTGCAGCGAGCTGCGCGCGCCAGCCGCGCGAGAGATTCGCCTGATAGATATCCCCGGCCTCGATGAACCGCAGCGCGCGCTGGATTGCCTCCAGATACTGCTCCGGTGGATCCTCATCGATGCGCGACTGCAGCAGAACACCTGCAGCCGGGATCGGCGGGACTGCCTGGACGACGTCAGCGGCAATGAGTTCGAGCAGTGCCTCGCGGCCGTGTTCGGCAACGATCCAGCCACGATTCGTACTGCATTCCCGGATCAGTGCCGCCGGTATGCGTACCGCCTGCGCAATCGGACCGCTGGCAGGAGCATGCAGTCGCAGACGTGGCTCTATCTGCCCGGCGAGTTCGTAGCCGAGATACACCAGCCAGCCGCCGGCAAACGGCAACGTCGTAGTCGGGGTCTGGAGATGCTCGGCGCGCCACCATCGATCCAGCGCATCGAGAAATGAAGACTCCGTGCCGCTGGCCCGGCCGCTGAGCGTGCCGTCATTGCACAACGTGAGCCGTGCACCGGGAAAGGCAAACAGGATATCGAAGCGTCCGAGCGGCAGTCCGGCTGCCGCACTTTCGAACAGGGCGGGATATCGATCCGCGCGCGCAGCGTGCAGCTCGCGCAATCGCGACGAACTCAGCGTCACGGGACGAACCACCGCGTCGGTGGCCATCGCGGATCAGTCGAGCTTGCGGAAAATCAGACTGCCGTTGGTACCGCCGAATCCGAACGAATTCGACAGCGCAACGTTGATCGGCATCTGGCGTGCGGTCTTCGGAACGTAGTCCAGATCGCAGCCTTCGCCCGGTGCATCCAGATTGATGGTCGGCGGTGCCACCTGGTCGCGGATCGCAAGCACGGAGAAAATGGCCTCGACTGCACCTGCGGCACCGAGCAGATGACCCGTCATGGATTTCGTGGAGCTCACCGCGATCTTGTACGCCTGATCGCCGAAGCAGCGCTTCATGGCCAGCGTTTCGGCACGATCGCCCAGCTCGGTGGAGGTTGCATGCGCGTTGATGTACTGGACATCGTCGGCATTCAGCCCGGCATCGCGCATCGCATTCGCCATCGCGAGCCGCGCACCTTCGCCGTCCTCCGGCGGTGCGGTGATGTGATGCGCATCGCCACTCATGCCGAAGCCCACGAGTTCGGCGTAGATGCGCGCGCCGCGTGCTTTCGCGTGCTCATACTCTTCAAGCGTCATGGCACCGGCACCGTCGGCGAGTACGAACCCGTCGCGATCCTTGTCCCAGGGGCGGCTGGCAGCCTGCGGATCGTCGTTGCGCGTCGACAATGCGCGCGCCTGCGCGAAGCTGCCCAGGCCAAGCGGCGTGGTGGCCATTTCACCGGCACCGGCGATCATCACGTCGGCGTCGCCGTATTGAATCAGACGGGCAGCCAGGCCGATCGCGTGCGTCGAAGTCGTGCACGCAGTGACTGTCGCGATGTTCGGACCGGTGAGCTTGTACTGGATGGAAATGTGACCGGAGATCATGTTGATGATGCTGCCGGGCACGAAGAACGGCGAAATCTTCTTCGGCGTGTGGGTCTCGACGTACTTCTCGTAATTCTCTTCGATGGTATGCAGACCGCCGATGCCTGCGCCCATTGCCACGCCGATGCGTGGACTGTTCTGCGGTGTGACTTCGATGCCCGAGTCCTTGAACGCTTCAGCGGCTGCGGCAAAGCCGTAGTGCATGAAAGGATCCATGCGACGCAGCTCCTTTGCCGGAAGATATTTCTCCGCATCGAAGCCGCTCACGGCGCCATGGAAACGCACCGGAAAGGCACTGACATCGAAAGTGGTGATAGGAACGATGCCGCTCTTGCCGGCAAGGATGTTCTGCCACGCGCCTTCCACCGTGCTGCCCACGGGAGAAATGATGCCGAGACCAGTAACTACGACGCGTCGCTTGGACAAGCGCTTACCTCGAGGATGGGCGGAGGGAACCGGGAAACTTCAAGACCGGAGACTGACTGCCATCCCTGGCCGCCGAACCGATCGCCGATCGACTGCGGAAACGCGCGACCGCGGACGGCCGCGCGCGTACATCAGGCCTGAGCGCGACGCTCGGTGATGTAGTCGATCGCCTGCTGAACGGTCGTGATCTTCTCAGCGTCTTCGTCAGGAATCTCGGTTTCGAACTCCTCTTCCAGCGCCATCACCAGCTCGACAGTGTCGAGGGAATCGGCGCCCAGATCGTCGACGAAGGAAGCATCGTTGGTGACTTCTTCTTCCTTGACGCCCAACTGCTCGGCGACGATGGCTTTGACCTGCTGTTCAATACTGCTCATTGCTGTACGAGTCCTCTGTGAGACTGCTTTGAAACCTTCATAAAGCCGACCCTTGTATTTCGTTGGTGGGTCGGATGGGGGGCGTATTCTAAGTTAAGTGCCTGAGGTGGCCAACATTTGCGAAAGGGGCCGGATAACAACGACTTGACAGGCCTAAACCATGTACATGCCGCCGTTGACGTGCAACGTCTCGCCGGTGATGTAACTGGCCTGCGCAGATGCCAGAAATGCCACCGCATTGGCGATGTCTTCCGGTGCGCCGAGCCGGCCCAGGGCGACCTGATTCACGAGCTGTTGTTGCTGATCCGCCGCAAGTTGCGCCGTCATATCGGTGGCAATGAAACCGGGCGCCACCACGTTCACCGTGATGCTGCGAGAACCCACCTCGCGCGCGAGGGATTTCGAGAATCC
>DASTRD010000169.1:0-39786 GCA_035761425.1 Povalibacter sp.
CGGTCGATGCCGCTCAGGCACTGACCGGTCGGCGCGTGCGTGTGGTGTCGATGCCTTGCACAAGCGTGTTCGACGCGCAGGATGAGGCGTATCGCGAACAAGTACTGCCGCGCGCGGTCGAAAAGCGTGTGGCCATTGAAGCGGCGGCGCCTGAAACGTGGTGGCGCTACGTTGGCAGTCGGGGCGCCGTCGTGGGCATGCACAGCTTCGGCGCCTCGGGGGTTGGCAAGGATCTGTTCAAGCATTTCGGGTTCACGGTTGAAAATGTGGTGAAAGTGGTGGAGTCGATTCTTCAGGCGCAGAAATAAAAAACCGGGCGCCGGCCTGAGCAGACAAGCAATGGCTGGACGTCAGGGCCGGAAATTCGGCGACCGGGTTATTTTTCATTGGAGCAGTTAATGAGCATCAAAGTCGGCATCAACGGGTTCGGTCGCATTGGGCGCATGGTGTTTCGCGCGGCCACGCAGGATTTTCCGGACATCGAGATCGTGGGTATCAACGATCTGCTCGAGCCGGACTACCTCGCCTACATGTTGAAGCACGATTCCGTGCACGGACGTTTCAAGGGTACGGTTGCGGTCGACGGCAACACGCTCATCGTGAACGGCCGCAAGATCCGTCTTACCGCCGTCAAGGATCCTGCGGAATTGAAGTGGAATGAAGTCGGTGCCGACATCGTGGTCGAATCGACGGGCCTGTTCCTCACCAAGGAAACAGCGCAGAAGCACATCACCGCTGGCGCGAAGAAAGTCATCATGTCGGCCCCATCGAAGGACGACACGCCGATGTTCGTGTTCGGCGTGAACGACAAGACCTACGCGGGCCAGGCGATCATCTCGAACGCCTCGTGCACGACGAACTGTCTCGCTCCGATCGCCAAGGTGCTGAACGACACATTCGGCATCAAGCGCGGCCTGATGACGACGGTGCACGCCACCACGGCGACGCAGAAGACCGTCGATGGTCCGTCGAACAAGGATTGGCGCGGCGGCCGCGGCATTCTCGAAAACATCATTCCTTCATCGACGGGTGCAGCGAAGGCTGTGGGCGTGGTGATTCCGGAACTGAACAAGAAGCTGACCGGCATGTCCTTCCGCGTGCCGACCTCCGACGTGTCGGTGGTGGACCTGACGGTGGAGCTGAAGCAGGACACGACGTACGAGCAGATCTGCGCAGCCATGAAGGCAGCGTCCGAAGGCCCGATGAAGGGCGTGCTCGGCTACACGGAAGAGAAGGTTGTCTCCACGGACTTCCGCGGCGATGCCCGGACTTCCATTTTCGATGCGGATGCCGGCATTGCGCTGGATGGCACATTCGTGAAGATCGTGTCGTGGTACGACAACGAGTGGGGCTACTCGAGCAAGGTCCTGGAAATGGCTCGCGTCATTTCGAAGTAAACCTTCTGATGCAGGGCGGCGGAGAGATTCCAGCCGCCCTGCCTGTCGATCGGTTCGACTGATCCGTGTTCCCGCTCTGACCAGTCGATCCTCACGCCTCATGTATGTCTTTCCTGACCTGGCCGGTGGGCCAGCCGATCTGGCCAGTTGGCCGCGGAGCGATAAATGACTGTATTGCGCATGACCGATCTGGATCTCCGCGACAAGCGCGTGCTGATCCGCGAGGACCTGAACGTTCCGGTCCAGGGTGGCGTCGTGACCAGCGATGCCCGTATTCGCGCGTCCTTGCCGACCATTCAGGCCGCCAGGGATGCCGGCGCACGCGTCATGCTCATGTCGCATCTGGGACGGCCGGAAGAGGGTGTGTACGACGAAGAGTTCTCGCTGGCACCCGTGGCGCAGCGCCTGTCGGAACTGCTGGGCTACAAGGTCCGGTTCGAGAAGAACTGGCTGGATGGCGTCGAAGTTGCTTCTGGTGAAGTCGTGTTGCTGGAGAACGTCCGCTTCAACAAGGGCGAGAAGAAGGACAAGGAAGACCTGGCACGCAAGATGGCTGCACTGTGTGACGTGTTCGTGATGGACGCATTCGGGACGGCGCACCGTGCCGAAGCAAGTACCCATGGCGTCGCGAAGTTCGCGAAAGTGGCTTGTGCCGGCCCGCTGCTCATGAACGAGCTCGTGGCACTTGAAACGGCGCTGCAGAAACCCCGCCGCCCGCTGCTCGCGATTGTTGCCGGCTCGAAGGTGTCCACCAAGCTCACCGTGCTGGAAAGCCTGCTCTCCAAAGTCGACAAACTCATTGTCGGCGGCGGCATTGCCAATACCTTTCTGGCGGCTGCCGGTTACAGCGTCGGCAAGTCGCTGGTCGAGACCGAAATGATCGACATCGCCAAAGGATTGCTGACACGCTCGAAGGAAATGAACGTCGAGATTCCTCTGCCGACCGATGTCGTGGTCGCCAAGGAGTTCTCGGCCAACGCCGAAGCGGATGTGAAGAAGGTTTCACAGGTAGCGGCGGACGAAATGATTCTGGACATCGGTCCGGATACGGCGGAGGCTTTCAGTCGGCTGTGCGTGACGGCCGGCACCATCGTATGGAACGGACCGGTCGGCGTATTCGAATTCGATCAGTTTGGCGAAGGCACGCGGACGCTTGCACAGGCGGTCGCGCGCAGTTCGGCTTTCTCGATCGCCGGTGGCGGTGACACGCTGGCGGCCATCGAGAAATACAGCGTTGAAAGCGATATCTCCTACATTTCCACCGGCGGCGGTGCCTTCCTGGAATTTCTGGAAGGCAAGAAGCTGCCCGCCGTGGCGGTGCTGGAGGAGCGCGGCGTCGCCTGAGCGCGCCGCAACGATGTTGCTGCAAGCAACGTCGCGCAGGGGGCCGGCTTCATTGCCGATGTAATCAATAAAGACGACACAGAAAACACTTCCATGCTCCGCCGTACCAAAATTCTGACTACCCTCGGCCCCGCGACGGACAATCCCAAAGTCCTCGCTGACCTGATCGCCGCCGGCGCCGACGTTGTGCGAGTGAATTTCTCGCACGGCGAACCGCAGTTTCATGCAAACCGAGTGCAGATGGTGCGCGAGGCCGGACTGAAGGTTGGCAAGCAGGTGGCCATCCTCGGCGATCTTCAGGGGCCGAAAATCCGCATCGAGCGCTTCGCGGAGGGTCCGGTGCAGCTGGTCGAAGGCGAGCCGTTCACGCTCGATGTGTCGCTGGACAAGAAGGCCGGCACTGTCAGGAGCGTGGGCGTTGCCTACAAGACACTGCCGCGCGATGTGCGCACGGGGGATGTGCTGCTCCTCAATGACGGTTCCATTGTGCTCGAAGTGACAGCGGTGGACGGGCCGCGTATCGAGACACGCGTCGTCATCGGCGGCGAGCTCTCCGACAACAAGGGCATCAACAAGCAGGGTGGCGGTCTGTCGGCCGGTGCGTTGACCGACAAGGATCGCCAGGACATCAAGCTTGCTGCCGAACTGAACGTCGACTATCTCGCTGTGTCGTTTGCGCGCGATGGCGCTGACATGGAAGAAGCGCGTCAGTTGCTGCGCAAGGAAGGCGGCCATGGTCTGCTGGTGGCCAAGATCGAACGAACCGAAGCCATCGTGAATCTGGACCGCATCATCCAGGCAAGCGACGCGGTCATGGTGGCGCGTGGCGATCTGGGTGTCGAAGTCGGCTACGCCGAACTCACGGGTCTGCAGAAACACATCATCGCGGCGACCCGCAAACGCAACCGCGTCGTGATCACGGCCACCCAGATGATGGAGTCCATGATTCACAATCCGATTCCGACGCGTGCCGAGGTCTCCGACGTTGCCAACGCCGTGATGGACGGTACCGATGCGGTCATGCTTTCCGGCGAGAGTGCCGTGGGCAAGTATCCGGTGAAGGCGGTCGAAGCCATGGCGCAGGTCATTCTCGGCGCCGAGAAGTACGAGTCGTCGCACACGCCGGTGCGCTATCGCAGCGAAGGTGGCGTGTTCGAAAAGACCGATGAAGCGATCGCAATGGCGGTCATGTACACGGCCAACCATCTGCGTGTGAAAGCCATCGTCGCACTCACCGAGTCGGGCTCGACACCGCTGTGGATGTCACGCATCCGTGCGGACATTCCGATCTATGCATTTACCCGTCATGAAGTCACGCGCCGTCGCGTCATGCTGTATCGCGGCGTTTATCCGGTGAACTTCGATGTCACGCACTCCGATTCGGAAGCGGTCTACAACGAAATCTTTCGTCTGATGCTCGATCAGAAGATGGTCGAGCTGGGCGATCGCATCATCCTGACCAAGGGCGAGCTGTCCGGCGTATCGGGCAAGACCAATTCGATGAAGATCCTGGAAGTGCGCATCTGATTCATGCGCCCGGCCCCGCAGTGCTCAACGAGTCGATGAGTTGAGTGCGCGAGCCCCTTCACGTACGCGGCGCCTGCTGATCAAGGCAGGCGCGTTCATTCTGGTTCTCCTGTTGTGCGTCCTCGTGACGGGCTGGTGGCTCTTGCGTGCCAGCCTGCCGCAACTTGACAGCACAGTTGCGAGGCTCGGCACGACAGCCAGCATCGAGCGCGATGCTGCGGGAACTCCCACCATACGCGCAGCCACGCGTCGCGAACTCGCGTTTGCAACCGGCTATGGCCATGCGCAGGACCGGTTCTTCCAGATGGATCTGATGCGTCGGGCGGCCGCAGGTGAACTTGCCGCGCTGCTCGGTGCATCGGTCGTCGATACCGACAAACACCTGCGTATTCACCATTTTCCTCACGTGGCGCAGCAGGTGCTCGAGCAGATGCCGCAGTCCGACAGAGAGCTGCTCGATGCCTATGCAGCGGGCGTGAATGCCGGGCTCGATGCCCTGGCCGTGCGTCCCTGGGAATATCTGGTCCTGCGCAGCCGTCCCGCTCACTGGATGCCGCAGGACTCGCTGCTCGCTGCGTTCTCCATGTATCTGAGTCTGAATGACCCGAGCGGAAAGGATGAGCTGGCCCGCTCGCAGCTTCGCGAGACTCTGCCCGCACCGCTGTTCGATTTTCTTTATCCGTTGGGCACCCAATGGGATGCTCCTCTTGTCGGCGGTTCCTGGCGCGGGCCGGACATTCCGGGGCCCGATATTGTTGACCTGCGCAACGCAACGCACGGCGCAGTGCTCACGATGCGCAGTTCGAAAGCCGCAATTGAAGAAAGGTCGTTGCCCGGCAGCAATAGCTGGGCTGTCGCGGGAACGCATGCTGCGAACGGTCACGCGATCCTGGCGAATGACATGCATCTGGGTCTGCGGCTGCCCAATGTCTGGTATCGCGCGCGGCTGATGGTAGAGGGCACCGCCGAACCGCCACGCGATCTGATCGGCGTGACGCTGCCTGGGTTGCCGTTCCTGATCGTGGGCAGCAATCGTCACGTGGCCTGGGGATTTACGAACAGCTACGGCGACTGGACCGATCTCGTGCGCGTCGAGGTCGATCCGTCCGATCCGCGACGATATTTCGTCGGTGAGACCACTGAGTCCTTCGACGTTCGCCGGGAGCGCATCGACGTGCGCGGCGGCGCCTCGGAGTCGATCGAAGTGCGTTCCACGCGCTGGGGACCCATCGTGGCGGAAGACAGCCAGGGGCATCCGCTCGCACTTGCGTGGACTGCACAGGAGCCGCGCGCCACGAATCTGCGCATGCGCGATCTGGAACTCGCCACGACCGTCAACGAAGCGCTCAGCATTGCCAATCGCGCGGGAATTCCGGTGCAGAATTTTGTGGCCGCCGACGCAGCGGGGCACATCGGCTGGACGGTGATGGGACAAGTGCCGGTGCGTGCCAATTACGATTCGACGTTACCGGCGTCCTGGCGTGCACCGGGTACCGGCTGGGTCGGTTGGCGGGAACCCGATGAATATCCGCGCATCATCGATCCGCCATCGGGACGGTTGTGGACAGCGAATGCGCGTACGCTGGATGCCATTGCATGGCTGCAGTTTCTGGGTGACGGCGGATACGACCTGGGCGCGCGAGCTGCGCAGATTCGCGACGATCTGTTGGCCCTGCCTGCGGCAACCGCCGCGGATTTCGCTGCGATTCAACTCGATGATCGAGCGTTGTTCCTGATGCGCTGGCGGGACCTGTTGCTCGACGTCCTGGATCCGGCTTCACTAGCGGGGCGCCCCGACCGCCAGGCCGCGCGGGCGCTGGTGGAAGGGTGGTCGGCGCGTGCTGCGACCGATGATGTGGGCTACGGCATCGTGCGTGCTTTCCGGCTGCAGGTACGTAAAGACGTCTTCGATGCGCTGACAGCGCCGGCGCGCGAGAGATATCCGCAGAGCGAGTTCAATCCGTCGCCGCAGTTTGAAGGGCCGCTGTGGCAGCTTGTCACGCAACGTCCGCCACATCTGCTCGATCCGCGCCATGCCACATGGAAAGACGAGTTGCTCGCTGCAGTGGATGCAGCGGTGAACTCGCTGAAACAGCAATGCGGATCGCCGAACTGTACGTGGGGTGAGCAGAACGTCCTCGCGATGCGCCATCCGCTCTCGGCGGCGCTGCCGTTTTCTTCGCACTGGCTGGACATGCCTGCGCAGCCGCTCGCGGGTGATGCAGCAATGCCGAGAGTGCAACATCCGGGCTTCGGAGCCTCGGAACGTCTGGTCGTTGCACCCGGGCACGAAGAGCAGGGCATGCTTCAGATGCCGGGCGGACCTGTGGATCATCCCCTCTCGCCATTCTACGGTGCAGGACACGACGCCTGGGCGCGCGGCGAGCCGATGCCGCTGTTGCCTGGCAAGACGACGCACACACTGTTGCTGAGGCCCTGAAACCCCTTCGGGGCTGACTGGCGCACCAGCGAACTGGCAAACTCGCTGTGTCCGGACAATTCTCGCCGCAACCCATCAGTCATCAGGGCACCCCATGTCACGATTCCAGGGCACTGACAGTTACGTCGCCACGGCGGATCTGATGCTGGCGGTGAATGCTGCGGTCACGTTAGGTCGACCGCTGCTGGTCAAGGGAGAACCGGGGACCGGCAAAACCCAGCTTGCAGAAGAAGTGGCACGTGCACTGGAGCGTCCGCTCTTTCGCTGGCACATCAAATCGACGACGAAAGCACAGCAGGGTCTGTACGAATACGACGCCGTGTCGCGCCTGCGCGATTCGCAACTCGGCGAGGCAAAGGTGCATGACATCGGCAACTACATCGTCAAGGGGCGCATGTGGGAAGCGTTCGAGTGCGAAGTGCAGCCGGTACTGCTGGTCGATGAGATCGACAAGGCGGACATCGAATTTCCCAACGATCTGCTGCACGAACTCGATCGCATGGAGTTCTTCGTTTACGAAACACGGCAATGGATCAAGGCGCGTCATCGTCCGATCATCATCATCACCAGCAACAATGAAAAGGAGCTTCCCGACGCTTTCCTGCGCCGCTGCTTCTTTCACTACATCCGCTTTCCGGATGCGGACACCATGGAGAAGATCGTCCGTGTCCACTATCCGGATCTGAAAAAGCGATTGCTGGCCGAAGCGCTCAGCGCCTTCTTCGGCCTGCGCGAAACACCCGGTCTGAAGAAGAAACCTTCGACCTCGGAGTTGCTCGACTGGATCAAATTGCTGGTCGCCGAGGACATCCCGCCCGAAGCGCTGCGCGGCGACGATCAGAAGAAATCCATTCCGCCGCTGTTCGGTGCGTTGCTCAAGAACGAGCAGGATGTGCACCTCGTCGAGCAGCTGGTATTTCTGCACAGGAGGCAGAATCGATAAAAGGCAAAGTGACGAAAGTGACGCAGAGGATCGTCACTTCCATTCACTGCATCACTCTGACCCCGTCGTCGTCACTCTTCTTCACCATGCTCATTCCCTTTTTCTTCAAGCTCCGCGACGCCGGTGTACCCGTGTCGGTCACGGAGTTCCTCGCGCTGCTGCAGGCGCTGGATGCGCGGGTCGCTGATGGCAGTGCGGAAGCCTTCTATTACCTCTCGCGCGCCTGTCTGGTGAAGGATGAGCGGCACTTCGATCGTTTCGACCGTGCATTTGCGGCGTGCTTCAAGGGTGTCGAGGAGGTGTTCGATGCGCTCCTGAAGAATCTGCCGGAGGAATGGTTGCGCAAGCTGGCGGAAAAACAGTTGAGCGAAGAAGAAAAGGCGCAGGTTGAAGCACTCGGCGGCTGGGACAAGCTTATGGAGACGCTGCGCAAGCGCCTGGAAGAACAGCAGGGACGCCACCAGGGAGGGAGCAAGTGGATCGGCACTGCGGGTACTTCGCCCTTCGGTGCTCACGGTTACAACCCGGAAGGCGTGCGCATCGGCCAGGATCAGTCACGGCATCGTCGAGCGGTGAAGGTGTGGGACCGGCGCGAGTTCCGCAATCTTGCCGACAACGTCGAACTGGGCACCCGCAATATCAAGGTTGCATTGCGCAAGCTGAGGAAATTCGCGCGTGAGGGCATTGCCGATCATCTCGATCTCGACGGCACGATCGATTCCACGGCGCGCAACGCAGGTCTGCTCGACCTGAAGTTCGTACCCGAGCGTCACAACGCCATCAAGATTCTGCTGTTCCTCGACGTAGGCGGATCAATGGACGATCACATCCGCATCTGCGAGGAGCTGTTCTCCGCGGCCCGCAGTGAGTTCAAGCATCTGGAGTATTTCTATTTCCACAACTTCATCTATGAATCGCTGTGGAAGGACAATCGCCGCCGGCACAATGAAAAGATCCCGACGCTCGAGGTCATGCGCACGTACGGCCACGACTACAAGCTGATCTTCGTGGGCGATGCCACCATGAGCCCTTATGAGATCGTGCAGCCGGGCGGCAGCATCGAACATTGGAACGAGGATGCCGGCGCCGTCTGGATGCAACGGCTGACCAGAACCTGGCCGCACCATGTCTGGCTCAACCCCGAGCCGCAACAACGCTGGGAATACACCCCGTCCGTGCGCATGACCCGGGAACTCGTCGAAGATCGGATGTTTCCATTGACGCTCGGCGGACTGGACCAGGCGATCAAGGCATTGCACTGAAGCCGTCGTCCGCTGACGCTTCTGCGTGCGATTCCACGAGTTACGCGCACGCCGCCCGCTAGTCCGTGGATTTGATTTTCTGCTTCAGGTCTTCGAGCACCTCTTGCGGGTGTGTCTTCGGTTCGACATCCATGTAGCGATTGACCACGCGACCCTGTGGATCGATGAGGAAGGTCTCGCGGCGTGCGAATCCGACGAAGCTCAGCACGTCGTACTTTTTGACCGTGGTCTTTTCGGGATCCGCGAGAATCGGGAAGGGCAGCGAGTTTTTCGCCGCGAACTTCTGATGCGATTCGACGTCGTCGATGCTCACGCCCAGCACGACTGTGCCGAGTTTGCGGAACGCTTCGATGTTGTCACGGAATTCACGGGCCTCGGTTGTACAGCCCGGGGTCTGATCTTTCGCATAGAAATAGAGCACCACCCACTTGCCGCGGTAGTCCTCCAGCCGATGCCATTTCCCGTCCTGATCCTGCAGTCGGAATTCAGGTGCGGTACTTCCGAGCTGGACATCGGCCTGCGCCGCAAGGCCTGTGGTCAGCAGCAGGCCGAACAGTGCAGAGCGCATCGCAACAAGTGCAGAAGTCATGTATTTCCCTCGTACCGACCGGTCGGATCGGGCGTTGACGGACACTGTGCCATACTAATCCTGAACGCGCGGCAACCCGTTTCGATCCGCCTGGGCACAAGTCGGGACCCATTACATCAGCCGTTCGTTGGATGGCCACTGAAGAAAAAGAGCTGACGAGAACCTACGTGACCGCGGAGTACTCGAATCCACCGGAAAAGATCGGCCTCGTGCTGCCAGGCGGCGGTGCGCGGGCCGCCTATCAGGTGGGAGTGCTGCGAGCGATAGCCGATCTGCTGCCCGCCAAAGCTGCGAATCCTTTCCCCGTTGTGACGGGCACGTCCGCCGGAGCCGTCAATGCGACGGCCGTGGCCATCTATGCAGACCGCTTCCGGGTCGCCGTCGGCAATCTCGATCGAGTATGGCGCAATTTTAATGTGGGCCAGGTTTTCCGCGCTGACACCGCCAGCATGCTGCGCTCCGGATTGCACTGGTTGCTGGCAGTGATGTCGGGCGGCTGGCTGTTGCCGCCACCTCGCTCGCTGTTCGACAACACGCCGTTGCGTGAATTGCTTGGCGAGCATTTCGACTTCAGCGCCGTGGGCCGTTCAATCCAGGCGGGCCAACTGGAGGCACTGTCGATTGCCGCCGCCGGTTACATGAGTGCGCGATCGGTCTCGTTCTATGAAGCCCGTCCGGGGCTGGTGCCATGGCATCGGCTGCGACGCGCCGGGGAACCGGCCACCCTGTCGCTGGATCATCTGATGGCCAGCGTCGCGGTGCCGTTTCTGTTTCCGCCGGTGCTCATGGGCGATGAGTATTACGGCGATGGCGCCATGCGTCAGTCCAGTCCCTTCAGCTCAGCCATACATCTGGGGGCGGACCGTCTGCTGGTTGTGGGTACACGCAATGAAGCGCAGACAGGCCTGCCGAACCCACCGTCATACCCGACGTTCGGTCAGATCTTCGGCTACATGCTCGATGCCTTGTTCACCGATGGTCTGTATGCGGATATGGAACGCCTCACGCAGATCAATGCGCTGGTGGATCGCGGGCACTCCACGGCGGCCGATGGCACACGGTTGAAGAAGATCGAAATGCTGGTCGTACTGCCGAGCCGCGACCTGTCCGAAATCGCACGCCATCACGTCGGTTCGCTGCCACGAGCCTTGCGGGTGCTGCTGAGGACGATGGGTGCTCTCAACAGCGGCGGTGGTCAGCTGATGAGCTATCTGCTCTTCCAGGATACGTTTACGCGGGAGCTGATTGCACTGGGTTATCAGGATGCGTTGAAACGTGCCGACGATCTGCGGGCGTTTCTAGGCGGAGCGACGGTGGCATCGACCGGTGCGACGGGCGTGCTGCGCCGCCTGTCATCGCACCAGGAAAATCGTGCCCAGGCCGAGCAGTGATGCAAAGCCGATACAGTCGGTGAAAGTCGTCAGGATGACACTGCCGGCCAGCGCCGGGTCGATACCGAGCCGCTTCAGAACCAGCGGCACACCTACGCCGGCGAGCGCAGCGGCCAGCATGTTGATCATCAGGGCGGCGCAGATGATCGTGCCGATGCGCCAGTCGCTGAACCACACACCGGCGACCATGCCGATCATGCCTGCGACCAGCAGGCCATTGAGCAATCCGACGGATACCTCCCGAACCAGCAGCCAGCGCGCATTGCTGGGTTCCACGCGCCCGAGTGCCAGCCCACGGATGATCAGCACGAGGGTCTGACTGCCCGCAATGCCACCCATGCTGGCGACGATGGGCATCAGCACGGCGAGCGCTACGAACTTTTCGATGGTGCCTTCGAACAGACCGACCACGTTGGCCGCGAGCAGCGCCGTTGCCAGATTGACTGCAAGCCAGATGGCGCGTCGCCGTGCACTGCGCACCACGCCGGCGAACATGTCGTCTTCCTCGTCGAGGCCGGCCATGCTCAGCACCGAGTGATCCGCTTCTTCGCGGATGACGTCGACGACGTCGTCGACGGTGATGCGCCCGAGCAGCCGGCCCTCGGCATTCACGACGGCAGCGGATACCAGGTCGCGATCTTCGAACAGCCTGGCCACCTCACGGGCAGGCGTTGCCGGATCGATGCCTTCGGTAGTGGAATCCATGACCTCACCGACCGTGCTTTCCGGGTCTTCCGTCAGCAGTCGGGTGATGTCGAGTCCGCCCAGGTATTGGTCGTGACGATTCACGACGAAGAGGCGATCGGTGCGATCGGGCAGTTCCGCACGCATGCGCAGGTAACGCAGCACCACTTCCAGCGTCACGTCGGGTCGGATCGTGACGGCATCCAGATTCATGAGGCCGCCGGCGCTGTCCTGCTCGAAAGCCAGCACTGCATTCAGGCGTTCGCGATCCTGCGTGTCCATCGACTGCAGGACGCGCTGATTGAGCTTCTCGGGCAGATCGCCGATGAGGTCGGCCAGGTCGTCGACTTCCATGCCCTCAGTGGCAGCAATCAGCTCATCCGCGTCCATGCCGCCGATCAGTTCGGCGCGCAGTTCCTCATTGAGCTCGATGAGCACGTCGCCTTCGAGTTCGGGATCGACGAATTCCCAGACGATTTCGCGCTTGTGCGGCGGCAGCGATTCGATCAGCTCGGCGATTTCGGCCGGGTGCAGCGAATTGATCATGCGCGGCCCGTGACGCATGGAGCCCTGCTCCAGCGCTGCACGCAACGCAGCCAGCCGGCTGATCTTGGATTCTGTGGCCTCGGTCGTCATCGTCGCCCACCGCGAAGTGGCGCGCAGTGTAGCGGGTGAATCCCGCACGCTCTAGGCGGCGTGTACAAAGATTTTCAGTGGGGTACGGACGTCGCTTCCGCCGAGGTGGAACCGGCCCAGCGTCAGTGGCGGTCGCCGCCGATGACCTGGTGGCGCGTGTAAACCGAAGCGTAGTGCTGCGAGAAGTGCTTCGCGAGGCGTTCGACGAGATAGACGGACCGATGCTGTCCGCCGGTACAGCCGATGGCGATGGTGAGATAGCTGCGATTGGTGCGGATGAATTCCGGAATCCAGTGCTCGAGGAAGCCGCTGATGTCGGCGAACATCCTGCTGACCGGTTCGTGGCGTTCCAGATACTCGGCCACCTGGGCATCGCGCCCCGTGAATTTTGCCAGGCCGGGTTCCCAGTACGGGTTCGGCAGGCTGCGCACGTCGAAGACGAAATCCGCATCGTCCGGAACGCCATGTCGATACGCGAACGATTCGAACAGGATCGACATGCGGCCTGCGGTGCGTCCCGCCACACGATTGCGGATCAGCTCACGCAGGTCGTGCACGCTGGTACGGCTGGTATCGAGTACCAGGTCGGCCGCATCGCAGATGGGTTCGAGTAGCGTGCGTTCCTGTGCGAGGGCGTCGACCAGGCTCATGCCGTCGCGACTGAGCGGATGCCGCCGCCGGCTTTCGCTGTAGCGCTTGATGATGACGTCTTCGTCGGCGCGCAGGAACAGCACTTCGCAGCCGATGCCGCTGCGCTTGAGTTCATCGACGAGCTTGGGCACCGAGGCGATTTCGGCGGGACGATTGCGGGCATCGACGCCAATCGCCGTGAACTGATAGGTTGATTCGTCCGAACGTACGGTGTGCGAAATGAACATCGGCAGCAACCCTGCCGGTATGTTATCGACGCAGTAATAGTCGAGATCCTCGAGCATGTGCAGGGCCACGCTTTTGCCCGATCCGGACAGACCGCTGACGATGATGAGGCGCATGGCCGAAGGCTAGCAGGGCCGCATGAGGCGGGGTAGGGCCCGCATGAAAAAGGCCTCGCAGTTGCCTGCGAGGCCCCGGTTGACTGCACGTGTGTGGTGCCGTGGGTGGCTCAGGATGCACCGTTTCGCGCGTGTGCCATGTGATCCGAGAGCTTTTCCTTGTGTTTCTTGACCCGTCGGTCGAGTTTGTCGGCAAGCGCATCGATCGCGGCGTACATGTTTGGCTCAGTGGCGTCTGCGTAGACCGTCGCTCCGCTCAGGGCCACCGTGGCTTCCGCCTTGTGGCGCAGTTTCTCCACGGTGAGGATGCAATGAACGTCTATGACGTGATCCGAGTGCCTGACGATCCGGTCAAGCTTTCTCTCGACGTAGCCCTTGAGGGATGTGGTGACATCCACATGGTGACCCGTGACGTTCAATTGCATGGCGCCTCCAGACAGAAATGATCGGGGACTTCGCGACGGGTGAAGGACCTGCCTTCACCCGTCACATGATGCTCATGATGTTGCGATTCAATATCTGCGTGTTGCGGTTTCTCTCGATTTCAGACGTTGACGATTGATGCATTTCACCCGCGTACCGACACCCGCCTGCGGTCGCTGGAAGGTGGAATTCCCAGAGCTTCGCGATACTTGGCGACGGTGCGGCGCGCGACCTGCACGCCCTCCTGGGAAAGGATGTCGGCGATGCGGCTGTCAGACAGCGGTTTATCCGCATCTTCGGCCGCGACCAGTTTGCGGATCTTGGCGCGAATGGCCGTCGACGACATTTCAGTGCCGTCGCTCGCCGCAACGTGGCTGGAGAAGAAGTAACGAAACTCGAACACGCCACGGTGCGTGTGCATGTACTTGTTCGTCGTGACGCGCGAGATGGTCGACTCGTGCATTTCCACGGCCTCGGCCACGTCCTTGAGGATCATGGGCTGCATGTATTCGTCGCCGTTTTCGAGGAAGGCGGACTGCCGCTGGACGATGCAGCGCGCAACCTTCAGCAGCGTTTCGTTGCGGATTTCGAGACTGCGGATCAGCCAGCGGGCCTCCTGCAGCTGAGTGCGAAGCATCGCGTGATCCGATGAGCGCCCGATCAGACCCGCATAACTCTGATTCACGCGGATGCGCGGCAGGCTGGCGGGATTGATCTCGACGGCCCAGCCACGTTCCGTGCGGCGCACGAATACGTCAGGAACGATGTACTCGGCCGGTACGGAATGCACACTGGAGCCCGGCCGCGGCTGACAGGCCCGCACGAGTACCAGGGCATGCTCGAGCTCTTCTTCGGATACGCGCAACTGGCGACGCAGCAGCGAATACTGATGATCGGCAACCTGATCCAGAAAGTTCGCTGCGATCTGCAGCGCAGTGTCGCGGCCCGGCGTGTGGGGATCGAGCTGGCGCAATTGCAGTTCGATGCATTCGCTTACGGAACGTGCTCCGACCCCGGCTGGATCCATGGCCTGCACCTGCAGCAGCACGCGCTCCATGTCCGCCGCGGAGGCAATGACTTCGGGCTGAAGGTTGCGGGCGATTTCCTCGAGCGGTTCGATCAGATAGCCGTCGTCGTTGATCGCATCGATGATGGCGGTGCCGATGCGCACGTCGTGCTCGTCGAGGCGCGACATTTCGAGCTGCCACAGCAGATGCTCCTGCAGGGTCTCGCCGCTCGTGTCGGAGAATTCCTGGGAATGATCGTCACCCGACCACGGCGAATCGGACTGACCCGTGACCTGATTGTCACCCCATTCGGGATCGTCGATCGTATCGACTTCAGGCTCGCGCTCCTGCGTATCGGTAGCGCTTGTCTGTGCGGTGGCTTCGTATTGCGGTTCGACCGCATCGCCGCTTTCGAGACTGCCCGATTCATCCTCGGACTCCAGCATCACGTTGGTTTCGAGGGCTTCGCGGATCTGCGCCTGCAGTTCCAGTACCGGCAGCTGAAGCAGGCGTATGGCCTGTTGCAGCTGCGGGGTCATGGTCAGCTGCTGGCCGAGTCGAAGCTGCAGTGCGGGTTTGAGCATTCGTTACGTGACGTGGTGCCTGAAATTCACGGTCCACTGCGGCAGGAACCGTGCCCGCCGCCGACCTTACAAACGAAAATCCTGGCCCAAGTACACCTCACGAACCTCCTTATTGGCAAGGATCTCCTCCGCAGTCCCGGAAGCAATCACGGAACCGGCGCTCACGATGTAGGCGCGACTGCAAATTCCCAATGTTTCCCGCACGTTATGATCGGTAATGAGTACGCCGATATTGCGTGCGGTGAGATGGCGGATGATGCGCTGAATATCCAGCACCGAAATGGGATCGACGCCCGCGAAAGGTTCATCGAGCAGCATGAATTGCGGCTCTGCGGCAAGCGCACGTGCAATTTCGACACGACGCCGTTCACCGCCGGACAGACTCTGGCCGATGGTGTTGCGGATGTGGTCGATGTGCAGTTCCTCGAGAAGCGATTCCAGAGTTTCGAGGCGACGTTCGTGACTCAAGTCTGCACGCGTTTCGAGGATGGCAAGGATGTTCTGCTCGACCGTGAGCTTGCGGAACACCGACGGTTCCTGCGGCAGATAGCCGAGCCCCAGACGGGCCCGGCGATGGACAGGCAGTTTCGAGATGTCGTTGCCGTCGAGCACGATGCGCCCGCCATCGGTCGGCACCAGACCGACGATCATGTAGAACGCCGTCGTCTTGCCGGCGCCGTTCGGGCCCAGCAATCCCACGACCTCGCCACTTTCGATCTGGATGGACAGGTCCTTGACGACCTGGCGTGCACGATAGCGTTTGGCGAGTCCCTCGACGATCAACCGGCTCATTCGTTGTGTCCGCCTTGCTCCGGTTTCTCATCGGGCTTCTTCGGGGCGCCCGGCAGGCCTGGTACCGAGCCCGGCTTGATGGTGATGTTGACCCGGCCGCCTGATTCGGCCTTGGCGCCCGGATTCACGACGATGCGTTCATCGTTGAGATCGTAGATCACGATATCGCCATCGACTTCGTTGCCGCCGTAACTGAACCAGACGCCCTGGGTCAGTTTCACAGTGCCTCTGACGAAGTCGTATTCGATGACCTGCGCACGTCCGCTGATTTTCTTGCTGGCCGGCGTGCCCAGTTGCTCGAAGTGGGCGGGCGATCCCTTGGCGGTGGCCGTGGTGATCTCGCCGTTGGCGAATGTCGCGTCGGCCGTGTCCGCACGCAGATCCGCCTGTGCTGAGCGGATGTGCACGTCGCGCTCGAAATCGATGCGGCCGTGATTCGCCTGCATGCCGCTCACAGTGGCCTTTTCGGCTTCCATGGACATGCCGGTCTGCGTGATCTTCACGTTCCCCGTCAGCACGTGAACGTCGTCACGCAGGCTCGAGTCGTACAAGTCGGCACTGATGTTGATGCCGGCCGTGTTCAGAGCGGGTGCTGCGGCCTGCGCCAGTGGTGCAGTCGCCATGAGCAGTACGCTCAGCAGCGACGCAGACGCGTCAGCTCTGGTCAGTACGGCCATGCACCGCCTCCATCCGGACTTTCTCCGTGGTGAGATCCGCTTCCAGACGCCTGGCCTGCATCGAGTAGGACCCATAGCGAATGGTGACGGGCGAGCGGGTCGTGTAGGCGACGTTGCGGTCACTATCGATAGTGATTTCATCGGTCCTGAGCACGGCGGTGGAGGGAGCGTCGATCGGGTGCATCTGGACGTTGCCCTCGAAATGGATGATGCGCGAATCGGGCGGCACGAATCCCTGTTCGGCCGAGAGGTACCACTGCTTGTCAGGCACCTTGAGATAATCGACACGCACCGAATGCAACACGATGCTGTCATCGCCAGGCTTCTGCTCGATGCTGCTGGCGATCAGGCGAACCGCTGGCGAGCCGCTGGTGTCGGTTTCGGTAATGACGGCATCCTTCAGGTAATACGCGGGCTGCACCGGAACTTCGTTCAATGCGTTGGTTGCCGGGTCGCGATTGGTGAGCAGACCGAACCCCACTACGAGCGCACCCAGCGCTGCTGCAATCCAGATCCAGCGCCAGTTCATGCCAGGACCGCCGCGCGTCGACGCGCTTCCAGAATGAGATCGCAGATCTCGCGCACGGCACCCTGACCACCTGCAGCCTGGGTAATGAAGTGCGCCCGCGATTTGACGCTCGTATGCGCGTCGGCCACCGCAACTGCCAGCCGTGACACCTCCAGAACGGGCAGATCCGCGCTGTCATCGCCTATGCTGGCCACGGCCTGCGGACCCAGGCCCAGGATGTCGAGCAGTTCGCGCAGCGCGGCCAGCTTGTCCTCCACGCCCTGACGGATCCACGTCACTCCCAGTTCCGTCATGCGACGTTCGACGGCGCGCGACTGGCGCCCCGAAATCACCGCCACCTGCACGCCGGCGCGCAGCAGCTGCACGATGCCTGCGCCATCGCGCACGTGAAAGCATTTCAATTCTTCTCCCTTGGCGGAGAAGTAGAGTCGACCGTCCGTCAGCACGCCGTCCACATCGAGAACCAGCAGGCGGATGTCGTTGGCGCGTTCGATCAGAGTGTCCATGACGAGGTCAGTGAGTGGTGCGGGCAGAGGGGCGGGCGGATCGAATCAAACGGATGGATGCCATCACATCACGCCTGCGCGGAACAGATCATGAACGTTGAGTGCACCTGTCAGCGTGCCGTCTTCTGACGTGACGAGCAATGCCGTGATCCGGTTGGTTTCCATGACATGCACAGCCTCAGCGGCCAGCATCCGCGGGCGTACGCTTTTCGGATTCGCTTTCATCACTTGGCCCATGGTGATGCGATGGATGTCGATGGGTCGGTCGAGCAACCGCCGCAGATCGCCGTCAGTGAACACGCCCACCGCCCGCCCGTCACCGTCCACGATGGCGGTCATCCCCAGGCCCTTGGCGCTCATTTCCACCAGACCGTCGTGCAGTGAATCGCCGGCACGCACGCGCGGCAAACGCTCGCCAGTGCGCATGACGTCTTCAACGTGCAGCAGCAGCTTGCGCCCGAGTGTGCCTCCCGGATGCGAGCGCGCGAAGTCTTCTTCCGTAAAGCCGCGCGCATCGAGCAAAGCCACCGCCAGCGCATCGCCCATCGCCAGTGTCGCTGTTGTGCTGGCGGTCGGAGCCAGATTCAGCGGGCAGGCTTCCTGAGCGACGCTGACATCCAGGACCACATCCGCGGCACGGCCCAACGTCGATGCCGGCTTGCCGGTGAGCGCGATGAGTCCTGCTCCCAGACGTTTGACTACGGGAAGAATGGCCACGAGTTCGGACGTTTCACCGGAGTTCGACAGTGCGAGCACGATGTCCTGAGCGGTGATCATGCCGATGTCGCCGTGCGCGGCCTCGGCAGCGTGCAGGAAAAACGCCGGCGTACCGGTGCTGGCGAATGTTGCGGCAATCTTGTCGCCGATGTGCCCGGACTTTCCGACGCCGGTGACGACCACTCGACCACTGCATTGATGGATGAGCTGGCAGGCTGCAACGAAGGCGTCGTCGATCCGGCTCGCCAGCGCCGCGACCGCCCCGGATTCCACGCCCAGTACTGCGCGAGCGCGCGCAATGAGCGTAGTGGCGGAGAGGGCGGATTTCATGCGCCGCATGATAGCGCGGGTCCGCGCGCAGAGGGCTGTTTCGCAAGGTGCAAATCGACCATTCGCCGCAGCGTTCATTTAAGATGCGCACCCCCTGACAGAGAGCCGCGTCCGGCTCGTCCGATGAGTGCCCCATGAATGCCAGCGAAGTGCAGTTGATGATCGAGGCCGGATTGCCCGGTGCCCAGGTGCGCGTCCGATCCGATGACGACACACATTTCGAAGCGGTGATCGTGGCTCCCCAGTTCGAGGGCAAGCGCATGATTCAGCGGCACCAGCTGGTTTATGGAACGCTGGGTCCGCGGATGGGGCGGGAAATTCATGCTCTCACCATGCAGGTGCTGACGCCGACCGAGGCGGCCGCAGGCAGCGCAACATAGGTTTCCGGCGCCACCGCTTTGCCATTTTTGAGGTCCACGCTCGCCGCTCGGGTCGAGGCGACAAGGTTCGTCCATGGATAAATTGCAGATTCGCGGCGGTGCTCCGCTGCACGGTGAGGTCAGGATCTCCGGTGCCAAGAATGCGGCGCTGCCCATTCTGGCGGGCACATTGCTGGCGGAGGGTCCGGCGTCGATTGGCAACGTGCCGCATCTGCGCGACGTCACGACCATGATCGAGCTGCTCGGTCGCATGGGGGTCAGCGTCACGATCGACGAGAAGATGCGGGTCGAGGTCGATGCGTCGACCGTCCGCGAATGCATCGCGCCTTACGAACTGGTTCGCACCATGCGTGCGTCGATCGTCGTTCTTGGTCCGCTGCTTGCCCGTTTCGGCAAGGCTGACGTGTCACTCCCGGGCGGCTGCGCCATTGGAGCACGACCAGTCAACATTCATGTGGCGGGCCTGGAAGCCATGGGCGCGGAAATCCACATAGAGAATGGCTACATTCGCGCCCGCGCCGATCGTCTGAAAGGAACGCGTCTCGTGCTGGACACAGTCACCGTGACCGGCACTGAGAATCTGCTGATGGCCGCGACGCTCGCCGAAGGGCAGACCATCATCGAAAATGCGGCGCGCGAGCCGGAGGTCGTCGATCTCGCAGATTTTCTGATCGGGATGGGGGCGAAGATCCGTGGTGCAGGGACGGACAGCATCGTCATCGACGGCGTCGAGAAACTCTCGGGCGCACACCACGATGTGCTGCCGGATCGGATCGAGACCGGCACCTATCTCGTCGCTGGCGCCATTACTGGCGGCAAGGTCAAGGTCAAGGGTGCCCGCGCCGAGCATCTCGATGCCGTGATCGCCAAATTGCGCGAGGCCGGTGCGTCGATCGCCGTCGGCGATTCGTGGATCGAACTCGACATGCAGGGGCGGCGCCCGCAATCGGTCAATATCCGCACCGCGCCACACCCGGGATTTCCGACAGACATGCAGGCGCAATTCGCCGCGTTGAATACGGTCGCGCAGGGCGTGGCGACCGTGACCGAAACCATTTTCGAAAACCGCTTCATGCACATGCTGGAGATGCGGCGACTGGGCGCCGACATCTCGATCGAGGGCAACACGGCCATCATCCGTGGGGTTCCCCATCTAACGGCGGCGCCGGTCATGGCAACGGATCTGCGCGCATCGGCGAGCCTGGTACTTGCGGGACTGGTGGCGCAGGGCACGACCGATGTGCTGCGCATCTATCACATCGATCGCGGTTACGAGCGCATCGAAGAAAAGCTCGAGCAACTGGGTGCGCAGATTCGGCGCATGCCGGGATAACGCCAGCCCGCTTGCTGATTGATGCGGATTCTTATCTGGTCGCGGCGTCGCTGCGCGGCGAGCGCTCTGCCAGCGTTGCGTGCGCAGTGAGCGAACGGTTGCCGCGACGGAACTCGATCTCGATCTTTGAACCCGGAGCGAGCGCAGCGACCTGTGTCAACGCTTCCTGGTCGGTGAGCACCGGGCGGTTATTGATCTCGGTGATCAGATCGCCAGGCCGCAAACCCGCCAGATCTGCGGGGCTGCCTTTATCCACCAGTCCGATCACGGGGGCACTGAAAGGCCGGTTCGGATCGCCGATCACGTGAACGCCGAGCCATCCGCGCCGCACCCGGCCGAATTCGATGATCTCGCCCATGACTCCGCGCACCAGGTTGACCGGAATGGCAAAGCCAATGCCTTCGGTGCCCAGTTGCTGGGCCAGCACGGCGGTGTTGATGCCGATCAGCGCGCCATCGGTGTCGATGAGTGCGCCACCGGAATTACCGAAGTTGATGGCAGCGTCCGTCTGGATGAAGTCGGCAAAAGTTGCAAGCCGCAGGCTGCCGCGCCCGGTGGCACTCACGATGCCCTGTGTGACGGTCTGACTCAGACCCAGCGGATTGCCGATCGCCAGCACAATATCGCCGGCACGCAGATCGTCGGACCGACCCAGTGGCATCACGGGCAGGTCGGGGATGTCGATCTTCAGCACCGCAAGGTCCGTATCCGAATCCGTGCCGACCACCTCGGGGGTGGCAACTCGCCCGTCGGCGAGCTGCACGCGGATTTCGTTTGCGTCCTGGATCACGTGGTGATTGGTCACGATGTGACCGGCTGAGTCCACGATGACGCCGGACCCGAGGCTGCTTTCCACGCGATTGCGCACTGCCGGCAGATTCTGTTCGTACATCGGCCGCGACGGTGTCGGCTTGATTTCAGTACTGACCACGCGCGCCGTATAAATGTTGACGACCGCCGGTGCGGCCCGCGCGACCGCATCCGCAAACGAGCGGCGCTGCTCGGTATGTTCGGGCGCAGTCGTGGTTTCGGCCTTCTGGCCGACCAGCGAGGGCCGGATCAGCAGCACGCACGCGGCCGCCAGTCCGACCAGGATCCATTTCAGCAGAAAGAGCAGACCTTGTTTGAACGCTGCCATTGGATGAGGAGGCGGCACTGAACATCGCCGTTCGTGCCGTTGTGAGGCGGCGCACCGGGTCGGCAGAGGTCAGCGGCAGCGCCGGGCGCTTCTAAGCGCTGTATTCAATGTGTGTATAATGCGGAATTCCTTGAGGGTTTGAAACACAAGCCGCGCAGCCGGCAGGCACCGGCTTCGCAGACCTCTGCTTCGCATCGCCACGACGTAGTCGTGCGAAGGGGCAGCTGGCAGATCCGGCAGGGAAACCACTGAACAATGGGGTCGAGGCGGCAGGTGCCGGCTCGCGGAGATCGTGGATGAGCGCAGAAGATCAGGTTGACCAAGGCAGGCGTCACTTCCTGCTGGTCGCAACAACCGTCACCGGCGTGGCCGGAGCAGCACTGACTGCAGTACCGTTTCTCGCGTCCTGGAAACCCAGCGCCCGTGCACAGGCGCTCGGTGCGCCTGTCGATGCGGACGTGAGCAAACTGGAACCAGGCGCAATCATGAAAGTGACCTGGCGCGGCAAGGCCATCTACATCGTGCGCCGTACGCCCGAGATGCTGGCAACGTTGAGCAGCGCGGAGGTCATCGACCGCCTGCGCGACCCGGATTCGAAAGAATCCGAGCAGCCGGCCTACGCATCCAACACGGATCGGTCGATCAAGCCCGAACTGCTGGTGCTGATCGGCGTGTGTACGCATCTGGGCTGCGCGCCGCTCAACCGCTTCCAGCCGCAGGATCCGGAGCTGGGCGCTACCTGGCCGGGCGGGTTCTATTGTCCCTGTCACGGTTCGAAGTTCGATCTGGCCGGTCGAGTGTTCAAGGACGTGCCCGCACCGCTCAACCTCGCCGTGCCGCCTTACCGCTTCCTCAATGATGGCGTCATCGAGATCGGCACCGATACGGAGGCAGCTTGATGAGCGCCGCAATGCCTGAATCAAAGGGTTCACGTCTGAGCGCACTGGTCGCGTGGATCGATGCGCGCTTCCCCATGACCCGGTTCATGAAGGAACACGCCACCGAGTACTACGCGCCCAAGAACTTCAACTTCTGGTACTACTTCGGCTCCCTGGCGCTGGTCGTACTGGTGCTGCAGATCGTCACGGGCATTTTCCTGACGATGAACTACAAGCCGTCCGCGGCCGATGCGTTTGCGTCGGTCGAGTACATCATGCGCGATGTCGACTGGGGCTGGCTGATCCGCTACATGCATTCCACGGGTGCGTCGGCGTTCTTCATCGTCGTCTACCTGCACATGTTCCGCGGCATCATGTACGGCTCCCACAAGAATCCACGCGAACTGGTGTGGATCTTCGGCATGCTCATTTATCTGTGCCTGATGGCGGAAGCCTTCTTCGGCTATCTGCTGCCCTGGGGCAACATGTCGTACTGGGGCGCACAGGTGATCGTGTCGCTGTTCGGTGCGATCCCGGGAGTCGGTGAGTCGCTGGTCGAATGGATCCGTGGCGACTATTACATTTCCGATATCACCCTGAATCGCTTCTTCGCGCTGCATGTGGTCGCGCTGCCGATCGCGCTGATCTTCCTGGTGATCGCGCACATCTTCGCGCTGCATGAAGTGGGATCGAACAACCCTGACGGTATCGAGATCAAGAAGCTGAAGGGTCCGGACGGCCATCCGGTCGACGGCATCCCGTTCCATCCCTACTACACGGTGAAGGATCTGGTCGGCTTCGTGGTCTTTGCCGCGCTGTTCTCCTGTGTCGTGTTCTTCGCACCCGAGATGGGCGGCTATTTCCTCGAGCACGCCAATTTCGAGCCGGCGAATGCGCTGCAGACACCGGAGCACATTGCGCCTGTCTGGTACTTCACGCCGTTCTACGCAATCCTGCGTGCGGTGCCGAACAAGCTGCTCGGTGTGATGCTGATGGGCATCGCCGTCGTGTCGTTCTTCTTCCTGCCCTGGCTGGATCGGTCCAAGGTCAAGTCGATCCGCTATCGCGGCTGGCTGTACCGCGGCTTCCTGATCGCGTTCGCCATCAGCTTCCTGGCGCTGGGTTATCTGGGTCTGAAGCCGGCAACGCCGACGTACACGAATGCGGCGCGCATCTTCGCCGTCGTTTACTTCGCATTCTTCTTCCTCATGCCCTGGTACACGCGTGCAGACCAGACCAGGCCCGTGCCCGATCGAGTGACCTATGATGCTCATTAAGAAGCCAGTCATCGTTTTTGCGCTGAGCCTCGTCGCGGCAGCGGCGGTGCCCGCGCTCAGCAGCGCATCGGAAGGTGGCGGCCTGCAGGTTGCTCACAATGACGTGGCCAATGTCGCCTCGCTGCAGCGTGGCGCGCGCAACTTCGTCAACTATTGCCTGGGCTGTCACTCGGCCAAGTACGTGCGCTACAACCGGCTTGGCACCGATCTCGGTCTCTCCGAGGCGCAGGTGATGAAGAACCTGATGTTTACGGGCGAGCGCCCGTACGACACCATGAAGATTGCCATGCGAGCGGACGATGCCGCGCACTGGTTCGGCCGCACACCGCCGGATCTGAGCCTGATCTCGCGTGCTCGCGGTCCGGACTATATCTACTCGTTCCTCAAGTCGTTTTATCTGGATCCCAGCCGTCCCACCGGTGTGAACAACACCGTGTTGCCGGGCGCCGCTATGCCGCACGTGTTGTGGGAATTGCAGGGGTATCAGAAGGCGGTCTACGAGGGTGAGAGCGACGCACAGCACACCGCGGTGCATCGTGTGTTCAAGGGGTTTGAACTGGCGCAGAAGGGCAGTCTCTCGCCGCAGGAGTACGACCAGTTCGTGCGCGATACGGTCAACTTCCTTGACTACATCGGCGAGCCGATGCAGCTCAAGCGTCAGAGCCTCGGCCTCAAGGTGCTGGGGTTCCTGCTGGTCTTCTTCCTGTTCGCCTATTTCCTGAAGAAGGAGTACTGGAAGGACGTTAAGTGATCCGGTGACCGGACTACTTCGACCTGTCCAGCGGAGGCCGTCCGCGTGATGACACTCTTTTCCAAGGCAGATGACGTGTGGAGTCACCGCACGCGCATCGTGCTGGCTGAAAAGAGCATCCACGTCGAAGCCATCGACGTCGATGAAGGCAATCTGCCCGAGGATCTGCTCGACCTGAATCCGTACCACAGCGTGCCGACGCTCGTGGATCGCGATCTCGTGCTCTACGACTCGCGGGTCATCATGGAATATCTGGACGAACGTTTTCCGCACCCGCCGCTGATGCCGGTGGATCCGGTGGCCCGCGCCCAATTCCGTCTGGCGCTGTATCGCATCGAGCGTGACTGGTATGCGCTGGTGGATCAGATCACCGATACCGATCGCAAGGTCAGCCAGCAGGCCCGCAAGGTGTTGCGCGACAGCATTCTCGCGAGCGCGGATGTCTTCAAGGCGAAACCCTATTTTCTGTCGGACGAGTTCTCGCTCGTCGACGCCACCATCGCGCCGGTACTGTGGCGCCTGCCGCTGTGGGAACTCGACATTCCTTCCGCGCAGGCACCCTCAATCGCGCGCTACATGAATCTGGTTTTCGCCCGCCCGGCTTTCCGCCACAGCCTCTCGCGCATCGAGCAGGACATGAGGGTGTAACGACACAAGTCGCTCAGCGCTGTGATCGGTGAGCCCGCTACCTGCGGTCATCCCGATCGCAGATCATTCGCCGCGCGCACGCTGCCCATGACAGATTCCCCACCGCTCAGATCCCGACGCCCCTACCTCCTGCGTGCCATGCATGAGTGGATCTCTGACAACCAGCAGACGCCGCACATCGTGGTCGACGCAACCATCGCCGGTGTCGACGTGCCGCGGCAGTACGTGCAGGACGGCAAGATCATTCTCAACGTCAGCCTGAATGCCACCAGCGGTCTCAATCTGGGTAACGATGCCGTAATGTTCCGCGCCCGCTTCGGTGCCGCGACCTATGACGTTGCTGTTCCCATCGTGGCAGTAATGGGCATCTACGCGCGCGAGACGGGGCAGGGGATGATCTTTTCGGAAGCCGATGCGCCGACACCGCCCCCTGCGCCCACACCGCCGGAAAGGCCTCCGGGCAACAACGAACCGAAGCGTGCCAAACCGACTTTGAAGGTCGTGAAGTAAGGTTGTCAGTGAGCGTTGGCGGTTGACGGTCGGACGAACCGGGCTGGTACCCACAAATCTTCGCGCCCTGTCTTGCCGCAACTGCCGGCCCTTTCAGGGATTCAGTCTCGTCGCCTGCCACGCGCCGGTCGCAAAGCCAGCCGTCCCCTCAGGCGTCAGTGAGCGCCGCCACACCGCGCGATCGTGCGTGCGACCTGCGCCTTCCGCCCACAATTCGATCGATTCGATCCACAGCCGATAACCGCCCCAATGCGGCGGACGCGGTACATCGCCGGTGGCGGCATCGAGCGATACACCGAAGCGGTTGGCGACGGCGTCCATGCGGTCGCTGAGTGTCTGTCGCGACGCTAGCGGCGCACTCTGCTCGCTCGCCCATGCACTGACGCGGCTGAGCAGCGCACGGCTCGCGAAATAGCTGTCGCTTTCCTCGTCCGGCGAAGCCACTACGGTCCCTTCGATCCGGACCTGCCGTTGTAGCCGGTCCCAGTGCATGACCGTGGCAGCACGCGGATGCGTCGCCAGTTCGCGCCCTTTGCGCGACAGACGGTTGGTGAAGAACACGATGTAGCCGGCCTGTTCGTCGATGCGCTTGCAGAGCACCACACGCGCGGAGGGTGAGCCGTTGTCGCCAACGGTTGCGAGGACCATTGCGTCGGGGTTTGGCTGAACAGCGCGTTCGCGCGCTTCACGAAACCATCGCAGGAACAGCGGCAAGGGATTGCCAGGCAACGGTTCTGGCAGGTGATCTTCATCGCTCATGGGTAACCCCGGGAGTTCAATGACGCGATTATGCCAGTCGCCGGACCGGCGGCGTCATTGAGCGACGCTTGCCGCAGCTGCGTGCACTCGGTAAAACGGCTGCCACTCTGCTCACGGGTCTGCGCCGTCGATGACACTAGAAGAACTCCGCGAACGTCTGAGTGCGCTGGATGCGCAACTGCTGGGTCTGATTGCAGAACGCCAGCAGCTCAGCCGTGAAGTCGCCGAAGCGAAACGGGCCACGGGACTGGGTACGCGTGACTACCGCCGCGAACGCGACGTCCTGATGCGCGCGCGCTCGATCGCAGAGTCGCTGGATCTGTCCCCGGACCTTGCCGAGTCCGTACTGCGCTTGCTCATTCGCGGTTCCCTGACTGCGCAGGAACGCATCCGTGTGGCCGCCGCCGGCAGGGGGAGCGGTCATTCAGCCCTGGTAATTGGTGGTGCCGGCAAGATGGGACGCTGGTTCACGGATTTCCTCACCTCGCAGGGATACCACGTGGTCATCGCGGACCCGGGTGGCAAAGTGGAGGGATTCAGCAGCGTGGCCGACTGGCGCGAGCTGGACCTCGACCAGGATCTGATTGTTGTCGCAACTCCCCTGAAGGCAGCGAATGCGGTGTTGCACGAACTCGCCGCACGCAAGCCGCGCGGTATCGTCTTCGATATCGGCTCTCTCAAGTCACCCCTGCGTTCCGGGATTCAGGCGATGCGTGAGGCTGGCTGCCGAGTGACATCCATACACCCCATGTTCGGGCCGGACACTGAACTGTTGTCAGGGCGGCACGTGATCTTCATCGACCTCGACAATGCCGAGGCGATCGACGAGGCACGTCAGTTGTTTGTATCCACGATGGCCGAGCAGGTCGTGATGACACTGGATGAGCATGATCGGCTCATCGCGTATGTGCTGGGCCTCTCGCATGCGCTCAACATTGCATTCTTCACGGCCCTGGCCAACAGCGGGGAAGCCGCACCGCGGCTCGCCCAGCTATCGAGTACCACCTACGACGCCCAGGTCGACGTGGCCGAACGCGTGTCGGTCGAGAGCCCCGAACTGTATTTCGAGATTCAGAGTCTCAACGACTACGGCCGCGAATCGCTCACGGCATTGCGTGAGGCAGTGGAGCGCGTTTGGCAGGCGGTGACCAGCGGCGATGCAGCAGGCTTTGCGACGCTGATGCAACAGGGCCGCGAATATCTGGCAGGACGGATCCGGGAAAGATAGGAGCGCTCATGTCCGTGCGCGACCTCGAAAACGAAACTCGCGAGCTGCGCGCCCGCATCGCCGCGCTGGTCGAGGAGGCAGCGAACAACGAACGCCTGCTCAAGCGTAGTCAGCAACGCGAACTCGAATTGCTCAAGGCCGAAACGCTCGCGCAGTTGTTCGAGGCGATCTGCAAGGGGTTGCCGGCGTCTTACGGACTGGAGACGGTGACACTGCTGCTGTGTGATCCTCAGCACGAGATCCGACATCTCCTGATTGCCGATCACATCGGCACCGACGACTTTCCCCAGATAATCTTCGTCGACAGCCTCGCTGGCCTGGCGCCTCAGTTCAACAGCTTTCACAAGCCCTGGCTCGGACCCTACATGGGCTGCGATCACCAGCTGCTGTTCCCGGGAACGACCGCCGCGCTGCGCAGCGTCGCATTGATTCCATTGCGTCGACAGGAACGTCTGCACGGGAGTCTCAATTTCGGCAGTGTCGATGAGAAGCGCTTCTCGCGGCACCTCGGAACGGAATTCCTTGCGCATCTGGGCGTCATCACGTCATTCGCGATCGAGAATGGCGTCAACCGTGCACGGCTGGTTCGCAGCGGGCTCACGGACTTTCTGACGGGCTGGCACAACCGCCGCTACCTGCATGCGCGACTCAAGGAGGAACTCGCGCGCGCACAGCGTCAGGGTACGGGACTGACCTGTCTGCTGATCGACCTGGATCGCTTCAAGCACATCAACGATCAGCATGGACACCTGGTCGGCGACATGGCGCTGCGTGAAGCCGCGCAGCGCGTGGACGCGCACATTCGCGACAGCGATGCTGCAGCACGTTTTGGCGGCGATGAATTCGTCGTGCTGGCACCGGGCATCAGTCCGGAACAGGCCGCCGCGCTTGCCGAACGCATCCGCCAGGCGGTGAGTGAAACGCCGCTGGAAATTTCAGGCGGCCACAATCTGAACCTCACCGTGTCCATCGGCGTTGCAGGTATGGTGCTGGGTCGCAACGATCCGGATCTCAAGACGGCGGCCGAGCGTCTGTTGGCCGAAGCGGATGCTGCGCTGTACCGCGCGAAGCAGAACGGGCGTAATCGCGTCGAACTCGCGTGAACATTCCGGGCGTCTGACGCTTCAGCATCGACAGGCCGCACGCAATCGCGGCAGATCGTCTCGTGAACTAATGCGCCGTCAGCTTTCCCTGCCGCCGCATCAACAGCAGAAACAATGGCACACCGGCGAGGGCCGTCAGTGCCCCGACTGGCAGCTGCCGTGGCGCGAACAACGTGCGTGCGCACAGGTCGGCGATCATCAGCAGCGTTCCACCCAGCAACGCCGAAGCCGGCAGAACCAGCCGGTGATTGGAGCCGAGCAGCAGCCGCACCAGATGCGGTGTAACGAGTCCCACGAAGCCGATCGTTCCGGCGCTCGTGACGGTTGCCGCTGTGAGTAGCGAGCTTGCGACGAAGATGCCAATGCGCAGCGCACGGACCGGGGCGCCGAGGATCTGTGCCTGAGCAGCCCCTCGCGCGAGCACATTCAGATGTCGGGCGAAAGGCAGCGACAGCAGCAAGGCCAGTGCGAGCAGCAGCAGCAGACCCCAGGGGCGGGTTGCGAACGACAGATCGCCCATGAGCCAGAACAGCATCCCGCGCAGACGGGTTTCATCTCCGAGAGTCAGCAACATACTGACCAACGCACTCGCGCCGGCAGCAATGACGATGCCCGTCAGCAACAGGCGCGTCGGCGTCCAGCCACCTTCAGCATGCGCGAGTGCAAATACGATCAATGTGGTCGCAAGAGCGCCGGCGGCTGCAAACGTGTCGATGGCCAGCCCCGAGAGGCCCAGCAGCATGGCCGACAAGGCCGCCACGGCAGCGCCACCAGAGACGCCCATGACATAGGGGTCCGCGAGCGGATTGCGCAGCAAGACCTGCATCAGCACACCGGTCATGGCCAGCAGGCCGCCCGCGGCGAAAGCCGTGACGGCGCGCGGCAGCCGCAGGTCCAGGATCAGCGAGCGGGCCAGCGGATCGAGATTCTGCAGCCCATCCCATACCCGACCGATGCTCAGGGCCACGCTGCCGGTGGAGAGCGACAGCACGAGCGCACTCAGCGCCGCCAAAGCCAGCAGTGAGCAGACAAGGGTTGATCGGGCGGCATTCACGGGCCGTGAGAGTACGGGCCCGGCCTGTATGCATTCAAGAACGGGTTGCGCCACAGCCAATTCGATATTGGTTGCGCGCGGCGGCTTGTGGAACAATCGTTGGAAGCTGACTGCGCACCATGACTGATTTCATAGACACCGAGGGATTTCGCGCCAACGTCGGGATCGTCCTGATCCGGGACGACCGGCAGGTATTTCTCGGCGGTCGCACCGGCGGGCGAGGCTGGCAATTTCCGCAAGGCGGCGTACAGCGCAACGAGGCGCCGGAGCAGGCCCTGTATCGCGAGCTCAAGGAAGAGATCGGGCTCGATCAATCCGATGTGGAACTGGTTGCCGCGACCCGTCATTGGCTGCGCTATCGGTTGCCCGCGCAGTATGTGCGCAAGAACGCGCAGCCACGCTGCATCGGGCAGAAGCAGCGCTGGTTCATGCTGCGATTCAAAGGATCTGAAGACCGGCTGCACTTCGATTCCACCAGCGCGCCGGAATTCGATCGCTGGCGCTGGGTGGATTACTGGACGCCAGTGCGCGAGGTGATTTATTTCAAGCGTGCGGTATACGTGCGCGCGCTGGACGAGCTTGCACAACGAGCCTGGCCGAATGATCCGCCGGCGCTGCCGGAATGGTCGTCTCAGGAAAAGAATCTGCGCAATCTCGTGCGCAGGCGACAGCTTGCTGAAGCCGAGCCGCTGTCATCCCCGACCGAGGAGTAGCGCACTGCCGCTCAGAACGGCTTGACGACCACCAGTATCACAATGCCGATGAGCAGCAGGCTCGGCACCTCGTTGAACATGCGAAACCAGCGTGAAGAGTGCCGGTTGGCATCGGAGCGAAACGCGGCGACGAGACGGTGGCACCAGAGGTGATACACAACCACCAGGACCACGAGTGTCAGTTTCGCGTGCAGCCAGTGGGCCTGCATGAAACCCGGGTTCAGCACAACCATGCAGATGCCGAACAGGATTGAGAGGACGCCACCGATGGTCATGAGGGCGAACAGGCGTCTTTCCATGACCTTGAAGCGCTCGTTGCTTACTGTATCCGTGGCGTCGGCGTGATAGACGAAAAGGCGCGGCAGATAAAACAAGCCTGCGAACCAGGCCACCACGAAAACGATGTGGAAAGATTTGAACCAGAGCATGCGCCCCACCTGTCGTTGCATGAAGCCGCCCGGATAACCGTGACTGCGGAGCGGTTCGCGGTTTGTCGGGGCGTGTGTGCTTTAATGGCCTGAGATTACCGTCACAGTTGTTGCCATGCATGGGTTTTGAACATGGCTGAATCCTCGGGCCTGCGCGCCGGGCAGTTCATCATTCGCTCGCGACCGCCGTGGCAGCGCCGTCTGCTGCTGATCGGCGGCTGCCTCGGCGCGCTCGTGCTCTTGTACGCGGTCTACGAGACCGGCAGATTTCAGGGCGGCTACAGCAAGTTTGCGGAAATTCAGCAGCGGCGCGAACTGACCGCGAAGATCGACGCGCTCAGTGAAAGCAATGAAAAACTGAAAGCCGAGCTGGCCGCTGCGGCCCTTGCCCGCACCGTCGACAGGGAGGCGTATTCGCAGGTCGAGAAGAATCTGGCCGATCTGCAGGCGCAGGTGCTCAAACATCGCGAGGAGCTGACCTTCTATCGAGGCATCGTGGCGCCTGAGGACGGCGTCGGCGGGCTGAGAATTCAGCGCTTCCAGATCATGCCCGGCGGCGCGGATCAGCACTACCGATTGCAGCTCGTGCTGGTTCAATCGATGCGTCAGGACTCTGCGGCCTCGGGCGTGGTCAGTATCAACATCGAAGGTGTAAGGGCTAACGCACCGACCCAGTTGACGCTCCAGCAGGCGGGCGGAGAAACCCGGGCAGATGGGCAGGTCGATTTCAGGTTCCGCTACTTTCAGGAGCTGGAACAGGACATAACAATTCCGCCAGACTTTGAACCACGTGCCGTCACGGTGGAGGTCCGATCGGGCAGACTGCCGCCGGTCAAGGAGTCCTATCCCTGGCAGATTCAGGCAGAAACATGAGATCCGGCCCTGGGTGGGGCTGCGGAGAGATGGCGAGATGTTCAGAAGCAAACCCAAGCCCCAGCGCATCGACACGCTCATCGGTGCCGGGACCCGCATCATCGGCGATGTGCAATTCAGCGGCGGTTTTCACGTGGACGGCCACATCAAGGGCAATGTGGATGCGCAGGCCGAATCCGGCGCGACTCTGAGCGTGAGTGACGGGGGCGTGATCGAAGGTGCCGTGGCAGTACCCAATGTAGTTTTGAATGGCACCGTGAATGGCGACATTCTCGCGCATGAGCGCATCGAGCTGGGTTCCACCGCCAAAGTGACCGGAAACGTCTACTACGGCCTCATCGAAATGGAGATGGGTGCGGAAATCAATGGCAAGCTCATCCATGAGCCGCGGAAGAGTTCAGGTAAAGGCGTATCGGCTGCGCCAGTGCCGGTAGCCGAGGCGGTCACGGACAACGCGTCCTGATGCGGCAGCTTCCTTTGACGGCTGCGAAGCTCGCTGCGTAGACTTGATCCGGCCCGCAACAGCCCCCATCTGCGCACCATGGCTACCGAACCTGCGATCTTCGAACCTGCATTGATCTTTACGGATGCTGCCGCCGCCAAAGTGGGTGAGCTGATCCGCGAGGAATCCAATCCCAATCTCAAGCTGCGAGTGTTCGTTCAGGGCGGTGGCTGCTCGGGATTCCAGTACGGCTTCACCTTCGACGAGAATATCGAGGAAGGTGACACACAGGTCGAGAATCAGGGAGTGACGCTGCTCATCGACCCGATGAGCATCCAGTATCTGAGCGGTGCCGAAATTGACTATCGCGAAGATATGGAAGGCGCGCAGTTCGTCATCCGTAATCCGAACGCATCAACGACCTGCGGCTGCGGATCCTCGTTCTCAGCCTGATTGCCAGGCTGTTGATTCTCAGGCTGTAGACTGCAGGTCGGAGGAGAGGCACATGCCTTCTTCGCTCTGGCCAGAGCCTGCAGCCTACGGTCCACAGCCTTAAGATGTCTCGTTCCTCCATCCCCGACGTCATCGCTGCCGTCGATCTGGGCTCCAACAGCTTTCATATGGTCGTTGCCCGCTATTCGCATGGGCAGCTCACCATCCTCGATCGCCTGCGCGAAATGGTGCGTCTGGCCGCGGGTCTCGATGAAACCGGGCGGCTGGATCGTGCCGCGATCGATACTGCGCTTGAGTGTCTGGAACGCTTCGGTCAGCGCCTGCGCGACATGAAAGCCGAGAGCGTTCGCGTGGTCGGCACGAACACGTTGCGCCGCGCGAAGCGTCGCGGCGCCTTCCTCGATCGCGCTCGAGTCGCGCTCGGTCATCCCATCGAGATCATCTCCGGCATAGAAGAAGCCCGCCTGATCTACCTGGGCGTCGCACACACCATGCCCAGTGAGCCCGGCTGCCGCCTGGTGGCGGATATCGGCGGCGGCAGCACGGAAATCATTGTTGGCGAAGGTCTGCAGGCCCGCAGGTTGGAGAGCCTGTACATGGGCTGCGTCGGAATGAGCGCACGGTTCTTCAGCGACGGCGAAGTTACCGAAAAGCGCATGAAGCGTGCGCGTATCGCTGCGCGACTTGAACTCGAACCGGTGCGCGCATCCTTTCTCGATTACGGCTGGGATCAGGCGGTGGGAAGTTCAGGCACGATACGGTCCGTCAGCGATGTCCTGCGCGGTCGCGGCGGCGATGGTGCGATCACACCCGCACTGGTCGAAGACCTGATCGATCAGATCGTCCGCGCCGGCAGCGTCGAACGCATGCGTCTTTCCGGTCTGTCCACCGAGCGCGTTCCCGTGTTTGCCGGTGGACTGGCGATTCTCGCGGAGATCCTCAACATCCTGGAGATCAAGCAGATGCGTGCGGCGGATGGCGCACTGCGCGAGGGATTGCTCTACGACATGATCGGTCGCCTGACCGACGAGGATGCGCGCGTGCGCAGCGTGCGCGCCATGCAGGCGCGTTACCACGTGGAAACTGCGCAGGCCGAACGTGTTGAAGCGACGGCGCTTGATTTCCTCGCACAGACGCAGAAGGCCTGGGGGCTCGAAGATCCGTTCGCCGCACTGGTGGTGTCCTGGTCGGCCAGGCTCCATGAGATTGGCCTGGACGTGTCGCACTCTCACTACCACAAGCACGGCGCCTATCTGCTCGAGCATGCCGACATGCCAGGGTTTCCGCAGGAAGAGCAGAAGATTCTCGCCTGCCTCGTCGGCGCGCATCGGCGCAAGATACATGCAGACGACTTCGCCGATCTGAATCCCCCCTGGCATCTCAAGATCGAGTATCTGGTCGTGATTCTGCGTCTGGCGGTGCTGTTGCATCGCGGACGCAGCGCTGTCGCGCTGCCGAAGATTCAGCTGCAAGCCAGAGGAAAATCTCTGGAACTGCGTTTTCCGCGCGGCTGGAGCGACAAGTATCCGCTCACGGCCACGGACCTTGAGAACGAAATCGACTATCTGCGCTCGACCGGGTTCAGACTGAAGATCGAAGAAGAAGGCTGATCAATCCGCTGAGGTGTATGAGCGCAGCAGCGTGGATTGTGCGTTCACGATCGGCTCAGTACCCGGGTGGCAGCGCTCATAGCGACCATCGGCAAGCAACTGCCAGGCCTGTACGTTGTCCGCCAGATAGGTTTCGAGGTCGCGCATGATCTGTTCGCGATGCTGACGGCCAACCGGAAAGGCGACTTCGATGCGGCGGAAAAAATTGCGCTCCATCCAGTCGGCACTGGCGCAATACAGCTCGGGATTGCCG
This sequence comes from Povalibacter sp., assembly GCA_035761425.1. Taxonomy (GTDB): domain Bacteria; phylum Pseudomonadota; class Gammaproteobacteria; order Steroidobacterales; family Steroidobacteraceae; genus Steroidobacter. Next base: position 34,602 of record DASTRD010000169.1, read on the forward strand.
TCGTTGTGAAACAGGTAGACGCGCGAGTGTTCGAGAAAACGTCCCACGATCGAGCGGACTGTGATGTTCTCTGAAACTCCCGCGATGCCAGGCCGCAGGGCGCAGATTCCGCGCACGATGAGATCGATTTTCACACCGGCCATGGATGCCTGGTAAAGCGCCTGAATAATCTGCGGTTCGACCAGTGCGTTGAGCTTGGCGATGATTCTCGCCGGCTTGCCTTGCCGCGCAAATTCGGCCTCTCGCCGCGTCTTTTCCACCAACGATTCGTGCAGCGTGAACGGCGACTGCAGGATCTTCTGCATGATCGCGACACGAGTGGGGCTCGTCAGTTGCAGAAACAGCTCGTGCAGGTCTTCGCCAACGGCCTCATCGCAGGTGAATAAACCGTAGTCGGTGTACACGCGCGCGGTATTGGGGTGGTAGTTGCCGGTGCCGAGATGGCAGTAGCGGCGCAGTTTGCCCAGTTCGCGACGCACAACCATGATCAGTTTTGCGTGGGTCTTGTATCCGACGACGCCGTACATGACGTGCGCGCCGGCTTCTTGCAGGCGCGTCGCAAGAGAAATGTTGGCAGCCTCGTCAAAGCGTGCCATGAGCTCGATGATGACCGTTACTTCCTTCCCGGAGCGAGCGGCTGCAACCAGCGCGTCGACTATCGGTGATTGCGGTCCGGTGCGATAAAGCGTCTGCTTGATCGCGAGAACATCCGGATCGGTGCCTGCCTGCCGCAGAAAGTCGATCACCGGTACGAACGATTCGAACGGGTGATGCAGCAGCAGGTCTGCGTCTCGCATCACCGCAAAGAGGTCTTCGCGTGCGACCACGCGTTTTGGCATCGCGGGTGTATAGGGCGTGTACTTGAGGTCCGGCCGGTCGACCAGGTCATAGAGCGCCATCAGGCGATTGAGGTTCACCGGGCCGTTGACCTGGTAAAGATCGTCTTTGGTCAGGGCGAAGTGGCGCAGCAGAAAGGTCGTAATGTCTTCCGGACAGTCGAGTGACGTCTCGAGGCGGACCGCCGCACCGTAGCGCCGTTGTGCCAGTTCGCCCTCGATCGCTCGCAGCAGGTTGTCGACTTCTTCGTCGTCGACGAACAGATCGCTGTTGCGCGTTACACGGAATTGCCAGGCACCTTCGACGGCCATGCCGCTGAAGAGCTGTGCGACGAACGTCGAGATGATCGTCGACAGAAACACGAAATGCGTCTTGCCCGGCGCATCTTCGGAAGCAGGCAGTCTGATGATGCGCGGAAGTGACCGCGGCACCTGTACCACGGCAAGTTCCGCATCCCGGCCGAATGCATCCTTGCCCGACAATCGAACGATGAAGTTCTGGCTCTTGTTCTGAATGCGCGGGAAAGGTCGTGCCGGGTCCAGACCCAGCGGCGTGAGTACCGGCTCCACTTCCTTTGCGAAATAGTCGGCCAGCCAGATTTGCTGATGTTGTGTGAGCGTGCGTGCGTTCACGAACTGAATGCCGTGTGTCGCGAGCGCCGGAAACACGACCTGATTCAGCAGTTCATACTGGTCCTGCACCAGCGTGAGCGCGCGCTGGTGAATCGCACTCAGCTGGTCGGGCACGCTCATGCCGTCCGGACCACCGGTCAATGAGCCGAGCTCCAGCCGTTGCTTCAGGCCGGCGACACGGATTTCGAAGAATTCATCGAGATTGGAACAGGAAATGCCGAGAAACCGGATGCGTTCGAGCAGCGGCAGCGACTCGTCGTGCGCTTGCGCGAGCACCCGATAGTTGAAATCGAGAAAGGAAAGCTCCCGATTGATGTAGTACTCGGGTGCCTTGAGGTTCACATCGAGCATTGCGCACTGACCCTGCGACGCGGTCACCCGAGAATACTACGGGCTCCTCACGCCTGCGTTACAGGCAGGTTGCAGTTCGATGTGGATGACGGTCAGTTTGCAGGAACAGCAGCTACTGCTGCATCCCGGGCACGATCGAGATCGGCCAATAGGGGGCCAGACTGGCCCTTGAATTCAGCCATGTATTGCTGCGGAATCGGCTTCGCATCCGGCAAGGGTACCGTCCGGGGATTCTTGTGAACGCCGTTGATGCGGTACTCGTAATGCAGGTGCGGGCCCGTGGCAGCGCCCGTGCTGCCGACGAAGCCGATGGTCTGCCCCTGGCTTACACGCACGCCGGCATGCATGCCCTTGGCAAAGCGGGACATGTGACCATAAAGAGTCGAAATGCCCGCTCCATGCTCAAGAATGATGGCGTTACCGTAGCCACCCTTTCTGCCGGCAAACGCAACCCGACCGTCGCCAGCCGCCTTGATGATCGTGCCGGTCGGAGCAGCGTAATCCACGCCCTTGTGCGCCCGGATCGTGTTGAGAATCGGATGACGGCGGGCTGGGTTGAAGTTCGAACTGATGCGGGTGAAATCCAGCGGCGCGCGCAGGAACTGTCGCTTCATGCTGCGACCTTCCTCGTCGAAGTATCCCGACACTTCCTTGTCGGACGATGAGAACTGAAGGGCACGATACAGCTTGCCGTCATTCATGAAATCGGCGGCCAGAATCTCACCGTCACCGATATATTCGCCGTCGCGATATTTCTGCTGGTAGATGATGTCGAAGCTGTCGCCAGGCTGAATTTCCAGCGCGAAATCGATCTTCCAGCCGAAGATGTCGTTGGCCAGGCGCATGATGAGCTCGGCACTCACACCGGCTGCGCGCGCCGCATTGAACAGCGACGAATCGATCGTTCCGTGCGTGCGAATGGTGCGCAGTTCAACCGGCGTGGCGACCACCTCTGCGGCAAACCCGTCGTCGCCGCGCGTGACCGAGAGTATTTCCGTGTCGCTGATGCGCCTGCTGAGCGAATAGACGGTGCCTTCGTCGTGAGTAAGCTTGATGGTGTCGCCGGGACGCAGCAGATCGAGCTGTTCGCGTACGCCCGGCACTCCGCGAATATTCGCGAGGTCGCCAAGGTCCAGTTTCAATTGTCGAAAGATCCGATCCAGCGTGTCGTTACGCCGGACGACGAACTCGAGCGTGTCCCCGAGCGGCTTGGCCACCGGTGCCGTCGCCACCGCCTCGGGCTGCAGCTCGGGAAGATTGGTTGCGAGTGGAACCGTCGGAGTGGTCTCGACGGTAATCGGCGCCGGAGCTTTGGTCAGAAAGTAGGCAATGACGCCGCCGACGACGGGCAGCATCAGGCCTGAGATGAACCAGCGGGCGTGATTGGCGGGTGTGGATTTCGGTGACCGGGATTTGTAGTCGAACGCTATCCGCGAATCCGGTTGCACCTCGAAACCCTCTCAAGCAAATCAGCGATTTAAGCAATGCGCGAAAGGTAGAAGATCGCGGCGCGCACCGTCAACCGCGATGCCGCCCAAATTACGTGCGCGCGCTGAATTGCAGTGAATCCCCTGAACCCCTAGAGTCGCGCGTCATTTGAGGCATTGCCGAGTGGAATACGCATGTTGTCGCCGGAAGAACAATTCGCCGAGTTGAAACGCGGTACTTCGGAAATCCTGCTCGAATCGGAGCTGATGTCCAGGTTGAAGCGGGGCAAACCGCTGCGGATAAAAGCGGGATTCGATCCGACGGCTCCGGATCTGCATCTTGGTCATACCGTGCTCATCAACAAGATGCGCCGCTTCCAGGATTTCGGCCATGAAGTGATTTTTCTCATTGGCGATTTCACTGGCTTGATTGGCGATCCATCGGGTCGCAATGCGACGCGGCCGCCGCTCACGCCGGCAGACGTCGAGGCGAACGCCGCGACCTACAAAGAACAGATCTTCAAGATTCTTGATCCCGCAAAGACACGAATCGATTTCAATTCGCGCTGGATGACGCAGATGGGCTCCTCGGGTCTGATTCAGCTTGCGGCCCGACATACTGTCGCACGGATGCTGGAGCGCGATGATTTCAGCAAGCGCTACAAGGGCGGACAGCCGATTGCGATACACGAGTTTCTGTATCCGCTCGTGCAGGGCTACGACTCCGTCGCTCTGCATGCTGACGTTGAGCTCGGTGGCACTGATCAGAAGTTCAATCTGCTCGTGGGGCGTCAGCTGCAGGAGGCTTACGGACAGGAACCGCAGGTTGTCATCACGATGCCTCTGCTCGAGGGGCTCGACGGTGTGAACAAGATGTCGAAGTCGCTGGGCAACTACATCGGCGTCACGGAATCTCCAGACGACATGTTCGGCAAACTCATGTCGATTTCAGATGTGTTGATGTGGCGATATTTCGATCTGCTGTCCTTCAGGCCCAATGCAGAGATCGAAAAACTCAAGGAGGAAGTGGCGTCCGGCCGCAATCCAATGGAAGTGAAGCTGGCGCTCGCCGGCGAAATCACCGAGAGATTCCACGGCGCCGCAGCGGCGAAGCAGGCATACGAACATTTCCGCAGCCGCAGTCAGCAGCGAGCGATACCGGAGAACGTTGCAAAGCGGACAGTTGCCATCAGCGGTACAAACATCGGTATTGCGGCACTGTTGAAGCAGTGCGGTCTGGTGGCAAGTACGACAGCCGCTTTCCGGTTGATGGAGCAGGGAGGTGTCCGCATCAACAGCGAAAAGGTGACGAACACCAAGGCGGCTCTCAATGCAGGGGCGACCTACCTCGTGCAGGTCGGGAAGCGCCAGTTTGAAGAAATTACGCTGGTACGTGGCTAAATCGACGTGCCGGATGCGCGACAACTTGCCGACGTGTCGCCGATGAACGGAAATGATGCGTCTTGCGACTGACTTGATTTTGAATATTTCGGCGGAAAATTCGCCGTCGCAACGAATCGTCAAAAATGGTGTTGACTCCGGATTCGCGGTCAGTAAGATGCGCGGCCTCGCGAGGCACGCCCGTCACGAAACGAGCGTACCGAGCCCCGGAAAGTGACCTTCTCGATGTTTCGAGGGTGTTGACGGACCAGGGAAATCGGTTAAAATCCCGCTTCTGCCTAGGCCTCGCGCATAGGCCGCTCTTTAAAAATCGAAACAGGTAATTTGTGTGGGGACTCGCGTCGGTCGTCTGCTAACGCAACACGACGATGAGTTACCAATTAGCCAGTAGAGCTCATTGGGATGCTCTCGTCATTTGATAGGTCTCAAGCCTTCAAGTGAAGAGTTTGATCCTGGCTCAGATTGAACGCTGGCGGCGTGCCTAACACATGCAAGTCGAGCGGTAACAGGTGTAGCAATACATGCTGACGAGCGGCG
>DASTRD010000170.1:0-22522 GCA_035761425.1 Povalibacter sp.
TCATCGTCGAAGGTTTGCAGAAAGTGCAGCCCGGCATGAGCGTGAAACCGGTCGACTGGCAGCCGCCGCAGGGCAACGCGCCGGCAGCCTCTCCTCAGACCGCCGCGCGCTGAGGATCGACACGCATGGCCCGATTTTTCATCGACCGTCCGGTCTTCGCCTGGGTGATCGCGATCATCATCATGCTGGCCGGTGCGCTGTCCATCACGCGCCTGCCGATCTCGCGCTATCCCATCATTGCGCCGCCGGCAGTGTCGGTGAGTGCGTTGTATCCCGGAGCTTCTGCCAAGACGGTCGAGGATTCGGTCACGCAGATCATCGAGCAGCACATGCAGGGGCTCGATGGCCTGCTGTACATGTCCAGCTCGAGCGATTCCAACGGCAGTGCCGGCGTCACGCTGACCTTCGAGACGGGTACAGATCCCGACATTGCGCAGGTTCAGGTGCAGAACAAGCTGCAGCAGGCCATGCCGTTGCTGCCGCTGCTCGTGCAGCAGCAGGGCGTGAACGTCACCAAGGGCAATTCGAGCTTTCTGATGGTGGTCGGTCTGGTGTCCGACGACAACAGCATGGACCGCACCGACATCGCCGACTACGTGAGTGCACACATGGTGGAGCCTCTGAGTCGCGTTCCGGGTGTCGGCAACGTCCAGGTGTTCGGCTCCGAATACGCGATGCGCATCTGGCTGGATCCGGACAAGCTCAATACTTATCGACTCGCACCGTCCGACATCATCAGTGCCATCGAAGCGCAGAACGCGCAGGTGTCAGTGGGGCAGCTCGGTGCATTGCCGGCGGTGCCCGGCCAGGAACTCAACGCAACGGTGACGGCACAGGGTCGACTGCAGACCCCGGAACAGTTCGCCGCCATCATTCTGCGCAGCCGTGTCGACGGCTCCACTCTGCGATTGTCGGACGTGGCGCGCGTGGAGATCGGCTCCTCCAACTACAACTCCGCCAGCCGTTACAACACCAGATCGGCGGCGGGTATCGCCATCATGCTGGCGACCAACGCCAATGCACTGGCGACAGCCGATGCCGTGCGCGCCGTGGTCGCGAAGATGGAGCCGAACTTCCCGCACGGGCTGCGCAGCGTTGTGCCATTCGACACTACACCGTTCGTGCGCGTCTCGATTCACGACGTGGTCAAGACGCTGGCCGAAGCCATCGTGCTGGTATTCCTGGTGATGTTCCTGTTCCTGCAGAACTTCCGCGCCACTCTCATTCCCACCATTGCCGTGCCGGTGGTGCTGCTCGGCACCTTCGGCGTGCTGGCGGCGGCGGGACTGTCGATCAACATGCTCACCATGTTCGCAATGGTGCTGGCCATCGGCCTGCTGGTGGACGATGCCATCGTCGTGGTGGAGAACGTCGAGCGCGTCATGCGCGAAGACAGATTGTCGCCGCTGGAAGCCACGCGCAAGTCCATGGACCAGATCACCGGCGCGCTGGTCGGCATCGCCATGGTGTTGTCGGCCGTGTTTCTGCCGATGGCGTTTCTGTCGGGTTCCACCGGCGTCATCTATCGCCAGTTCTCGATCACCATCGTTTCGGCGATGGCGCTGTCAGTGCTGGTGGCGCTGGTGCTCACACCAGCCTTGTGCGCCACGCTGTTGAAACCGCACAGCGCGGAACATCAGACGCAGCGGGGTTTCGTTGGCTGGTTCAATCGCACGTTCGATCGCAGCAGCGAGAAGTACCGTTCGACGGTGTCGAAAATGCTGCGGCGTACCGGCCGGTCATTCGTTATTTACGGCGCGATCTGTGCGGTCATGCTGCTGCTGTTCGTGCAGCTGCCGACTTCGTTTCTGCCCGATGAAGACCAGGGCGTCATGTTCGTGCAGGTGCAGGCGCCCATGGGAGCAACTCAGGCCCGCACATCTGCTGTCATGGAACAGGTCGAGCATTACTTTCTGACTGAAGAGAAGGATGCGGTCGAGTCGATTTTCGCGGTACTGGGATTCAGCTTCGGCGGCGGCGGGCAGAACAATGCCATGGCGTTCGTCAAACTGAGGGACTGGGATCAGCGCACGGACAGGAATCTGGGTGTGCAGGCCGTCGCCAATCGCGCCATGGGTGCGTTCAGCCAGATCAGGGATGCGATGGTCTACGCATTTCCGCCGCCGCCGCTGCCAGAGCTCGGCCGCTCGCAGGGCTTTTCGTTCTTCCTCCAGGACGTCAATGGCAGCGGGCACGATGCGCTGATCGCGGCGCGCAACCAGCTGCTCGGCGCTGCGCGTCAGAGCAAGCTGCTGACAAACGTGCGGCCCAACGGTCAGGACGACACACCGCAATTCCGCCTGGATATCGACGCAGCCAGGGCAGGCTCGCTGGGCGTGTCCATCGCGGACATCAATCGCACCCTGTCGGTGGCGTGGGGCGGCCAGTACATCGACGACTTCATCGATCGCGGTCGCGTCAAGCGCGTGTACCTGCAGGCGGATGCGCCGTTTCGCATGAAGCCGGAAGATTTCAACCGCTGGTACGTTCGCAACTCGGCGGGCGAGATGGTGCCGTTTTCGGCATTTGCCTCGTCGCACTGGGAATTCGGTTCACCCCGGCTCGAGCGTTTCAACGGTGTGTCCGCAGTCGAGATCAACGGTGCGCCGGCCGAGGGCGTCAGTTCGGGCGATGCGATGCAGGAGATCGAGAAACTCGTGGAGCAGCTTCCGCCGGGTTTCGACATCGCCTGGAGCGGCGCGTCGTATCAGGAGCGCACCGCGGGCTCGCAGACGCCGCTGCTGTATTCGCTGTCGATTCTGGTCGTCTTCCTGTGTCTGGCCGCGCTCTATGAGAGCTGGGCCATTCCTGCGGCCGTCATGTTGGTGGTGCCGCTGGGTATCGTCGGCGCCGTTGTCGCAACAGGACTGCGCGGCCTTGAACGCGATGTGTACTTCCAGGTGGCGATGCTGACCACCATCGGCCTTGCCAGCAAGAATGCCGTGCTCATCGTCGAGTTCGCGAAACACAATCTGGAAGCGGGCATGAATCTCGCTGAGAGCGTCATGCATGCGATTCGCGACCGCCTGCGACCGATCGTGATGACGTCGATGGCCTTCGGTCTTGGCGTGCTGCCTCTGGCAATTGCGAACGGTGCGGGTTCAGGGGCGCAGCGTGCCATTGGCACCGGCGTGGTCGGCGGCATGCTGACCGGTACCTTCCTCGGAATTTTCTTCGTGCCGCTGTTCTTCGTCGTGGTGCTGCGCCTGGTGCTGAAAGAACGGCGCCATCACGAACACCATGAGGACGGCAATGTGGATCAGGGGTCTGCCAGTGTCTGAGGTCAAGCGTACTGCGATCCTGATCGGCCTGACCGTGGCGCTCGGCGGCTGCATCAACCTTGCGCCCCGCTATGAACGACCGCAGTCGCCGGTGGACGCCGAATGGCACGCGCCAGCCGACACACCGGGCGCACAGACGGCAGAAGGAAACGCCGCCGCGGCATTGCGTTGGGACCAGTTCTTCCAGTCGGAGAAGCTGCGCAAGCTCGTCGCTCTCGCGCTGGAGAACAATCGCGATCTGCGTGTCGCCACGTTGAATGTCGAGCGTGCGCAAGCGCTGTACCGCGTGCAACGCGCCGACCGCTTTCCGGCGATCTCCGCCAACGGCAGCATGGATCGCGGACGCATGCCGGCTGACATTTCTCCGGCAGGCGGTCGTGTCACGGAAACCTATTCGGCGTCGGTCGGCGCAGCGTTCGAACTCGATCTGTTCGGCCGCGTCCACAATCTCAGCCGCGCTGCGCTGGAAGACTACTTCGCTCAGCAGTCCACGCAGCGCAGCGTGCGAATCAGTCTGATTTCGCAGATCGCGCGCACATACCTCGCTCTGGCCAACGAGCAGGCACTGCATCAGCTCGCAATGGAAACAGAGAGGAATCAGACCGAATGGTTCTCTCTCACGGAACAGCGTCACAGGCTCGGTGCCGTGTCGCAGCTGCAGCTCAGTCAGGCAGAGACCACGGTGGAGAATGCGCGCGTCGATGTCGCGCGGACCGAAGGCAATATCGCGCAGGACATCAACGCGCTGAACCTGCTGGCGGGAACCGATGTGCCGGCAGAATTGCTGCCCACGGCGGACGACGCGGCGGAGCATCTGCTCGCGCAGATTCCGGTCGGGCTGCCTTCCGAAGTGCTGCTCGAACGTCCGGACATTCTGGCCGCCGAACATGAATTGCGGGCAGCCAACGCCAACATCGGCGCCGCCAGGGCGGCATTTTTCCCCAGCATTTCGCTGACCGGCTCGACGGGCTACATCAGCACCGAACTGTCGGGACTGTTCGATCGGGACAATCGCACCTGGAGCTTCAGTCCGAGCATCAGTCTGCCCATCTTCCAGGGCGGACGGCTGGCCGCGAACGCCGCAGCGGCGCGCACTGAGCGTGACATTGCGCTGGCGCGCTACGAGCAGTCCATTCAGACGGGATTCCGCGAAGTCAGCGACGCACTCGCCCTGACCGATTCGCTGGCGCGTCAGCGCGCCGCCCAGCAGCGCCTGGTCAATGCGGCGGCGAAAGTGTTCGAACTGTCACAGGCGCGCAAGGAGATGGGGCAGGATAGTTATCTGCTGGTGCTCGATGCGCAGCGCAATCACTATGCCGCCCAGCAGATACTCATCGCCACCCGGCTGCGTGAGCTGAACAATCTCATCTCATTGTACGAAGCGCTGGGCGGCGGGCAGGATCTGTCTGCACCGTGATCCGGCAAGTTGCCGTACCTGGCGTCGGGATTGCTGCGAAGGTTCCATAACAGTCGGCACATCGGGGGAAGCCATGCACGCACAGTCGAGTGGAGCCACAGCGCGCACGCCGGCGCGGGTGACAGCATTGCTCATGGGAGTGCTGGGAACCCTTGCGGTTGCCGCGGCAGAGCCGTCGCTCGATGTGACCATCACGGTCGACGCGGCACGCGCGGGTGCGCCACTGGCGCCCATCTGGCGCTACTTCGGCGCAGACGAACCCAACTACGCCACCATGAAGGACGGCCGTCGGCTGCTCGCAAAACTCGGTGAACTCAAGCCGGGTGCGGTGTATTTCCGCGCTCACAATCTGCTGACGAGCGGCGATGGCACGCCTGCGTTGAAATGGGGGAGCACCAACGCCTACACCGAAGATAGCCAGGGCGATGCCGTCTACGACTGGCGCATTCTCGATCGCATCTTCGATACCTATCTCGAGCGCGGTGTGAAGCCGCTGGTCGAAATCGGTTTCATGCCGCAGGCGCTGTCGTCGGCGCCTGCATCGGTGCCGTATCAGCACGAGTGGCGTCCGGGCACCGGCGATCTGAGCGGCGGCTGGAATTATCCGCCGCGCGATTACGAGCGCTGGTCGCAACTGTGTTTCGAGTGGGTGAAGCATCTGATCGGACGGTACGGTCGCGCCGAAGTGGAGACGTGGCTGTTCGAAACCTGGAACGAGGCGAACCTGTCGGTCTACTGGCACGGCACGCCGGAGGAATTTCAGAAGCTGCACGACTACGCCATTGCCGGTATCCGACGGGCACTGCCGACGGCCCGAGTGGGAGGGCCGGATGTGGCGGGCAGCGGCGGGCAGTTCATGCAGGACTTCCTCACCCACGTGACCGAAGGCCGGAATTTTGCGACTGGGGAGCGCGGTACACCGACGGACTTCGTGAGCTTTCACGCCAAGGGGTCGCCTGCATTCGTGGATGGGCACGTGCAGATGGGCATCGCAGCGCAGCTCACCACCATAGATGAAGGTTTCGCCATGATTGCGGCGCGTCCGGCGCTGCGCGACAAGCCCATCATCATCGGCGAATCCGATCCGGAAGGGTGCGCGGCATGTCGCGGCGCAAGCGTCGGCTATCGCAACGGGACCATGTACTCCAGCTACACCGCAGCGACGTTCGCGCGCAAGTACGATCTGGCTGCCAGGCACGGCGTGAATCTCGAAGGCGCGCTGACCTGGGCATTCGAATTTGAAGATCAGCCGTATTTCGCCGGCTTTCGTCAGCTCAACAGCAACGGACTCGATCTGCCGGTCATGAATGTCTTTCGCATGTTCAGCCGCATGCAGGGGCAGCGGCTGGCCGCGCAGAGTTCTGCACAGATACCGCTGGATGAAATCATGCACAGCGGCGTACGTCAGGCGCCTGATGTCGGTGTGCTGGCAAGCGGCGACGCGAATCACATTGCCGTGCTGATCTGGCACTACCACGACGATGATCTGCCGGGCCCGGATGCGGCGGTCGATCTGAAGTTGTCGGGCATGAAGGCGTGGCGCGGTGCGCGAGTCACGCACTATCGCATCGATGAACAGCACAGCAATTCGTATGCTGCCTGGCAGCGCATGGGATCGCCCGTGGCGCCCACGCGTGCGCAGTACGACGAACTGCGGGAAGCCGGCCAGCTCCAGACACTGGCGCCGCCGGCATCATTGCCGATCCGCAAAGCCACGGCACAGATCGATTTCACATTGCCGCGACAGGGCGTGTCGCTGCTGATCGTCGAACCGAACTGAGGCATCGCGGCAGCGCATGAGCGACTCTGATGTCGTCGACGCGGGACCCTTCGGCGACTGGCTGGTGCGTTTTCGTCGCTCTCTGCGCAGCGACGGCGGCATGGAAGTGCCATGCGGCGATTGCGTTGGCTGCTGCGTTTCCGGTTATGCCGTATGGGTGCGGCCGGAGGACCGTCGCGCCCGCGAGCGAATCCCATCGCAGTTTCTCAGCGAACCGCCCGGCATGCCCGCGGGTACCTCGCTCATGCAGGCGTGCGACGATGGCACCTGTCCCATGCTCAGTGCCCACCGCTGTTCCATCTACGCCGATCGCCCGCAGACCTGTATCGACTACGACTGCAGAGTCTTTGCCGCCGCGGGCATCGATGCTGGCGGCGATGACCGGTCGATCATCAACAAGCGTGTACGCGAATGGCGATTCCGCTATCTCACGCCAGCCGATATGCAGGCGCATGAAGCGGTGAGGGCGGCCGCCAGATTCATCCGCGATCACGCCGGCAGCTTCCCGGGCCGCGCGCCGACGGCGCCAAGCGGTATCGCCGTTCTCGCGGTCAAGGCTTACGCCGTATTTCTCGAACCGAATGCGCTTCAGCGAGACAGCGCCACGCTGGCACGCGATATCATCGATGCCAGCCGTCAGTTCGATCAGGAGACCGTCGATGCCCCCTGAGCAGATTTCACGCTGGGATGCACTCGATGTACTGCGCGGACTGTGCATCGTCGGCATGCTTCTCAACATGAACCCGGGCTCCTGGGAGCGCGGTTACGACTGGCTCACGCACGCGCGCTGGGAAGGCGGCACTCTCATCGACATGGTGGCGCCGGGATTCCTGTTCTGTATTGGCGTGGCCCTGCCGCTGTCCTTGCAGCGGCGCTTCGCGAAAGGTGCATCGCGATCCGAACTGCTGAAACACGTGCTGGTGCGCAGTGCCGTGCTCGTCGTGCTGGGGTTCCTGCTCAATCTGTACCCGACCTTCGATTTTGCTCATGTCCGTGTGCCCAGCGTGCTGTCGCGCATCGGACTGTGTTACGGCATCGTGGCGACGCTGGTGGTCCTGACGGCGCAGGCCGATGAGCCGCGAGTATTGAAGATCCGAGCGACGCTGCTCGGCGGTGTCGCCGTTTTAATATTGATTTCGTACTGGTTGCTGCTGTTCGCGGTGCCGGTGCCGGGCTTCGGTGCACCGCGATTCGATCCGGTGGGTAGCTGGCCTGCCGTCATCGATCGTGCACTGATCGGCACGAATCACATGTTTCCGTACTGGCCCGTCGATGGTCGGGTGGTTTTCGATCCGGAAGGCATCCTTTCCACCTGGCCGGCGTGCTTCAACGTATTGTTCGGTGTGATCGTCGGTCTGGGATTCTCACGCTGGAAATTGCGCCAGCCGGCACTCACCGCAGTCGTTGCCGGTGCGGCGATGCTGCTCAGCGCGCTGCTGCTGCGCGGCGTCTGTCCCATCGTCAAGAACATCTGGACCAGTACCTTTGCGCTGTTCAGCAGCGGCTTTGCGCTGGTGGTGCTCGGTGTGCTCATGCCGGTGTCACAACGCAGCGGCGTACGCCAGGCCCTGTTTCCGGCCCGGATCTTCGGCGAGAACCCTTTGCTCGCCTACATCCTGTGCTGGCTGATCGGACCGTTGCTCGACATCGCCTGGCTGGGCAGTGAAGTTCCGGTCTCCCTGCGCATCGCCGGCCAGGACTGGTTCGGTCGGTTCTTCGAACCGGCACTCGCTTCACTGCTGTTTGGAATGTGCAGCCTGCTGGCGATCTTCGCCGTACTGCTCGTATGCCATCGCAGGCGCTGGATTCTTCGTCTCTGAAACGGGACCGAACAGCGCTCTGCTGGGCCCCGGCAGTTCACTGCGCGCGCAGCTTGATCGCAAACGTGTAGCGAGAGGCAGGGCAGTTGCGGTTGGGCGGTCGACCGGCGTGACGAATGGCGCCGTCGAACAACAGCAGGCGCGCAGGTCGCGGAGCGACGGCGATGCGCGCTTCGCCAGCCGAATCGAAGAACAGGGTTTCGCCACCCCACTCGATATCCCAGCGATCGCAGAGGAACCACAGGGCAGTAAGTTCACGCCGATCCGGCAGGCTGTCGACGTGAGTGAGCAGCACGTCGCCGTAGGCCGCAAAGTTGGTGTAACAGCGGTACGGAATGTAACGCTCATCGGGCCGCAGTGCGGCGACGGAGCTGGCAGTCGCATGCCACAGGCTGGTGCGCGGCAGATTCTCCAGCGGCATCTCGCAGACCCAGTGACGGATGTCGCCGCTGTCCGGCCGTGCGGATTCGGTTCGCGTGAACGCGGCCTGTGTGATGACGCGCGCGTACTGCGCGACCTCGTCGGCCGGCAACAGGTCGTCGAACACGAAGATGTCGCGCCCGTCGATCTGCTCACGCCGCAGCGGACTCATGATGCGCTCGCGGCACAATTCTGACGAATGTAATCGTCGTGGGGCGGAAACGATTGCACGCGTTTGAGTACGTCGCCGCGAATGAGCTGAAGCCTGCGATCGAGTTCCGCATCCGGGGGCACATCGGCAAACGGATGATGAGCGAGCGGCATCACGCCCTGGCCGGTAAAGACTGCAAACCAGCTCGATTCACGGAACAGATCGCCGGGCACGCAGATCAGCGTGGAGGTCTCGCGATACATCTCCCAGCGGTTCTTCAGCGAATCGGTGAGCGGGATCGCCTGGCAATGCTGCCAGAAGGGTGTATCGCTGCGCTCCGTGGCCTTGTAATGCAGCAGCAGGAAGTCGCGGATCTCTTCCATTTCGAGGCGCGCCAGGTCGTTGAATTTCGCGATGGTCTGCGGATCGAAGCGATCGGCCGGAAACATGAGCAGCAGGCGCGCAAGCGATGACTGCACCAGATGAATGCTGGTCGATTCGAGCGGTTCCAGAAAGCCGCTCGCCAGACCCAGCGCGACACAATTCTTTTTCCAGACTTCCCGACGTCGCCCGGCGACGAAGCGCAACGGTCGCGGATCCGCGCGCGGCGCGCCATCGAGCCGGCCGAGCAGCAGTTCGGCAGCCTGATCGTCCTTCAGGTATTCGCTGCAATAAACGTAACCGTTGCCGGTGCGATGCTGCAGAGGAATGCGCCACTGCCAGCCGGCTTCGCGTGCAGTGGAACGTGTGTAGGGCGTCGTGGCGGCCACGCGCTCGCATGGGACGGCCATGGCGCGGTCGCAAGGCAGCCAGGTACTCCAGTCCTCGTAACCGGCGTGCAGCGTCTGCTCGATGAGCAGGCCGCGAAATCCCGAGCAGTCGATGAAGAGATCGCCGGCCACGACACGACCGTCCGTCAGCGTCACATGCTGGATGAACCCATCCTCAGGACGCAGTTGTACGTCGACGATGCGTCCTTCCGTGCGCACGACGCCGCGCAGCTCGGCGAGCTTGCGCAGATAGCGCGCATACAGCCCGGCATCGAAATGGTAGGCGTATGCGATCGGCGGCAGCGGCGAACGGTCCGTGGGCAGGGGGCGTGCGAAGCGTCCGGCCAGCGCCGCCTGGGTGCATGAGTTGAATTCGTCGTGACTGATCGTGCCGCCAGCGCGCTGATGTCGCAGCCAGAAGTGGTGGAAATGAATGCCCTGCATCTCCACGCCGTATGTGCCGAACGGGTGGAAATACCGGTGGTTGAGCCGCGTCCAGTCGACGAACTCGATGCCGAGCTTGAACGTGGCCTGGGTGGCCTGAACGAACTCGACCTCATTGATCCTGAGCGTGTGATTGAAGCTCAGAATGGGCGGGATCGTCGCTTCGCCCACACCCACGGTGCCAATCTCATCGGATTCCACCAGCTCGATCGAGTACGAACCGCCGCTCGTGACTTCCGATAGCGCCGCGGCCGCCATCCAGCCGGCGGTGCCGCCACCCACGATGACGATCTTTCTGACCTTGTTGTTCACTACCCGGCGTCACTCAGCGTTGATGTTGTACATAGTCGATGTGTCGCGGCATCGAACCGGCCAGCCGCAGGATGCTGGTTCGCAGTCCGGCGAATGTCTCGGGTCGTGCACCGGCAATCGTGGACCGCGTATGCAGTTCCAGCGCGTCGGGGACGCAGCCGCTGCCCAGCAGTACCCATGCCCAGTCGGTTTCCTCGAAGATTTCGTGATCCAGCATTTCCAGACGGGCACCGGCGCGGAACTGATCCATGCGCTGCGCAAAACGCTCGGGCGGTGCCGCCTGACGCGTCGCATGCCAATACTCACCTTCGCGGAGTCTGCCGGCACGATAATGGGCGAGCGTGAAATCGCGCAATGAGTCTGCGAACTCGCCCATGATGCGGTTGTATTCGACGGCCTCCAGCGAACTGTCGCCATCGAGCGGAAACAGTTCGATGAGCAGCCCGATGCCCAGTTCTGCGACGTGCAGGTTGGCACCGGCGAGCGGTTCGATCTGTACGGCGGTCTCGCCCATGGCCACGCAGTTGCCTCGCCATACGCAGCGGCGGCGCCCCTGCTGCAATTTCATCAGCGTGGGTTCTGCGCAGCCTGTGGCGGAGATCAGAGAACGGGCTGCATTGTCATCGGAGCTGAATGCGCTGCTGTAGACGCTGCCCACCACGCGCGATCGTGCCAGCGGCATCTGCCAGAGCCAGCCGGCATCGACCGCCAGCGTCTGTGTGAGCGCCGGCGGATCGGCGACCGCGGATGCCTGCGCAGAGAGCATGCGGTCGTTCACCAGCCATGATGACCAGTCTTCCCGGCCGCCGTCATCGAGTGAATCGATCAATGTCCCCTGCACACCGGAACAATCGATGAAGAACTCACCGTCGATCATGCCTCCATCTTCGAGCTGCAAGGACGAAATTCGCGCATCGCTGATTTGAACGTGGGCCACTCGCCCATGCGCGTTCCTGACCCCCAGCTTCAGCGCGTGCTCGCGCACGTATGCGGTGTAGGCGGCTTCGTGCAGATGAAACGCATAAGTGAAACTGGCCGTCAGATCGTTTGTCGACATCGGGCGCGCGAAGCGACCGGCCCGCGCCGCCGTCGCCGCCAGGGAATATTCCGCTGCGTCCTCGGTGTGACCGGTGAGCGTGCGATCCACGAGATATTTGTAGAAGGGTGTGCCGCTCAGTGCCGTGCCGATCTCGCCGTGAGCATGCAGGTAGCGACTGCCCTTGCCCTGCCAGTCGCAGTGTTCGGTGGCCAGTTTGAACGTGGCATCCGTGCGTCGCAGCAGATCGGTTTCGCGAATGCCGAGTCGCGCATGCAGGCCGCGCAAGGAGGGGAGTGTCCAGCGTCCGACGCGGTTCGGTGCAGCACCGGATTCGACCACGAGGACATCGAGTGCGCGATGACGGAATGCCTGTTTGAGCGCGGCGGCGGCGAGCCATGCACTGGCGTCATCGCCGACGATGACCACGTGGTCGACGGAGCCGGTCACGCGGTCGCTCCTGAAGCGCGCGGTTCGCGTGGCGCCGGACAGTATTCGTCCAGAAAACTCTGGTGTTCCGGCATCGCTGTCGCGGCGGACCAGACGTCTTCGCGCATCGACTGCAGCAGCCGATCCAGATCGGCATCGCTCATCGCATCGGCCAGCGGATCATGACCGCGCGGCATGATGCGCTGGCCGAGATACACCGCCAGCCAGCTCGCCTCGAGGAACAGTCCGTCCTTGTACGTCACGACGCGGCCGCGGCGGCGGAATAGTTCCATCTTGTAGGCGAGGCTGTCCGGAATGCTCATGTTGCGACAGTAATTCCAGATCGGTGCATCGGCACGTTCGGTGGCGTGGTAATGCAGGATGAGGAAATCGCGCACCCGGTCGTATTCCATGTCCATCCAGCGGTTGAACGCAGCGACGATGCGCGGATCGAACGAACGCGTGTCGGTCAGATAGTCGATCAGCGTCGTGATGGCGATCTGGATCAGATAGATGCTGGTCGACTCGAGCGGCTCGAGAAAGCCGCTGGCCAGACCGATGGCAACGCAATTGCGGTTCCAGCATTTGCGGCGCCGGCCGGTGACGAAACGCAGAAACCGCGGCGAGGCAAGCGCCTTGCCATCGAGTCGCGACAGCAGGCGCTGCGCAGCCTCGTCATCGGAGATGAACTGGCTGCCGTACACATATCCGTTGCCGGTGCGATGCTGCAATGGAATGCGCCATTGCCAGCCGGCTTCGCGCGCCGTTGCACGCGTATAGGGAGTGAGGGCGCCGACATTTTCGCTGGGCACGGCCACGGCCCGATCGCACGGCAGCCACTGCGTCCATTCCTCGTAACCGGTCTTGAGTGCCTGTTCGATCAGCAGACCGCGGAAGCCGGAACAATCGATGAACAGATCGCCGCTCACGACAGCGCCGCTGTCGAGCTGGAGCGATTCGATCCAGCCGTCCTCACCACGCAGACGCACGTCGATGACCTTGCCGTCGATGCGGTGCACACCGCGCGGGATGGCAAAGTCGCGCAGATAGGCAGCATAGAGCGACGCGTCGAACTGGAAGGCGTAGCCGAATGTCGATGCCACGCTGCGGGGATCTTCCGCCGGCAGCGCGAACCGGTTCATGCGCGAGGCGACGATGGGCAGCGAATACGCTTCCAGCGGCGTGTCGATGCCGCGTTGTTGCTGGCGCAACCAGTAATGGTGAAAGGCGACGCCAGCAGTGCGCTTGCCGAACGCGCCGAACGGGTGGATGTAGCTGTCGCCGATCCTGGCCCAGTCCACGAACTCGATGCCGAGCTTGAACGTGGCATGGGTCTTCGCCATCAGCTCGCGTTCGTCGATGCCGATGCGTCGATTGAAAAAGCGGATGTGGGGCAGGGTGGCTTCACCGACACCGACGGTGCCGATCTCGCTCGACTCGATCAGGGTGATCTGGCGAAGCTCGGGCTTCAGCGCAGCCGCCATGGCAGCGGCTGTCATCCAGCCCGCAGTGCCGCCGCCGACGATTACCACGCGAAGTGGATGCACGCAGTCTGTGCCCCGTGGAAATTTCAGTTCGCAGAAAAGCCGCGGGCGCGCCGCTGGATCGCGGCGCGCCCGGCTTGGTGAGGAACGTTACTTGAAGCTGTAGCGCAGGCCAACCTGATAACGTCGGTCCTGCCTGAACCACGAGCGTGGCAGCAGCATGCCTTCGTTGGTGACCTGTTGCAGCAGCACCGTCTCCGAGTTCGTCAGGTTCTGCGCTTCCAGGAACAGATCGAGCCTGTCCGTCGCCTGGACGTGGAACGACCCGTCGAGTTGACCATAATCATCCTGCCATACCGGCAGTTTGATACAGCAGTCGGCCTGGGTCTGCAGGAACTTGTCGCGCCAGTTGTACGCCAGTCGCGCTGAGATCATGCCCTTGTCGTAGCGCGCGATGAGGTTGTAGGCGTTCTTGGAGAAGCCCTCCAGCGGCAGGTTGGTGAACGTGATCAGCGGATCCTGCGTGGTGCTGCCAGCAGTACCCGGCACGCTCGACAGGTTGGTATTGGTAATACCCTTGTTGTCGACGTACGTGTAGTTGGCCTCGATGCCGAAGCCATCCCAGGGGCTCGGCAGCATGTCGAAGAAGGTCTGGAAGGCCACTTCGAAGCCCTGGATGGAAGCGCCGTCGCCGTTGGCCGGGCCCGTCACGATGACATCGCGGGTCACCCCGTTGTTGGTGAAAGCCTGCGCGTAGCTGGTGGTCACCAGGTAGTTGTTGAACTTCTTGTAGAACAACGCTGCGGTGAGTGACGAGGTATCCGACAGATACCATTCCCACGTCAGATCCAGTTGATCCGCGGTGGTGGGTTTGAGCTGCGGATTGCCGATGTCGCCCGAGTACCGCGGCGTGTACGCCACCGGATCGCTCGTACAGTCGCCGGGGACCGAGTACGTGACGGTACCGGATGCGCAGAAGCCATCCAGGGTATTCGGATTCGGCACTTCTTCCTTGACGTACATGTAGTACTTGTAGAGGCCCATGTCGGCACGGGCCAGCGCCCGCGAAGCCGCGAAACGTATGAACATGTCGGAAGTCAGGCCGAAGCGTATGTTCAGGCTGGGCAACCAGTTGTCGTTGTCGCCACCGGCCGATCTCGGTGCGGTGGCGCCGTCCATGAACGCCTGGTCGTCCGGTGACAGCAGCAGGCGGGGATTGATTCCCTGACCGGCATCCCACGGATTGAGGGCCGAGAACTGCCGGAATTGCAGACCGCCGGCGGCATTGACCTTCGTGGTGACGTAGCGCACTCCGATGTTGCCGCGCACGTTCACGGATCCGATGTTCGTATCGGCGTTGCCGAACTTGAGCATCACATACGCTGCGTCCACGTCCTCCGTGATGTCCTGCATTTCGACGGGGCAGAAGACAGTGCCGGGAACAACGGGGCAGTTGGTACGACTGCCGAGTGCGACCCAGTCGTTGCTGTGGCCGCCGAACGTATCGATGGTGGCCTGGTAATCCTTCACCAGCGACATGAGCGGATGGATAAACGTACCGCCGCCGAACACACCGCCGCCGATGATGTTGCCCGGAGTGGTATGCGGCGCGTAAGTGTTGGTCCAGCGCCCCTGTCCGAGGAAGAACGCTTCATCGCTCTGCACGCCCCACAGCGGCTGGACCGAACCCCAGTTGAAGGTTGACCAGTTCACGTGCTGTTCGCGCTCAGCTCGCCGTACGCCGATGCGCAGCGAGTCGAGCCAGCCCGAGTCGATGGAAATGTCCGCATCGATGCGTCCGGCCCATTCTTCGCCATCGCTGTCTTCGATGTGTTCCATCGTCCACTCGTGGTAGTAGTTCGCCGGATCGGTGAACCCACCCGCAGTGAAGCCGAAGCCCGTGGGCGCCCTGAACTCGATCTTCGGCCTGCGGCCTGTCAGGTCGAGGTAGACGTCGGAGGCGGTCTTGGCATCCGAACTGTTGTCGTAATTGTCGACCGTGGATTCGATGTGCTGCAGATCGAAGTTCAGACCGATCCGGTCGTTGACGGCCCACTTGAGGTTCACGGACGTATCTTCCGTGACCTCATGCTGCGTCATGTACCGGGTATCCGCGCTCAGCCCGATGCCGCGGGTCGAGGGGCAGCCCTCATTCCAGGAATAGCAGAACCAGTTCAGTCCGGGCCCGCCGGTGTTATATCCATTGGGATGATTGAGCAGCGGATTGTCGGTCGGTCCCGCCCAGCTGTTGGACGAGTCGTTCAGCACGCCACGGGTGAACACACCCCGGCTGTCGAACTCGTATGCATCGGTGCCGGCAGCCGGAATGGCCAGCGGCGAAGTCAGCACCAGGCTCTGCGCCGTCTGCGCGTTGCCGATGCCGCCAGTGAGCGAGTACTCGGTCATGTTGTTCCGATAGTCCGACCGGTTGTACTGCAATGTGGCGAGCAGGGACTCGTCCGGACTGCGCCATTGGGCGGCGAAGGCACCGCCTTTGCGCGTGCGTTCATAATTGCTGGCACGGATGTCGGCGCCGCCGGGGATCCAGTTGTCTCCGGTGTAGCCATTGTCGTTCACGCCCTCGACATGGAAAAAGCGCAACAACTGCACGCCTTCGGATGCCGCGTTCACTTTCGAGTAGGCGGCGTTCGCGAGCAGGCCGAAGTCGCCGATCCCTGTCGTCCAGCGATCGCTGATCAGGAACGAGCCTTCAGGATTCACGTCCTCGTTCAGATCGCCGTAGTTGGCTTTGGCCGAAAAGGCGAACCGGAAGCCATCGGCGTCGAAGGGCACATGGGTGCGCAGGTTGACGGTACCGGCGATACCGCCTTCGATCATGTCGGCGGTCGCGTTCTTGTAGGTATCGACGCCCGCCATCAGTTCCGGCGGCACGTCGGCGAAGCTCAGGCCGCGCGAACTGTTGGCATTGAACACGTCGCGGCCGTTGAATTCGCTGCGCACCTGCGGCAGACCGCGGATTACTACGCCCGAGGGCTCGGCGGAGAAGTGCGAGGTATCGCCCGAGGCTGCGAAGCGATTGACGAAGAGGCCGGGTACACGCTGCAACGCTTCCGCGACGCTCTTGTCGGGAAAGGCGCCGATGTCGGATGCGGTGATCGAATCGACGACGGTGTCCGACTCCCTCTTGATTTCCTGCGAAGTCTTGATGGCTTCGCGCACACCGCTGACGATCACTTCCTCCACGACACCTGAGGTGGATGTGGATGTCTGCGCGAGAGCGAACGGACTCAGAAAACTGGCACCCAGGGCGAATGCGGGGACGCCGTATTCCCTGATTCGCCAGTTCCTGGTTGCGCGCCGCAGCAGAAGGTTTGTGCCCCTCTTGGTCATTCTTGTGCCCCCCAGCCTTATTGTTGATATGTCGCCAGTACAGCAATTAACAAAATTGCTTTTGTTAGTGTAGCTGCACTCCGGAGGGATTTGCTAGTAACGCCGGGAGGCTCGCGCGGGCGACGCTGCCGTGGGAACGTGTGAGAATCGCGCATCGGCAAAAATGTCGGAAAGATTGGCACCGCAGCGACCGCGCTTCGTCAAATTCATGAGCTCCCCTGCATCCGACCCACAGAAAATTGCCGAGCACGCTCGCGATTTAGCGCCGGCCGACCCATCGCCCGGGTTCGCTCTGCCGTTGGGTTGGCAACGGGTGCTCGACTGCATTGCAGCGGGCGATCTGAGCGCAGCGGACCGCGCTGCGGAGGCGATCGATGATGCGACAGTGGCGTCCCGGGACTGGCAGCGGTGGATCCAGAACCTGATCCAGGCTGAGGACTGGGAGATGGCCCGCCTGGCCCTGCGCCGGGCCATGCGCGCGGGCGCGCCTTCCAGGACGTTGCGCCATCAATATGCGCTGGTGCTGGATCGATGCGGCGCCGTGCACGAGGCGCAGCTCGAACTGGAGCGCCTGGTGGAAGAGGCCATGGACTCACCGCAACTCGTGGCGCACCTGGCGAGTGTTCTGACCCATGAAGGCCGGTCGCGGGATGCAGAAAAGAAACTGATCGCGGGTCTGGAGCGCTGGCCTGCGGATCCGCAACTGCACACGGCGCTGGCGCAACTGCGCTGGATGCTGGGCGACGTCGACTACGCAACGGCAAGACTGCGCAAGGCCATCCGCGAACTGCCTGCCGAACTGCATCTGCGGCTGGTGGCGGCCGATGTGCTGCGCAAGGGCGGTCTGCCCGAGCAGGCCCTGGAGGTCCTGGAGGTCGGGTTGCGCATGGCGCCCGAGTCGGCGGGGCTGCTCACGTCGATCGGTGTCGTGCTCGATGATCTCGGGCGTCCGCAGCAGGCGCTGCAGTATCTGTATCAGGCGGTGCGCAGCGCCCCGGACTCTGCAGTGGTCAGACGCAATCTCGTTCCCTCATTGCTGCGGCTGGGCAGGGGGGAGGAAGCGTTGCAGCGCTGCGAGGAACTTCTGCGTGCGGCGCCCGACGATCAGCAGCTCATTGCCTATCGCGCCACGGCCCTGCGGCTGCTCGGCAGTCCGGCCTACGGACAACTCTATGACTATGATCGATTGGTGCGCTGTTACCGGCCGCGTCCGCCCGCAGGCTATGCCAGCATCCACGAATTCAATCGGGTGCTGGCCAGCCGCCTGAGCCTTCTGCATCGCCAGGACCGCCGTCCGCTGGACCAGAGTCTGCGCGGCGGCACGCAGACTCAGCGCAATCTGCCGCTCAGCGACCCCGCCATCGCGGCATTCTTTGCGATGGTCGATGAAGGAATCCGCGATTACATCGCTGCCTTGCGCGGCGCCAGCGACCACCCCACCGATCGCCGTCGCAGCAGCCGCTATCGTGTGGCGGGATCGTGGTCGGTGGAACTGCAGCCGGGCGGATTTCACGTCAATCATGTGCATCCGATGGGATGGCTGAGTTCCGCCTACTACGTGGAAGTGCCGCAGGAGCTGGCCGATCCGGTGAGCAGGGGCGGCTGGCTCAAATTCGGTGAGCCCGGCTTCACGGTGCCGGGATGTGACCCGGAGCATTTCGTGCAACCGCAGGCGGGGCTGCTGGTGCTGTTTCCCTCGTGCCTGTGGCACGGGACAGTGCCGTTCGCTGCCGGCCAGCGAAGACTCACCATTGCCTTCGATGCGATTGCCTGCTGAAGGTCGTTGGATTGACCGCGGCCACGACCGTGCGACAGCATAGGTCGCACCTCCCCTGGTGACGCATGCAGCCACAGCCCGCCCCCGTACGCGAATGGCACGATGTCGATGTCGCGCGCTTTCGCAATGAGATCCAGCCTCTGAACCAGCCGGCGTTGTTGCGCGGGCTGGTGGCTGACTGGCCCGCCGTGGCCCATGCGCGTGAGTCCGCACAGGCGATCGGTTCATATCTGAAAGGTTTCGATGCGGGTCGGCCGGTCGCGATCATGTGGGCTCCGCCGACCAGCGGTGGCAGATTTTTCTACCGCGCCGACATGCGCGGGCTGAACTTCGAGCGTCGCCGATCGAGCATCACGGCAGCCATCGATGAACTGCTGGCCCGGCAGAACGAGGCCGGCGTACCCGCCATGTTCATCGAATCCACGCCGCTGCCGGATTTCCTGCCGCAGCTCCCGGCCCGCAACCGGCTCGACTTTCTCGATGGCATCGTGCCGCGCATCTGGATAGGCAACGCGGTGGTCATCCAGACGCACTTCGATCTTTCCAGCAATATCGCCTGCGTCGTGGCGGGCCGCCGCCGGTTCACGCTGTTCCCACCGGACCAGTTGCCGAACCTGTATGTCGGCCCGTTCGATTTCACGATGTCTGGTCCGCCGGTCAGCATGGTGTCGCTGCGCGATCCGGATTTCCAACGCTATCCGAAGTTTCGGGAAGCGCTCGCGGTGGCGCAGGTGGCGGAGATGAATCCGGGCGATGCGCTCTACATTCCGTACGCGTGGTGGCACAACGTTGAATCGCTGGAAGCGTTCAACGTACTCATCAATTACTGGTGGAACGAAGCAGCTGCGACTTCCTCGCCCTTCGACAGTCTGCTGCACGCGGCCATGGCCCTGCGCGATCTGCCCGCGGACCAGCGGTCCGTATGGCGGGTCATCTTCGATCACTACGTGTTCCGACCGACCGGCGCGGATCCGATGGCGCATCTCGCGCCGGAACACCGCGGCATGCTCGGGACCACGCTCACGCCGGAACGCGTGCAGATGATCAAGATGGCGTTGCGCAACGCGCTCGGCCGCTGAGACAAGACGCCAGGCGCGTGACCTTTGCCCGCGATCGGAGCTCGCAGGCCATCCCCGCGAAGAGAAGCAATCGCTACGCGGTCTGGAGCGACTGAGCGATGGGCTGCCTGATGGCGCGCCAGGCGGGGAGCAGTCCGCCGATGCTGCCGATGGCGCAGGCGATTGCGGCAGCGATGGCCATGAGCGATGGCGTGATGGTGAGCGAATACACCAGTTGCGAATCCCACCGCGACCCGCCCAGCGTGCTGATGGCATTGCCATCGAATGCGAGGTAAGCGATGGCGACGCCCACGCAGGCGCCGACCAGCGCCAGCAGCAGCGCTTCGATCAGAACCGAGGCGAGAACAACGCCCGGAGCAAAGCCGATGGCGCGCAAAGTGGCGATTTCCCGCGACCGCGCTGCCACCGACGAGTACATCGTGTTCAGGGCGCCGAACAGCGCGCCAACCGCCATCATGGTGCCGATAACGAGCGCGACCGCCTCCAGCAGACGATGAGTGTCCCCGGATACCGCGTCGAGATAGTCGGGTTCCGTGAGGACCTTGACCTCCAGGGTGGGATCGGCGGCGACCGCACGATGCACTGTGTCGAGTGCGCGTTCGCCATCGAGCAACGCAGTCACGCTGTTGAACGCGTCGAGCTTGTAGGACGACAGCACTGTTTGCGAGTCGGCGAGCAGTTCGGACTCTCGCACGTTGTCGCCGGCCTCGAAGACTCCCGTGATCAGCCAGTCACCATCGTGCAGGCGCACGTGACCGCCGGCCTCGAGACCGGAAAACTGTTGCTGTGCGGCGCGACCAACGATCAGTTCATGCAGGCCGGGCTCGAACATCCGACCCGAGTACATTCTGACCTCCGGCCGCACCTGCATTGCCTGCGGACCCACGCCGCGCAGCGTGATGTAGGCGTCAGTGTTGCTGGTTTTTCGTACGACCGGGGCAACGAGCACGACTTCCGCCGATACGATCGGCAGATCCGAGGAATCTCTTCGCAGTCCCGGCACATTCTGCAGAGCGGCCACCTGCTCGCGCGAAAACGAACTCGCACTTTCTTCGTTGGCATTGCGCGTCAGCACGAGTATCCGGTCAGATCGCGCGCCGCCCCGGATCGTGCGGCTGAATCCATCGGACATTGCGAGCACGGAAGTCAGCACCGCGGCAACGGCGGCAATACCGATGACGATCACCAGCGAATTGCCCAGGCGCTGCGGAATGCTGCGCAGGCCGATCCCGGTCGCGGCGAGAATCTGCGACAGGCCGTACATCATGGGCGCGCACTCAACGAAACCGCGACCGGCAGCCGATACAGACGCCAGCTCGGCAGTGCGACGCTGGCGAGTGCAAGGATGGCTGCGAAACCCAACCCGGTTGCTGCGACGTGCGGGGAGACGGCAATTGCACTCGTCACGTCCCGCAGCAGCGGTGCGATGAGCCGGGCCGCCATCAGCCCGAGCGCGGCCGCGCTGAAGCAGATCGTCATGACCTCGGCCAGCGCCAGCGCAACACACTTCGCGTCACTGAATCCCATGGCCTTGAGGACAGCGAACTCGGCCGTGCGCTCCTGCAGAGACTGACGGATGGTGTTCGCTGTCAGAAAGAGCAGAGCGAACAGCACCGAGACCATGATGGCGTGGGTGAAGAACGCGACGTCGCCCATCTGTTTCGTTGCCGCCTCCGCTCGCTCCTGATCCGAACGCGTCCGGCTCGGGTACGCGGAGTTCTCGAACAGACGATCGATGGCCGCCGCCGTTGCGACCGCACGGTTCGGATCGGCAATCTGCACGTAGAAGAGTTCAGCGGTGCCGCGATTCGCCACGCGCGCCAGATCCAGATAGGAGTAGTTGATGACGCCAAGCGTGGCGACGCCCGGATTCTCGGGCCAATCGAATGTCCCGACGATGACAAACGGCCAGTCGCCGCTGCCATCGGTGCGCAGCTCCCTGGATCGCAGCGTGACGGTGTCGCCGATTTTCCAGCCGAACTGATCCAGCAATGCCGGCGTCACCAGCATTCCGATCCGGGTGTGTTCCATGGCAATCAGCCCCGATTCCTCGGCGACCACTCCCGCACGCAGCTTGAAGAAAGTGCGCGGCTCCGTCGCGAGGGCTGCGATTCCGTAAGGGGGGCGATAGTCTGCCGCGAAGTACGCGCGCTGCACGACGTCGACAACACCGTCGACCTGCCGGATCTGATCGCGCATCGAGATCGGAAACGGCGGACTGCCGCGCACGCGGGGATTGGTCGTCAGAAACTCGCGATGTGCTTTGGCAATAGCCTCCGCAAAACCGGCATTCACGCCTTGCAACAGGCCGATCAGCGCAAACGCCACGGCGATGGACAGCGCAGTGAGGACCGTGCGCAACGGCTTGCGCCACAGACCGGCCCAGATCAGAGGCAGAAATTTCATTGTTCGAGCAGCCCCATCGAGGTCGTTGTATTCCAGCGCGCGAGAGAGCCAATAGTCCCGGCTGAAGGTCAGCACCCACGGAACGGGCCGCGACGTAACACCAGAATATCTGAAAGTCCCGCACGATCTGCCGGAACATCAATCCAGACCGCGGCGCCGCGTCGGCCACTGGCAGCTGCACCTTGGATCCCCGGCTTCGACCCTCCATCCGATGACATATTGCATTGAACGGGTGCCGTCCGGCGTGATCCGCAATATCCATGGCGATTGTGGAAGCTCCGTCGAGAGACTATGGTTAAGCGTCAGGAAGTTACCCGCGTAGAAGGCGGGCATGACGGGCATTCTTATGCGACCGCCGTCTAAACCATTTATCGCAGCGCCGCGCTAATCGGTTAGCGGGCGTCCGTCTAAGTAACTGTTGGGCGTAAAAACCAAAAAAGGGAACTTAGATGGAATCTTCTGTTTTCATCACTCAGCTTGAGTCTGTGCTGGCGGAATACAAAGCATTGGCTGCGCGTTCGCAGCACAATGATCTCAGCGATTTGCCAATGCCAGACCGTCAAGC
>DASTRD010000171.1:0-5281 GCA_035761425.1 Povalibacter sp.
TGAGGATGACGGCCGACTGTCGTTCCAATGTCGTCCTGCTGTCGTGCTCCGGACGCACGGACCGAGGGTAGTTTCGCTCAGGGTTCCACATCCGGAGCATTTATATGAGCGTCTCCAGTGCCGTCGTCAGAGAACTGCGCAGAGAACGAGGCTGGTCCCAGGAGCAGCTTGCCGTCATCTCCGGGCTCAGCGAGCGAACGATCCAGCGCATCGAAACAGACGGCGCGTGCTCGCTCGATTCGAAGATGGCCCTGGCCTCTGCCTTCGAGCTGCCCCCGTCGGCGTTGAGCGCGAAGGAAGTTCCGCATGAGCCAGCGGAGTTCAGAACCGACTGGTCGGGGGCAATCGGCCTCTTCATATGCGGGCTGCTTGCGCCTGTGGTCGTGGTGCTCACCGCGACGAACTCGTACTGGGAGATGTCGGCATTCGGTGTGGTCATCGGGTTGACCGTCATCCTCTCAGTCATGTCTCGCGGAACAAAAGCCACCTGGACCTTCTTCGATCGCACCTCATGGATCGTGCGCCATCCGCTTCGCGCACACGGGTTGCACGGCTTGATTTCTCACGCCGCCATGATCATCAGCACCGCGTACACCGTGGGCATCCTGGCCTCCATTGTGACGGGTCTTGCAATCGCGATTTATGGCGCTGCTCCGGTTCAGGCGCCGGCCATCGCTGTGCCCGTGGCCATCAAGCCGGCCATCTATGCGGCGCTGTTCTGCGAATTCTGGATCAGGCCGTTCAAGCGAAAGCTTGAACGTATGCTGGTCGCATCCAGCGCTGCGGCAGCGACGCTACCGACGTCATGACGTCCGCTGACGAGTGGCCGGAAGAGCCGGGGAAAGCGTCGTGGTAGTCTTTGACAGTTCCACACTGAAGTAGCGCAATCGCCAAGACTAGTGTCTGAAGCCTTGCGCTGAGTGCAAGGGTCTTCAGGCTGCGGTGGCAGCGCTCAAGGAGAACGTCATGAAGCTGGCAGCCCCCGTATCGGGAATCCTGCTCATCGTCCTCGGATTGCTGGTTGTTCCTGAGAGCCTGAGTCAGGCCGATCCGTTCTGGTTGAGAAGCTGGAATGAGGCGCAGCGGACGCGGCCTGAACGCATGTCATCCGCCGGGCGCATCGCATCTGCCACTGAGCCGGGCATTCCGCTGGTGATTGAGGGACAAGTGGTGGCGCCTGATGGACGCACACCTGCCGAGGCAGTGGTGGTTCATGCCTATCACCGCGACCAGGACGGTTTTGATTTCGGACCGAACGATCGGGCGCTGACCACCTGGCGACTCCAGGGATGGGTCAGGACGGACGGCCGGGGTCGATTCGAGTTTCGAACTATCCGGCCTGCACCGGATCACATGGGACGAGCGGGTGCTCACGTTCACTTCACGGTTGAATCTGCGACGTTTGGCCGGCAGTGGGCGCCTACGACGTACTTCGCAGATGATCCGCTCGTGAACGACAGGACGCGTCAACAATCCGCGGCCGCTGGTGAATTCGGCTGGGTGCGAGACGTGAAAACAGATGGCGGCGCGCAGCGAATCACCGTGAAGATCAGGCTGAAAGAGAAAGCTGACTTCTGACATGCGCCAGGCCCACTGGTCTTGTGTGTGTGCGACATGTGCGATGGACTCGCGCCCAGCAACTTACGATTCGATGTTGTCTGAGAACCCTGTTCAGCTGCACATGAGTTCTTCGTAGCATCTCGTTCATACCACCGTGCATGCCATGCAGGAGATGCTCGATCCGCAGCAGTTCATGCGGATTCACCGCTCGCTGATCGTCAACTTGCAGCATGTCAGGGAGCTCGAAACCGTTACCCACGGCGAGTTTGTCTTTGTCATGCGCTGCGGCGCCCGCGTACAGTCCAGTCGGACGTATCATGATGCGATCAAGCAGTGGTCAGCCAATCCGTTCTGACGGTATTCGATGGTTGAATGGCTGTTTCGCATTCACACGAGTGGTCGTATGCCCAGAAAACGAAATCCTGCAGGTATTGCCGCCGGCAAGCTCGTTCTGGCCATACAGCACGCATGTGCCGAGGACGGGGATGCTGATGCACTGGTCGCGCGCAAAGTCATGGACCGCGCCCGGACGTTACTGCAGGCAGCGCAGATCGCCGCCGTGCTGAGACTGCTGGATGGCAGAACGATCGTTGAGTATCTGGACGCGGTGTGGGTGGAGGCCCATCCTTCTGTCGGACCTCACATCGATGCACTGGTAGCCGCCGTCACTGCTCGCGAGAGCACTTGAGAGGAATCCGCAGGGAATCCGACGACACACCAGATGCTGCAGGGGCGGCCTGAGCCGGTGACTGGACAGGATGGTCATCACTGCGACAAACAGGCGGGGACAGGAGTTATCTTCGCGCCATGACATCTCGAACTGCATCTCATGAGTGGATGGGGCTCGCCGCCTGGCTGGTGCTGACATTTACAGCCGCGGCCATTGGCGCCATCGCTTCGCTGCATGCCGCCGAGTTCTACGCGCAGCTGGTCAGGCCCTCATGGGCGCCGCCCGCCGGTGTGTTCGGCCCGGTGTGGACTGTGCTGTACGCATTGATGGGTGTCGCTGTCTGGCTGGTGTGGCGCGTACCGGGCCGACACGCAAGTGCCATCGCGCTGTTCATTGTTCAGCTTGCCGCAAATGCGTTGTGGTCGTGGTTGTTCTTCGCGTGGCATCGCGGCGCGGTTGCTGCCGCTGAGGTATTGCTGTTGCTGATGCTCATCGCTGCGACGGCCTGTGCTTTCTGGCGCATCAACCGCCTCGCCGCATGGCTGCTGCTACCCTATCTGCTGTGGGTGGCATTCGCATCGGCGCTCACCTGGTCGGTGTGGAAGAGCAATCCGGGACTGTTGTAGTTCGCCGGCAGATGGACTGCTGCGTTCAAGGTCGAGTGGCTCTGCCCGCGACCGACGCCTTGCCTGAAGGGGATCTCATGACGATTCGCTGGACACAATCGATCGACGCGATTGACTGGAATGACTTGTCGGAACTGTATCGCATCGCGCCACTTGGCACGAAGAGCGCCGACTGGCTGAAGACCGCGTATTCAAACAGCATGTTCAAGTGTCTGGCCTTCGACGGCGATCAGGTGGTAGCGGCCGGGCGTGCCGTTGCCGATGGAGTGGATTGTTCGTATCTCTGCGATGTCGTCGTTCACCCTGCCCATCAGGGCGCAGGCCTTGGGAAGGCGCTCATTCGGAAGCTGATCGATCTTTCCCGCGGTCATCGGAAAATCATTCTGTATGCCGTGCCCGGTCGCGAGCCGTTCTATGAGAAATTCGGATTCCGCCGCATGAATACGGCCATGGCCATCTTTGCCGATGCGCAGAAGGCAGCGGCGGATGGATATACGCGTTGACGCACGTCGATCCGCATCCTCAACTTTCTGTGGTATTCCGATCTGCCCATCATGAGTCCACCCAGCATCACACCCTGCAAATCTCTGGATGAAGTGCGCTCGAACATCGACCGCATCGATCGCCAGCTCGTCGCTTGCCTGGCAGAGCGTGGCGCTTATGTGCGGCAGGCCGCAGCGTTCAAGAAGTCCACGGATGACGTCCGCGCTCCACAAAGGGTGGAACAGGTCATCGGCAAAGTCGTGGCGCTGGCCGGCGAACTGGGCGCCAATGCGCGCGTGACCGAGCAGGTCTATCGCGCCATGATTTCGGGATTCATCGAGGCGGAACTGGCGGAGCATGCGGCACTGCGGGATCGGCCCGGGTAGCTCTCCACTGGAGAATCACGTGAAGCGCATCTGGACAGTCATCGGAGTCAGCGACGTCACCCGCAGCGTTCACTGGTATCAGACATTGTTCGGTCAGCCGCTCACGGCCCCGGCGCATGATTACTTCGGTCAGCTTCTCGACACGGACGGCACGGTGCTTCTGTGTCTGCACCGATGGGGCGCGCACGAACACCCCACGCTCACCAGCCCCGATATCGGTATGGTCGGCAATGGACTGCTGCTGTTCTTCCTGGTGGATGACTTCGACGCCGCGCTGGTACGTGCGAGGCAACTGGTGCCACACCTGCAGGAAGAGCCGAATCTGAATCCGAACACCCGGGCGATGGAGTTTGCGGTCCGCGATCCGGACGGCTACTACGTGCACATCAGTGCGTTCAAGCCGCAGCCGTGATGGGCTGATTTGTCACCGCGCGCATCCACTCCTTTCTCCGCGAGAAAAAGCAGTGGAGTACCCGATCAGGCGGGCGGCGGTTGTTCCTCCAGCAGTACGTCGGCCACGTCATCTGCGAACGTCAGCTCCCGGCCATCGATCTTCACGCGCACATAGGGAGACGTGGGATCGGCCGCTTCCATTCGCGTCGCCCGCGGCAATCCATGTGCGAGGAGTACTTCAGCGCATGCATGCCAGTCACCGTCATCCCGTGGCTCATTGAGCGACGCCCAGCTCAGGGTGCCCAGCACATCGCTGTTATAGCCATGACGCTCACGCCAGCTTGCGCCGTGGTCCAGCAGAAAGGCCGCAAGCGAGGGATTGCCGCGAAACACGGCCCAGTTCAGCGCAGAGCCGTCGATGTCGCCGCCGCGTACCGCAACCGGCCATCCCAGCGACACCATCAGACGCACGGCATCGTCGAGACCGATCATGGCCGCGAGCGGCAGATGACGCAGTTCAGCGGCGGACAGCGAGGCAATCAGACCTGAATGTCCGGCCAGCAGTGCACGCGCCCGGCTTGCATCGGCACGCGCGCAGGCAGCGAGAAACTCCTCGGTGACACTGAGCGACTCGCCCGCACCGGCCTGTTGCAGCAGATCGGCAACGTCCTGAAGACCACTCATCGCGGCGGCCTTGTATGCCGAGATGCCATTGTGCAGGCGCAGGTTCGCATCAGCACCGGCTGCCAGCAGCGCCTGAACATGTCGCGCCGAGCGCTGTCGGTGCAGCGCCCAGCCGAGCAGGCGATTCATGTCCTCGGCACCCGGCGGTGTCTGTGCGAGCAGCCACGTCAGCCCATCGAAATGGTCGTAGTCGAGAACGTGCGCAAGTGCGTTGGTACCGGCAACGCGCGTACCCGCTGCGAGCAGCAGCCGCGTGCAGGGAAGCGACCGATCGTGGTCTTCCAGCGAGTGATACAGGGATTCGTTGTCATTGGGATCCGCACCGGCCTCGAGCAACAAGCGAGTCATCTCCGGATCGTGCAGTCTGCCGGCCGCGCCATAGATGGCGGTCAGCCGGTCCCCCGGGTGTTCGAGTGAGTGCGGTGGAAATCGATTGCCGACGGCTGCGTTCGGATTCGCGCCTGCTTCCAGCAGCAGTC
>DASTRD010000172.1:0-63141 GCA_035761425.1 Povalibacter sp.
GACGGGCTTGCCTTGTGCCTCCAGGCCGGCTTTGACCATGGCCCACACATCGTTCGACAGCGTGATCGCATTGCCATTCAGATCCATGCTGTAGGCCGTGACGATGTCCGCCCGGGTACCGAAGCCGATGCTGGCACCCAGCGGCTGACCTGCCAGCATGTGAGCACCGTCGAGTTCGCCCGTGATGACGCGATCGAGCAGCACCTTCCAGTTGGCCTGCGGCTCCAGCGTCACGTACAGACCTTCGTCCTCGAAGAATCCTTTCTCATACGCAATGGCGAGCGGCGCCATGTCGGTCAGCTTGATGAAGCCGATCTTGAGCTGCTCCTTCTCGGGCTCCGGCGCTGCGGCCTGCGTGGACGACATAGCACTCACGCATACCGCCATCAGCGTCCACAGCCATCCGTTCAATCGCGTTGCCACCACGGTCGCTCCTCGCAAGCAAAGCCAAAAAAAACGCCGCCGACCCTGCACGCGAAAACGTGCGCGGTCGGCGGCGTTGCCTGGCGAGCCCGCAGTTGGGCCCGCATGTGTTCAAAAGCGTCCGCGACGCGAACGGCTTTTCAGTTGCCGTGATGAGTTGCAACAGGTGTGCCACCGCAGTGATCCGCGGGAAACTGGCGCATTACGCCAGAGCGCATCGGCACTACGGACTGTTGGCTGATCGCTGTCGGAGCAGTGAGGCGGGCGCAGCGCACGAAGTTCGTGCACGCATCGGGGTGAAGGTGCGCGTTTTCACTGCGGCGCACGAGCGCCGTGTGACTCACCGCACATGGCACATCAATTGCAGCCACCGATGATTGATGCCGGACGAAAAGCCCACCGCCGAAAACTCGTTGCACATTCTGATCGTGGATCAGAACGTCATGCGTGCGTCCATTCTCGAAGAGGGCCTGCGCGAAGCCGGTTGTGCCCGCGTGACGGTTGTGCGCGACATGCAGAATCTGATGCGCCGCATCGTCGACAACGATCCCGACGTCATTTTCATCGATCTGGAGAATCCCAATCGCGACGTACTGGAACAGATGTTTCAGGTCTCGCGCTGCGTGCGCCGTCCAATTGCCATGTTCGTCGACCGCTCGGACACGGACATGATCGCGGCTGCCGTCGACGCAGGTGTTGGTGCCTACGTGGTCGACGGACTGAAGAAGGAACGCATCAAGGCGGTGCTGGACACGGCCGTCAGCCGCTACCACGCCTTCAGCAAGTTGCGCGACGAACTCGATCGCGCACGCGCCGCACTCGATGAGCGCAAGCTGATCGATCGCGCCAAGGGCATTCTGATGAAGGAAAAGAGCATGACGGAGGAAGCCGCCTATGCCTTGCTGCGCAAGGCGGCCATGAACGAGAACCGTCGCCTGAGCGAAGTGGCTCAGAGCGTCGTGACCGCAGCCAGGTTATTCAAATGAACGCTTCTTCCGGCGTCGTCGTGTTGGGGTTCATTCCGCTGCTCGATTGCGCGCCGCTGGTCGCGGCCGCGGAAAAGGGATTCGCCGCCGACGAAGGCATCGATCTGATGCTGGTCCGCGAGACTTCGTGGGCGAATATCCGCGATCGCGTGGTCGTGGGACATTTCGATGCAGCTCACATGCTCGGTCCGATGGCCATTGCCTCTTCCCTCGGCATCGGGCACCTGCAGGTCCCGATGGCCGCGCCGATTGCACTCGGCCTCGGCGGCAATGCCATCACCGTATCGGCGTCGTTGTGGGAACAGTTGTCCGCACGCACGATGCGACCCGAGGATCCTGCGGCGCTGGGACAGGCATTGCGGACCATCGTGACGCAGCGCGCCGACGATGCGCGCGCTCCGCTCACTTTTGCGATGGTCTATCCGTTCTCATGTCACAACTACGAACTGCGTTACTGGCTGGCTGCCGCGGGCATCGATCCCGATCACGATGTGCGACTGGTGGTATTGCCGCCGCCGCTGCTGGTCGACGCCATGCGCGAAGGACAGATCGATGGCTTCTGCGTGGGTGAACCGTGGAACAGTCTGGCGGTGTCGGTCGGCGTGGGCTGCATCGCCATGCCGACCACCGCGATCTGGCGGTTGAGTCCGGAAAAGGTTCTGGGTTGCCGCCTGGAATGGGCCGAACGATTTCCGGATCGCACGGCGGCATTGATTCGTGCCGTTTATCGCGGCGCACAGTGGTGCGAACAGCCGGACCATCATGTGGAGCTGGCGCGCCTGCTGTCGCAACCGAAGTACATCGGTGCACCGGCCGATATATTGCTGCAGGGGCTCGGCAACCGGTTGCGACATACCCCCGATGCCGACGCGCGTATTCACGATGAGTGCTATGTGCTCACGCGTCAGGCGGGAACCTTTCCATGGATCAGTCACGCCTCCTGGTTCTATTCGCAGATGGTCCGCTGGGGACAGACGGAATATTCACCGCGCCACGCCGAACTCGCGCAGCAAACCTATCGGCCGGATCTGTATCGCGCTGCGCTCGAGCCGCTGCGCGTCAACATTCCGTGTGCCGATTCGAAAATCGAGGGCGCGGCGACGACGGCGACGCTGTTGCCTGCATCCTGCGGCACGCTGTCCTATGGTCCCGATGGATTCTTCGACGGCCGTCGCTTCGATCCTGCGCAGATCGAACGGTACATCGCGCAGACACCACTGCCGCGCCGCGGACGCTGAGCACAATCGATCGCGCACACTGCGCCCGAACTGCGTGCGCGACGTGGTGAAGACTGCGGACGCATGCTGCGTATACATGCGTTGACTCGCTGCAGCGTCTTCTTAGTCGGACAGTCCGTCCAAACTGCGCGACCGCCCTGCGGAATACACGCAGTGTGATATTCAGCGGCGAAAACTCACGCCATAATGCCGCCCCCTCTGCGCACCCGTACGTTGAAATTTCGCTACGCGGATTCGACGCAGCTTGCGCCAGCGAGGAAATTTTCAACGCCGAACACCGGGGGATTTTCCGATGGGATCCGTGAACGCCGTGGTCAATCTCGCACGCGAAGGCGAGATCGCCATTCTGTCGATCGATTCACCACCCGTGAATGCACTGTCGCAGGCAGTACGCGCCGGCATTCTGCAGGGAATGCAGCAGGCCTGCGCCGATGCGTCCGTCAAAGCCATCGTGCTGATCTGCGAAGGACGAACCTTCATCGCCGGCGCTGACATCACTGAGTTCGGCAAGCCGCCGCAGGCACCCAGTCTCCTCGATGTCGAATCCGCCATCGAGAATTCCACCAAACCCGTGGTCGCTGCGATTCATGGCACCGCGCTGGGCGGCGGACTGGAAGTTGCGCTGTGCTGCCACTACCGCGTCGCGGTGCCGTCAGCGAAGTGCGGGTTGCCGGAAGTGCATCTCGGTCTGCTGCCCGGCGCGGGCGGCACTCAGCGTCTGCCGCGCATCGTGGGTCCTGAGGTCGCGCTCGAGATGGTGACCTCCGGCAAGCACGTCGATGCGAAAACGGCGAACGCCAGCGGCTTGATCGATGCACTGGTTGCCGAAGGGGAACTGCGCGCAGGCGCCATTGCATTTGCGCAGCGCGTCGTCGCCGAACAGCGCCCGCTGAAGAAAGTCCGCGACATGAACGAAAAGGTCGTTGCGGCGCGCAGCAAACCGGAGATTTTCGCCGAGTTCCGCAAGGCCAATGCGCGCAAGTTCCGCGGCTTCCTCGCGCCCGAGTACAACATCCGCAGCATCGAAGCAGCAGTGAACCTGCCGTTCGAGCAGGGCCTGAAGCTGGAGCAGCAGTTGTTCATGGAACTGATGCAGGGCACGCAGTCGGCCGCGCAGCGCTACGTGTTCTTCGCCGAACGAAATGTCTGGAAGATTCCCGACGTGCCGGACGACACGCCGACCATTGCAGTGAAGAAGGTCGGCGTCATCGGCGCCGGCACCATGGGCGGCGGCATTTCGATGAACTTCGCCAACATCGGCCTGCCTGTCACCATCGTCGAAACACGACAGGAAGCACTCGATCGCGGCCTGGGGGTGATCCGCAAGAACTACGAGCGCAGTGTGAAAAGCGGTCGCTTCACGATGCAGGATGTCGACAAGCGTATGTCGCTGCTGACCGGATCGCTCGACATGAATGCGCTTGCCGATTGCGACCTGATCATCGAGGCCGTGTTCGAGAACATGGCCGTCAAGAAGGAAGTGTTCACAAAGCTGGATGGCATCGCGAAGCAGGGCGCCATTCTCGCCACCAACACCTCGGCTCTGGACATCAATGAAATCGCCACCGCGGTGAAGCGGCCCGAGTTCGTGATCGGGCTGCATTTCTTCTCGCCTGCAAACGTGATGCGACTGCTGGAAGTTGTGCGCGCGAAGCAGACTTCGAAGTCCGTGATTGCAACTGCCATGCAGCTGGCGAAGAAGATCGGCAAGATCGCCGTGCTCGTCGGCGTCTGCCCCGGCTTCGTGGGCAATCGCATTCTGTATGCGCGACAGGA
This sequence comes from Povalibacter sp., assembly GCA_035761425.1. Taxonomy (GTDB): domain Bacteria; phylum Pseudomonadota; class Gammaproteobacteria; order Steroidobacterales; family Steroidobacteraceae; genus Steroidobacter. Next base: position 4,424 of record DASTRD010000172.1, read on the forward strand.
GCAGGCGAATGCCATGTTGCTGGAAGGCGCCATGCCCTGGGACATCGACAGAGTGATCTACGAATTCGGTCTGCCCATGGGGCCATTCGCCATGATCGATCTCGCCGGGCTCGACATCGGCTGGAATGCACAGACCTCATCGAGTTCCACCGTGCGCGAAGTGCTGTGCGAACAAGGTCGCCTCGGCCAAAAAGGCGGCGGCGGTTTTTACGACTACGACGAGCAGCGCAATGCGAAGCCTTCGCCCGTCGCCGAGAAGATCGTGCGTGAGTTCGCAGCAAAATCCGGCCGCCCGCAACGGAAGATCCCGGACGAGGAAATTGTCGAGCGCTGTGTTTATGCCCAGATCAACGAGGGCGCGAAGATTCTCGAGGAAGGCATTGCCATCCGCCCTTCCGACATCGACATCGTCTGGATCAACGGCTACGGCTGGCCTGCCTATCGCGGCGGCCCCATGTTCCATGCCGACACGGTGGGACTGAAGCGTGTCGTCGCGAAGCTGAAGGAATATGGCCCGGCATTGGGCAGCAGCTTCACGATCTCACCTTTGCTGGAAAAGCTCGCCGCGGAAGGCAAGCGTTTTCAGGACCTGAAGTGAACCTTGCGAGCTCGCGGAGAAGACACGCCAGTGCATGAACATGATCCATGAACATTCATTCCTGTGTGTGTCTGTGACTCTGTGCGTTCTGTGATCTCTGTGTGAAATTTTCTTTCGAGGACCGACCATGCGCGAAGCAGTCATCGTTTCCACCGCCCGCACGCCGATCGGCAAGGCCTATCGCGGTGCGTTCAACAACACGCAGGGCCAGACGCTTGCGGGGCACGCCATTGCCGAAGCAGTGAAGCGTGCCGGCGTCGACAAGACGGAGATCGAGGACGTTCTTCTGGGCTGCGCCCTGCAACAGGGCTGCACCGGCGGCAACGTGGCGCGTCAGGCGCTGCTGCGTGCGGGCTTGCCGGTCACTGTCTCCGGCATGTCGCTGGATCGTCAGTGCTCGTCCGGGCTGATGGCCATTGCCACCGCAGCCAAACAGATCATTCACGACGGCATGCAGATCGCCGTCGGCGGCGGTGTCGAATCCATTTCGCTGGTGCAGAACGACAAGATGAACCGCTTCCGCGTCACCGACCCGTGGCTGGTGGAGCATCTGCCGCAGACCTACATGACCATGATCGAGACGGCCGAGATCGTCGCGGATCGCTACGGCGTGAGTCGCGAGGCGCAGGACGAGTACGCACTGCAGTCGCAGCAGCGCACGGCGGCTGCACAGGCGGAAGGCCGCTACAACGCCGAGATCGTGCCGCTGCCATCGATCATGACGGTGGTCGACAAGGAAACGGGCGCCACCTCCGAAAAAGAGGTCACGATCAAGCTCGACGAAGGCAATCGTCCGCAGACCACGCTTGCGGATCTGCAGAAGCTGCAGCCGGTCTTCAAGAACGGTCAGCGCGTCAAGGAAGGTCGATTCATCACGGCCGGCAACGCCTCGCAGTTGTCCGATGGCGCATCTGCCTGCGTGCTGATGGAAGCAAAGGAAGCGGAGAAGCGCGGACTCAGGCCGCTCGGCGCCTATCGCGGTATCGCCGTTGCCGGATGCGATCCGGATGAGATGGGCATCGGACCGGTGTTCGCAGTGCCGAAGCTGTTGAAACTGCATGGACTGAAAATGGATGACATCGGCCTGTGGGAACTCAATGAAGCATTCGCCAGCCAGGTGCTCTACATCCGCGACAAGCTCGGTATTCCCAACGATCGTCTGAATGTGTCGGGCGGCGCGATTTCGATCGGCCATCCTTACGGCATGTCCGGTGCGCGCATGACCGGCCACCTGCTGATCGAAGGCAAACGGCGCGGCGCCAAGTACGGAATCGTCACGATGTGCGTCGGTGGAGGCATGGGCGCCGCAGGGTTGTTCGAAATTTTCTGATAGCGCCGATACGGCGAATCCGGGGCGCGGCTGAGCTATGCTCGCCGCGCCTTCCTTTTGCGGAGTTCGCCATGAGTGCAAAGCTTGCCGTCGTCACGGGCGGCGATTCCGGTCTCGGTCGCGATATGGCTTATGCCCTGGCCGCCGGCGGCTGGGATATCGCCATCAGCCACGTGATGGACGAGAAGCTCGCCATCGAAACGAGTTCGCACGTGCAGTCGCTGGGTCGACGTGCATTCCATCGCCGCGCCGATGCCGGCCTGAAGGCCGACGTCGATGGCTTCTTCACAGCAGTGGTCGAGCATTTCGGACGTGCGCCGGATGTGCTCATCAACAACGCGGGCGTACAGACCTGGAGCACGCTGCTCGATCTGGAGGAGTCGCAGTGGGATCGCGTGCTCCGCACCAATCTCAAGGGCTGCTTCCTCAACACACAGAAGGCTGCACAGCTGATGATCAAGGCAGGTCACGGCGGTGCCATCGTGAATATCGGCTCGGCGTGCAATCAGTACGCGTTCCCGAAACTGGTCGACTACACCGCGTCCAAGGGCGGGATCGAGCAGTTCACCAAGGTCTCGGCCATCGAACTGGGACCTTATGGAATCCGCGTGAACTGCATTGCGCCCGGTGCGATCGAGACGGCGCGAACCCGGGAGGAAGCTCCGGACTACGCCGGCACGTGGGCGAAAATCACACCGATGCGGCGCGTCGGAACACCGCAGGACGTGGCGCACGCAGTGATGTTCTTTGTCGATCCGCGATCGGATTTCGTCAGCGGCCAGACGCTGTTCGTCGATGGCGGTGCGTTTACAGTGCCGAACTGGCCATATTAGAAGCGGCGAATCGGACTCCTGTCACGATCGCCGCAGCTCAAGTCAAAAGACGTGGCTTTTGCCTTTCGCTCGCCACCTGCGGCGGCGGGCGCATCCATGCGCCTTGAGAAGAACAGCGGCGAATCGGACTCCCTGTCACAATCGCCGCAGCTCAAGTCAAAAGACGTGGCTTTTGCCTTTCGCTCGAGCCATTACCACTCTCCGCTGTTCGGCATCGACGCCCACGGCTCGCGGGGCGGCAGCGAACCGCCCTTCTGCAACAGCTCGACCGAAATCCGGTCGGGCGATCGCACAAAGGCCATGTGTCCATCGCGCGGTGGACGATTGATGGTGACGCCGAGTTTCTGAAGGTGCTCGCAGGTCGCGTAGATATCGTCGACTTCGTAGGCGAGATGGCCGAACGCGCGACCGATTCCGTAGTCCTCGGGATCCCAGTTCCAGGTCAGTTCCACCTGCGCCGACTCATCGCCGGGCGCCGCGAGAAACACGAGCGTGAAACGGCCCTTCTGGTTTTCCATGCGCTTCACTTCGCGCAGGCCGAGCCCTTCGCAATAGAACTTGAGCGACGCATCGAGATCGGTCACGCGGACCATGGTGTGGAGGTATTTCATGGCAGGTTGGCTGGCAAACTGGTTTGCTGGTCTGCTGAACAGAAGCGTGCAGACACGCGCGCTGAAGGGTCAGCTGTTCGCAGTCTCACTCCGGCCAGCCAACCAGCAGACCAGTCGGCCAGCTGACCTCTCAGAACATCTCCGACGCATCCGGCGAGCGAACTTCGGTCTTGTTGCGCGACGGGATGTGATCGCCCGTGATCATTTCGTCATAGGCCTGGCCGGGGCCCACCATCGGGTAGACGCCGGCATCCGGATCGATCATGACTTCGAGGAATGCAGCGCCCTTGAACTCGATGAATTCACGCACGACGCGCGGGACGTCTTCCTTGCGCTCCAGACGCACGGCGTACTGGAATCCGTCCGCCTGCGCCGCCTTGACGAAGTCCTTCTTGTGGAGCGACTTGTCGCTCGCTGACAGACGGCCCTTGAAAAAGAGCTTCTGCCATTGCTTCACCATGCCGTCGCCGCAGTTGTTCAGCACCAGCACCTTGAGCGGCAGCTCGTAAGTCGTGACGGTTTCCATCTCGCCGACGTTCATGCGGATGCTGGCGTCGCCGTCGATGTCGATGACGAGACGGTCCGGTCGCGCGAACTGTGCGCCGATGGCCGCGGGCAGACCGAAGCCCATCGTGCCCATGCTGCCGGAGGTGAGCCACAGCCGCGGTTCGGCAAAGTCGAAGTACTGCGCCGACCACATCTGATGCTGGCCGACGCCTGTGGCGATGATGGCCTTGCCCGCAGTCAGCTTGTTGATTTCTTCGATGACGTAATAGGGCTGGATCAGTTCGCTGTCGCGATCGTAGTTCATCGCAAACTTGCTGCGCAGCTCGGCACAGTGCTGATGCCACGCCGACCAGTCACGACGGAAGCCGACACGGCGCGCATGATTGCGCAGCGCGCGCAGCGCCTCCGGCAGCAATCCAACGTGGTGCCACTGCACGGGCTTGACCTTGTTGATCTCCGACGCATCGATATCGATCTGCGCAATGCAGCGCGCATTCGGGGCGAACTTCGCGGGATTGCCGGCGACGCGATCATCGAACCGTGCACCGAGCGTGAGGAGGAAATCACAGTCATCGACTGCGTAGTTGGCAAACGCAGCACCGTGCATTCCGAGCATGCGCATGGCGAGCGGACCGGTGGTGTCCACGGCACCGAGACCCATCAGCGTGGTGACGACCGGAATCTTCAGTTCATCGGACAGTTCACGCAGTGCCTGCGCGCCCTGTGAATTGATGACGCCGCCGCCTGCATAGATCAGTGGGCGCTGCGCTTCGCCGAGCCGGCGGAAGAAATCTGCACACTGGTCGTCGGAGAGGGTGTTGCGCATCAGTCGCGTCATCCGGTGACGATAGCCCGCCACCGGGAGTCGCCCGGAACCCTGGAATGCACCGCGCCAGTTCTGGACGTCCTTCGGCACGTCGATGACGACCGGACCCGGGCGGCCGGTGCGCGCAATTTCAAAGGCGGTGCGGATCGTGGCTTCCAGCTTGGTCGCATCGGTCACGAGGAATACGTGCTTGGCGACCGAGCCCATGATGCTGGCCACCGGCGCTTCCTGGAATGCATCGCTGCCGATGGCACCCGTGGGCACCTGACCGCAGATGACCACGATGGGAATCGAGTCCGCCATGCAGTCACGCACTGGCGTCACGGTATTGGTGGCACCCGGACCGGACGTCACGAGGCAGACCCCGACTTTGCCGCTGGCACGGGCATAACCTGCCGCCATGAAGCCGGCGCCCTGCTCGTTCGCAGGCACGATCAGCGGCATCTGTGGCTGGCCCTGGGCAACGCGCTGCTGGTTGTAGACGAAAATGGCGTCGTAGGTCGGCAGAATGGCGCCGCCGCTGTAGCCGAATACGGTCTCGACCCCTTCATCCGCCAGGACCTGGACGATGACGTCGGCGCCGGACATCTGCTGTCCGGCAAGCGGATGGGCGCCCGAATGGAGCGCGGCGTGACTGTGTTTCACGGCTGTCGGTTCCGTCGCAAGACCCGCCTGGCGGGCCGAATATCTGTGGGATGCGGCCAGCGAGCTCGAACCCAGCTCGATACGCGGCCAATGCAGTGCAAAGAGCCTAGCAGCATCGCTATTCCAACGCCACGCGAGACCCCCTCCACGCGTGCGCTCCGGTGCGAGATGGGCTGCCGCGGACGCCTGCAGGCTAGGCGTGTACGGCGGGCTTCCCTTATGCTCGCGACCCCACATTCACCACGCCTGTCATGACTGTCGCCACGACCGCATCGCGCCCGACCGGCGTCACGGCCCTCAGAGGATCCCCGGCAATGACCAGCCGCCAGCGCCACATCATCTCCATTCTGTTGCAGAACGAAGTCGGCGCACTGACCCGCGTAGCCAGCCTGTTCTCCACTCGCGGCTACAACATCGAATCGCTCAACGTGGCGCCCACGGATGATCCGACCGTCTCACGCCTGACGCTGGTCACGACCGGTTCGGCGCAGGTAGTGCAGCAGATCGTGAATCAGTCCCTGAAGCTCATCGACGTCGTCAATGTCGATGATCTGACGCCCGATCAGCACGTCGAGCGTGAACTGTTGCTGCTGAAGCTGCGCGTACCGCCCAGCCTCATGGTGCGGTTGCGCGAATCGGTGCAAAAGGCGAATGGCAAGATCCTGACCGACGATGCCGAAAGCTTTACCGTTGAACTGACCGACAGCGAAAGCCAGATCAACCGGTTCATTGCCGAGGTCGGCAGTTTCGGCGAAGTGATCGAAGTCGTGCGCAGCGGTGCACTCGCCATCATGCGCGGTGCCACGACGCTGCACGACTGACGCAGCGATCCGGACAGGTCCGTTCGATTCAGATTCGCTGATGCCAATCAGCGTTGTGCTCGTGCGCCGTCGCCCGGAACGGTTTCACGGCAGCAATATCGTCGAACCCGTGGTGCGGCGTGACTCCAGATCTGCATGGGCGCGTGCCGCATCCTGCAGCGCATAGGTCTGGCCGATATGCGGGTCGATGGCACCGTCCTTCATCATCCGGAACAGCTCTGCAGTCGCCCGTTGCAGTGCACGGTGCGTCGCGATGTAGTGAAACAGCGTGGGACGCGTGAGGTAGAGCGAGCCGCGCCGGGCGAGTTCGAGCGGAGCCACTGGCGGCACAGCGCCCGATGAGTTACCGAAGCTCACCATCATGCCGCGCGCGCGCAGACAGTCGAGCGAGGCTTCGAACGTATCCTTGCCGACGGAGTCGTAAACCACATTGACGCCGCGGCCTCGTGTGATGGCCTTGGCACGCGCGACCCAGTCTTCACTCAGCAGCAGCACGTGATCGGCGCCGGCGTTGCGCACAGCCTCAACCTTCTCCTGGCGACCGACGACTGCGATGACTTTCGCGCCGAGACGCTTCGCCCATTGCACGGTCAGCAGGCCGACGCCACCTGCCGCCGCATGCAGCAACATCGTGTCGCTCTTGCGGATTCGCCAGGTCTGACGCAGCAGCATGTGGGCGGTGAGCCCCTTGAGCATGATTGCGGCAGCCTGCCGATCGCCGATGAAATCCGGCAACCGCACGACTCTGTCGGCGTCGATGATTCGCTGCTGCGCATAGCTCCCGGACTCATTCGCCACGTAAGCCACGCGATCGCCGACGGCAAGGCCAGTCACTCGGGTGCCGATCGCCTCCACGATGCCGGCGGCTTCGCGCCCCGGAATTGCGGGCAAACGGACCGGATACAGGCCCTTGCGTTCGTAGACATCGAAGAAATTGAGACCGATGGCGCTGTGACGCACCCGCACCTGGCGCGGGCCGGGATCCCCGACCACCTGCGGTTGCCACTGCAGGACCTCGGGGCCGCCATAAGTGTGAAAGCGGATAGCGTTCGACATGGCCGTGGGACGAATCGCCCGGAGCGGGCATGCCGACAGTCTAGGAAACCGCGCCAGGCCACGCTATCCGGCCGGCGGGAACTGACCGGGAAGGATGCGACATCCTTCCCGGCAGCGCAGGTCAGAGTGCCTGGTCGTCCGCCTCACCGGTGCGGATGCGCAGAACGCGCTCCAGATCGGTAATGAAGATCTTGCCGTCGCCCACCTTGCCGGTCTTGGCGGCATTGATGATGGCCTCGGTGACCTGATCGACGAGCGCATCCTTGACGGCGACTTCGATTCGGGTCTTCGGCACGAAATCCACGACATATTCGGCGCCGCGGTACAGCTCAGTGTGTCCGCGCTGGCGGCCGAAGCCTTTCACTTCGGTCACGGTCATGCCCGAGACACCGATTTCCGAGAGTGCGGCGCGCACGTCGTCGAGTTTGAAGGGTTTGATGATTGCGCTGATGAGTTTCATTTTCCCCAGGGCTCCTCGAAGTGCGGGACTCAGTTAGGTTGTTCGTACGCTGCCGGCAGCGAGCTTGGCCAGAATACCTCACTGGCGCGGCGTGGCGTGGCTTTGCAATGCACGTTCCATGCCGTGCCCCGCAGCCGACCATGTGACCGCGACGCCAGTGACTCATCGGCAACTATCGGTGGGTCATCCGCACCAGCCAGGGGCGCAGGACCGCGCCTGTGCCCGCCTTTGGTGCGGTATCGAACGATCCCCGTGCACTGTGCCGCGCGAATCCTGCCCGTGTGCCCGCTTGCGTCGGCGATCCAATGATACGCCGCGGCAAACAGACTCGTCCTCCAGTGAAGGGACGAGACTTCCTCAAGTCACGGTCCTGAACTGCCAGCGTGTGCAGGACGTGGCACTGAAGAACGTGGCCACAGCGGAACCCGTCGCCACCGCACCGACTTGCTCAGAAGTGTCGCAGGGTCGATGTCGCCATTCAGGAACATTCTCCCTACAGCTCGTGACGAATGTCCCGTCCCGACATTTATTGCGAGGCAACTCCTTGTCGGGCGCGGATCATGTGTGAGACAAAACCGCCCCCGGAGGATTGGGCCAAGAATGCAATCGTGCGCTGGACGCAGCGGCGTGGTGTCGCGCGTCGTGATGGTATGTGCGACCTTGCTGTCGCTTCAGGCTGCGATTGCTGCAGGTGCCGAACCCGCTGTGCGCATTCTGGCGCATGAATCCTTTCGGCCTCTCACCGAAACTTCGAAAACTCAGCAGAAGACGAACAGCGGCACAGCGCGATCTCTGAAGTTCGACGCGTTCGGCCGCCGTTTCGCGCTCACGCTGGAAAAAAATTCGCGTCTGTCGACACTCGTCCCTCCGACCGAGGGACCGGCGCTGAGTCTGTATCGCGGCTCGATCGACAACGTGCCCGGATCCTGGGCGCGCCTGAGTGCTCAGGCTGACACGATTCGCGGTCTGATCTGGGACGGCAGCGAGCTGTACGTCATCGATTCCGCTGCGGCACTGGACGAAGCGAACGTCGCCCGGGATGCGAACTCCGACACCATCATTTTCCGCCTCTCCGATACCCGGCTTGAGCCGGGAATGAAGATCTGCGACATCGACACGCCTGCAGCGAAGACGGCGTATGACTCGCTCATCAAGGAGCTGAAGAACTCGCCGGTCATCCGGCGCGCGCCGGGCGCGGCGCTGCGGCTCGAGCTCTCGATCATCGGCGATGCCTTGCTGCGGGCTCGCTATGCCGGCGATCAGCAGGCGCTCGATGCGATTCTCATCCGGCTGAACAACGTCGACGGCATCTACACTTCGCAGCTCGGCGTTGAGCTGCAGGCGACGACTGTCAACCTCGACGATGCGATTGCTGCGCAGTTGCCGGCGGCGACCAATGCAAATGAACTCGTTGAGGCTCTGTCAGGGCTGCGCGAACGCACAGCATCGCTGCATGCTCGCGGGCTCACGCATCTGTTCACCGGCCGCGATCTCGACGGCAACACCGTTGGCACGGCGTATACCGGCGGCTTGTGCAGCAGAACTTACGGCGTCGGCCTGACGCAGGTCGGCAACAGCGTCGGCATCGACTCGCTGATCGCCGCACACGAGATCGGCCACAACTTCGGCGCGGAGCACGATGGCGCGGGCTCATGCGCGGCCACACCCGCCAATCAGTTCATCATGTCGCCGCAGGTCGCCGCTGGCGCAACGTCATTCTCGCAGTGCAGTCTGGACGCCATCCGTCCGGTCATGCAGAGCGCGCATTGTCTTATGCCGATGAGTGCGCCGGATATGGCGGTCGATGCCGACCTGGGAACACGAACCGTCGCACTCGATACGCCTGTCGAATGGCCGATCACGGTCACCAACCGGGGCGGGTCGACAGCAATCAACTCCAGGATCGTCGTGCTGGTGCCGCCGGTGGTCTCGGTCGATAACACGGACATCCTGGGCGGCAGCTGTACTACCGGAGCAGGCGTGACCTCGTGTCTGCTGGGAGACATTGCCGCGGCAGGCAGCCGCGTCGTTCGCCTGACCCTTCGCAGTGACGTCGTCGGCAGCAATTCGGTCAGTGCGACTGTCACCGCAACCTCAGATGACAATCACAGCAATGACGTCGGCGACGGAACGCTCGTCGTTACGCCGGCCATCGATCTGGCCGTTGCGCTGAGCACGGCGTCATCGACATTGACCGTCGGTTCCACGACCACCATCAGGTACACGGCCCAGAACCTGTCGACGATCGATGCCACGTCGGTCGTCCTGGAAATGGTGCTGTCAGGCGGCGTCAGTGCCGTCGCAACATCCGGCCCGATGACCTGCGATGTCTCCGGAAAAACGGTCCGTTGCACCGAGCCGCTGGTCGCAGCAGGTCAGACGTTGAATGGGACCGTGACACTCAGCGCTGTGAGCGCCGGAGCCGCGGGCGTCAACGCCAGCATCAACTCCGACAGCGTCGATCCGCAGATGGCCAACAACGCAGACTCGCAAGCCCTCACCGTGACACAGCCGGAGGCCATGCACGGCGGCAGCCGAGGGGGTGTCGGCGCACTCGGATTCAGCTCCCTCCTGGGTCTCCTCGGACTTCTCGCGTTTCGCCGCCGCAGCCTCTGACGCGCCGTCCGGCGCGCCTTGAAATCCTCGCTCACGCCATCAGTTTGGCCGTACATTCCCTATCCATCGAGGATTTCCAGTCCCTGCCTGAGTGCTATGGATTACAAGGACTATTACAAGATCATGGGCGTCGAGCGCGACGCGAAGGCCGACGAGATCAAGCGCGCCTATCGCAAACTTGCGCGCAAATACCATCCTGATGTCAGCAAGGAAGCCAACGCCGAAGCAAAATTCAAAGAGGTGCAGGAAGCCTACGAAGTCCTGAAGGACCCGGAGAAGCGCGCGGCCTACGACCAGCTCGGCTCCCAATGGCGTTCAGGCCAGCAGTTCACACCGCCGCCGGATTGGGGACGCGACTTCGAGTTCACCACCTCTTACGGCGGCCGCGAAGATTCCGGATTCAGCGACTTCTTCTCGTCGCTGTTCGGCGCGCGCAGTCCGTTTCGGGGTCAGCGCGGCGGCGGATTCGGCAACTTCGCCTCGAGCGGTGAAGATCACGCGGCAAAGATCCAGATCGACCTGGAAGATGCATTCCACGGCGGTTCGCACACCATCGAACTCAAGGCCCCGCAACTGGATGAACAGGGGCGGGTCACTGTGCGACCTCGAACCCTGAAGGTCACCATTCCCGCGGGCGTAATCGAAGGCCAGCGCATCCGGCTCAGCGGTCAGGGCAGTCCGGGAACCGGTGGCGGTCCGGCCGGCGATCTCTATCTGGAAATCGGTTTCAAACCGCACCGCATGTTCGAAGCGAACGGTCGCGACATCACGCTGACCTTGCCGGTGGCTCCGTGGGAAGCGGCCCTTGGCGCGACGATCCAGACGCCCACGCTCGCGGGGCCTGTCGACCTGCGTATTCCCGCGAATGCCAGGGCCGGGCAGAAACTGCGACTGAAAGGTCGTGGACTGCCCGGCTCAACGCCGGGCGATCAATACGTCGTGCTCAAGATCGTGCTGCCGCCGGCGGACTCGGCCGAAGCACGCGCGCTGTACGAAAAGATGCAGAAGGAAATGCCGTTCGATCCGCGAGCGGAATTGAAATAGCCGCTCGGGCAACGTGGCGTGACCATTTCATTAGCCACGCGGACTCAGGCGCGTCAGTGCCTCACTTCCGAGGCATGTTCCAGCAGATAGGCAACCCGGCGCACGATGGCAATGTCGACGCGCGGCTTCTCGATGAAATCGAAAGCGCCTTCACGCATCGCCATCACGGCAGCACCGACATCCGATTCTTCACCCAGCAGAATGATCGGCGGGTTCAATCCTGCAGCTCGCAGCGCGCGCAGCAGATCGAGGCCGGACATTCCCGGCAGCGTGACTTCGCTGATCAGACAACAAGGCGCTGCGCGACGATGCGCGAGATAGCTTTCCGCGCTCTCGAAATCGTGGATCTCGGCATCGAGTGGACTGAGCAGGGAGCAGAGCGTACGGCGATCCCTTGCGTCGGCTTCGATCACTGCAACGATGGGGCGTGATTGGGCCACAGGCTCTCGAAACGCGCACAGCATGCACCGGAAAAAAAAGCGGCCACGGCCACTGTGCAAGAAACATCCGGGCCGCAGGGAGGATTGGGGGCGGTGGAATCGCTTGCGGGCCGTGGTCGCATGGGCAATATGGTTCTGCCTGCACGATTCGCCAGAAATTCGCACTTGTACCTAAAATTTTCAGCAAAGCGCAGCAGGCCTGTTGCCACCTGCAACAGTGCAGTGCGATTGCGCGGCTCAGGTCTGTCCGACTTCGAGCACCATGCGCACGAGATGCGCCAGCGAGGAGGCCTGCATTTTTTCCATCACGCGTGCGCGATGAATTTCCACGGTGCGCTGACTCAATTTCAGATCGCCGGCAATTACCTTGTTCGCCTTGCCATGCACCACCAGGTCCAGCACTTCACGTTCGCGCGGCGTCAATGTTTCGAGGCGACGGCGAATGTCGTTACGCTCGCCGAGCGCAGCGCGATTGTTGCCATCTTTCTCCAGCGCCTGATTGATACGGTCGATGAGATCCTGATCGCGAAACGGCTTCTGAATGAAATCGACCGCACCCGCCTGCATGGCCTCCACGGCCATCGGCACATCGCCGTGACCGGTGATGAAAATGATCGGCAAGATCGAATGACGCTCGTTGAGTTTCTGCTGCAGCTCGAGGCCCGACATGCCCGGCATACGGATATCCAGCACCAGGCAGCCCGGCCGATCCTCGGTGTATGCATCGATGAATTCCTGACCGGAACCGAATGTCTCGACCGCCTGCCCCACAGAGCGCAGCAGCAACTTCAAGGCATCGCGGACCGCTGAATCGTCGTCGACGACGAAGATAGTCGGCCGTGCACTGCTGGCTGTTCCCCTCATCTTCTCAACTCCCTGCTGGCGCCGGCACCGCCGGCAATGTGAAAAAGAAGCGCGCGCCTCCGCCCGGATTGGCGCTGCACCAGAGTTTTCCGCCATGAGCACGCACGATCGAGCGGCTGATGGACAGTCCCAGGCCCGTGCCGCGCGGCTTGGTCGTGAAAAACGGATTGAATACTTCCGCGAGTGCGGCGGGATCCACACCCGGGCCCCTGTCCGCCACCATGAACTCGACATCGCCTTCGGCATCGACCTGCGTGCGCAACAGAATTTCGCGCTGCGCCTCGGGGATGTCCTGCATGGCATCGATGCTGTTGCGGACCAGATTGAGGATCACCTGCTGGATCTGCACGGCATCGGCTTTCACCTGCGGTGCATTTGCAGCTGCTTCCACGATAATGCGCACGCCGTTGTGACGCGCGTCGGTCTGCGCGAGTGTCTGAACATCGTCCAGCAGCCGGTTGGCATCGATGGGTTCGCGGCGTACCTCGCGATTCTTCACGAAGCTGCGCAATCGCCTGATGACTTCGCCCGCTCGCAACGCCTGTGCGCTGATCTGTTCGAGGGCCGCGTTGAGTTCGGATTCCTCGACATCGCCGGACGCCAGCAGCCGCTGACACGCCTGCGCATAGGTCGCAATCGCGGTGAGCGGTTGATTGACTTCGTGAGCAATGCCGGCCGCCATTTCACCCATGGTGGAGATGCGGCCGAAGTGCGCGATGCGATCCTGCATCTGCCGCGCTTCATCTTCGGCACGCCGACGGTCGGTGATGTCGTGCAACGTCCCGACCTGTCGCAGCGCCTTGCCATCGGCGCTGCGCGTGGTCTGAGCAATGTGGTGCACGTAACGCATCGTGCCGTCGGGATGAATGATGCGGTATTCGATGTCCGCCGAGCGCGCACCTGCCGCCAGCTCATCGCGCATCTGCTGCCAGCGCGCACGATCCGCTGCGTGCACCATTGGTTCGAGGTATTCGTAGACGCCGATGTAGCGCTCGCCGTAACGGCGGCCCAGCACCCGGTACAGGTGCGGCGACCAGTAGTCCTCGAACTTGCCGTCGAAATGCACGACGTAGTTGCCGAGGTTGGCGATTTCCTGAGCAATGGTCAGCTGCGCTTCGCTGCGGCGCAGAGCTTCTTCTGCATTGCGACGCACGGTGATGTCGCGGATGAAGCCGACGAACCGCGATGGATCCGTCCCCTGGACTCTGCCGATGGCAAGTTCGGCTGCGAACTCGCTGCCGTCGCGCCGCTTGGCCAGCAGTTCCCTGCCGATACCGACGATGCGGGGCTCACCCGCCTCGATGTACTGGCGCAGGTAGTTGTCGTGCTGCGAGCGATAGGGCTCGGGCAGCAGGATATTGACCTTCAATCCGATCACGTCTTCCTCGTTGTACCCGAACATGCGTTCGCCGGCATGATTGAGCAACTCGATCCGGCCCTCGTGATCGAAGAGCACGACCGCATCGGCAGCCGCATCGAGCACGGCCTGGAACTCGCGTTCCAGACGCTGGGCTCGCTCCTCCTGCGGCTCGGCGACTCGAAGTAAGGTCATGGCCGGATTCTAAACCAATGATTCGCCTCGACGGACCGTATCCGCCTCGTCTGTCGCCCGACGGCGCGCGCGTGTAGTCTCATCGCGCATGGACTCCACGACTGTCCTGCTGATCGATGCCAGCGCTCTCGATGAGCAGCTCATGCACGAGGAGCTCGCCCAGGTGCGCGACTGCCCGTATCGACTGGACGTCGTTCGCACGCTGGCCGACGGATTTGCGCGTCTGCGCCGTGGCGGAGTCGACGTCATCCTCCTGGATCTGAATCTGCCCGACAGTCTCGGACTCACGACTTTTCTGCGTCTGCAGCCCAAGGCCGGCCTGGTGCCGGTCATCGTTCTGGTCGGACAGGCCGATGAAGATCTGGGCATCGAAAGCGTGGAACGCGGCGCCCTCGACTATCTCGTCAAACAACAGGTCGTCAGCAATCTGCTCGCCCGGGCACTGCGCTACGCCACAGAGCGTACCCACACATTGCTGGCGCTGAAGGCATCGGAAACACGCTATCGCGAGCTGTATGAAAACGTGGTAGCGGGTGTATTTCAGACCACGCCGGAAGGACGCTTCATGGCAGCCAACCCGGCGCTCGTGAAAATGCTCGGCTATGCGTCCGAGGACGAACTTCTCGAGATCAACATCGCCCGCGACCTGTATGTATATGCCCAGGACCGCGAAGGCTGGATGCACAAAATGGCGGCGGTCGGCGAGATCCGCAACGCCGAACTCGTACTGCGACGCAAGGACGGCAAACGCATCGTCGTGCTGGAAAATTCACGCGCCGTGCGCGATGAACACGGCCGCACGATGTACTACGAGGGCACGCTGATCGATATCACCGAGGCGCATGAGCTCTCGCAGCAGCTTTCGTACGAAGCCACGCACGATGCGCTCACCGGCCTGGTGAACCGGCGCGAGTTCGAATCGAGACTGCAGCGCACTATCGATTCCTGCCAGAACGGGGAACTGCATGCGCTGTGTTATCTGGATCTGGATGAATTCAAGACCATCAATGACAACTGCGGCCACGTCGCCGGCGACGAGCTGCTGCGTCAGCTCGCTCAGACACTGCAGACGCGCGTGCGCAGCAACGACACGCTGGCGCGCCTCG
This sequence comes from Povalibacter sp., assembly GCA_035761425.1. Lineage (GTDB taxonomy): Bacteria > Pseudomonadota > Gammaproteobacteria > Steroidobacterales > Steroidobacteraceae > Steroidobacter. The sequence continues at coordinate 19,733 of DASTRD010000172.1, forward strand.
GCGGCGATGAATTCGGGCTGCTGCTGCACAACTGCACGATGGAAGACGCCGAAGCCGTTGCCAGCGGCCTGCTGAAAGCCATCGGGCAACATCAGTTCGTCTGGGGCAGAAACACCTTTGCTGTCGGGGCAAGCATCGGACTGGTACCCATTCGTGCACCTCTGAAAGGCATCACGCAACTCATGCAGGCGGCCGATGCCGCGTGCTACACGGCGAAACACGCAGGTCGCAACCGCATTCACATCAGCACCGAAGACGACGCCGGCTCGGTGCAACGTCGTGGCGAGATGCAATGGGTGGGGCGCGTCAAACAGGCGTTCACGGACGATCGATTCTTTCTGGAAGCTCAGCCCATCGTGCCGCTCAGACGTTCAGCAGCATCGCTGCTGAGCTTCGAGTTGCTGCTGCGCATGCACGATGAACAGGGCCGGGTCGTACCTCCGGGCGCGTTCCTGCCGGCGGTCGAGCGTTACAACCTCGCGCAGCGTGTGGACCGGTGGGTACTGGATGCGGCACTGGCCTGGGTGGCACAGCACCGCGCGCAGGTCGAGCGCATCGAACGCATCTTCATCAATCTGTCAGGCGATTCGCTGGGCGATCCGCAGCTGCAGACCCTGGTCGAGGAACGACTGCGGTGGCACGCGGTGCCACCTCACAAACTCGGCTTCGAGATCACCGAAGCTGCCGCCATCGGCAACCTGACACACGCGAATCGACTGATCGCGGGGCTGCGCGGCACCGGCTGTGCCTTCAGCCTCGACGATTTCGGCAGCGGCGTCTCGTCCTTTGCCTATCTGAAAGCGCTGGCCGTCGATTTTCTGAAGATCGACGGCCTGCTCGCCGGCAACATCGCAACCGACATGGTGGATCTGGAAATGGTGCGATCCATCACCGAGATCGGTCACGTCATGGGAAAGAAAGTCATCGCGGAGTCGGTCGAGAATCGCATCGTGCTCGACAAGCTTCGCGAGATCGGCGTGGACTACGCCCAGGGTTTCGTTGTTGGAATGCCGGGGCGCCTCGATGACATCGGCGCCGTGTGAGAACGCAGGCGATCAGCGGTCCGAAGGGTTCTCCCGGCGCTCGCGGGCTTCCTTGATGAAACGGCGCCAGACTTCATAAGCGTCCCAGCCCGTTGCGGTGGCGGTGAGATTCGCGGGCGCATTCGCGCGCTGCGCGTCGAGCTGGTCCGCGTTGGCGGCCGCCGCCGGCTCGATCAGACGATCCGTAATGGTTTCTTGAATGCTGCTCATAGATCCACGAACGACGTCGTCCCTGACGAACTCGAATGGTTGATGACTGCCCCGATCGAAACTGCGCATCCCCATTCGAGTTTCGAGACTCTGCTGCCTTTCGCTGCGCCTGCTTGGGACGCATGTGGTATGAGAGAGACAAGGCAACAATGTGCGCAGTAGTGTAACCCCGGTGAGGTTTTCCCGGAGTGCGCAGTTCTCATTTTGCCTAATTTTTGTGACGGACTAAACCTGTTTCCGGAGCCCGGACCGGAATTATGTCTGTTCGAGGGTGTGGCGGGCTGGATACACAGGCGATTGAACGGCTACCGGCGAAAATAGTTCGCCAGATATTCATCAAATGTCACGGTATCCGAGCGCTCTATCGACGCCTGCCGCTCCAGGGACTCCTGCGCCTGCGACGCAAACTCTGCCAGCCGCTGTTCATTGGGCGGATACAGGTCGAGAAAGTAGTTGCGATGCAATGCCGACATGCGCAGGGCCATTTGCGCAAACGATTCCCCGGTGGAAGTGAGTTCCTCGAGCGTGCGCGCCGACGGCGTGCGCGCCGGGTCGAGCACTTTGGCCTCCTGCAGCTCCAGGGCCGCGGTGTACGGGCGCCGCTCGTCACCTTCATCGAGCAGTTCGCAGACGCCGCGCATGGAATCGATCAGTTCCAGCGCCCAGGTGCGCAATTCTGCCGGCCGTCCGTTGCGATTGAGTTGCAGGCCCGGTTCGCGACCGCGATGCGCGACCAGGGCGTGATTGCCATCGAGCGAAGCGTCCTCGTCGTGGGCAATCGGCGGGCTGTCCTTGAGCAGGCACAGCGCTGCAAACGCCTCCAGAAAGCGCAGCTTGTTCTGGTTCACACCCACGGGATCGAATGCGCTGACATCGAGCGCACGAAACTCGACGTATTCCACGCCTGCGCGTTGCAGCGCCTGCGTGGGATGCTCGCCCGAACGCGTGACTCGCTTCGGCCTGATGTAGCTGTAGTACTCGTTCTCGATCTGCAGCAGGTTGGCGTTGAGCTGACGATATTCGCCGTCCACTTTCACCCCGATCCTTTCGTATTCGGGATGCGGCGTGCTGACGGCGATGGTCAGGTCGCGCACGTACTCATCCAGGCTGTTCACCGAAATGCGCACCCCGGCCTGGCTCTTGTTGCGATAGCCGAGATCCGACATGCGCAGTGATGTTGCGTGCGGTTCGTAGAATGTGCCGGGACGCAATTGCCGCAGCGAATGCTCGCGGCCCTTCACGAAGGATCCGCACAGCGCCGGAGAATTCCCGAACAGATAGAGGATCAGCCAGCCATAGCGGCGATAGTTGCGCAGCAGGCCGAAATATTGGGCAGAGATGAAATCCTGATCGGCAGCGTGCGTCTGGCGCGCATCTGCCAGCACCGGCCAGAACTGCGCGGGGAATGAATAGTTGAAGTGCACGCCGGAGATGGCCTGCATCATCCGGCCGTAGCGATAACCCAGGCCGACCCGGTACACCTCTTTCATGCGGCCTATGTTCGATGTACCGAAGCGGGCAACCGGGATGCTCGAGTCATCGCCCAGGATGCAGGGCATGCTGGTTGCCCAGAGCAACTCATCCGCAATGTGCCGGTAGACGAACTGATGCAGATCGCAGAGGAACTGCAGCAACTCCCAGGACTCCCGGAAGGCCGGCGTGACCAGTTCGATCAGCGCCTCCGAGTAGTCCATGGTGATGTAGTCGTGCGTCAGCGCCGATCCCAGTGCGACGGGGTGCGGCGTCTTTGCCAGCGCGCCGTCCGGGCGAACGCGCAGGGATTCCTTTTCGACTCCCTTCAGCCCGCCTTGCAGCACCCCGCGCTCACGTGCATTGACGAGCGCGGCCAGACGCCGCTCAAAGGCGCGATCGATGGCGGAGGTCGGCATGGGTCAGAAACGGATCCGCCCGATCAGCATGTCCCGGAACAGGACGAAGTCAGCGAGCAGGCTGTAGAGGGGATGCGCAAAAGTAGCGGGCCGGTTCTTTTCGAACATGAAATGCCCGAGCCACGCAAAACTGTAGCCGGCGATCGGCATGCCCGTGAGCCACCATGCGTTTCTCGAAACAAGTGCCACGACCAGACACGCAATCACGAGCGCGGTACCGACAAAATGCAGTCGGCGGCACACCGGATGACTGTGCTCCGTGAGGTAGTACGGATAAAACTCCGCGAAGGTCGCGAAATGATTTTGCGGCGTGGACGCGGAGGAATTCATGAGTCGCAACGGCATTGCCGGAGGGCGGCGCCAGTTTCGTCAGCCAGATCAGGGGCGTCAAGCAGGACTTTAAGAAATCACTTTTGAATGCGCCTCATCAGTGCACGTCCTGCCGGACCTCATCCGTTATTGCAACCATGTTCAACACGCCTGCGGGTGTGCTGAGATAAGGCCGTCCGCCTCCACCGCCGGGACGGACCCACAACATCGTCAAAGGTTCTGCGCACGCATGGACTCCGATGTAGCCACACTGGCTGCCGCTTCGGCGCCTTCTGACTGGAGCGCGTTCGTCATCGCCGCGCTCGCCGTCATTGCGCTCATCGGCGTCGGACTCATGTCGCGAACCTGTCGCCGCATTGCACGGCGCCTGTCGTCGCTGGAGACCAGGGCACTCGAGCACCGGGAGTTCAGGACGCGGATCGAAGCCTCGCACGCCGAATTCGCCGCGCAGACTGAACGCAACATGCGCGAACTCCAGGAACGCAACGCGGCGCTGGTGGAATCGCGCATGGCACTGCAAGCGGCTAACCAGCGCCTGCAACGGCTGGTGGCAGTGGATGCGCTCACGGGCATCGCCAACCGGCGCCAGTTCGATCGTTCGCTCGAGCGCGAGTTGCGTCGGGCACGGCGCGACGGCCAGCCGCTCTCCCTCATTTTCCTGGACCTGGACGAATTCAAACGCTTCAACGATACGTACGGGCACGCCCGCGGCGACGACGTGTTGCGCAAAGTGGCGCAGACTCTCAATGAGACGTTCCGCCGTGGTGGCGATCTGGTCGCGCGCTATGGCGGCGAAGAATTTGCCGTCATCCTGCCCGGCGTCGATGCGCGCAGAGCAGCGCTCTACGCCGAACGGCTCAGGCGACGCATCTGGCGACTCGGCATTTCTCATGGTGCCGCACACGCTGCGGATCGGGTGACCTTGAGCGGCGGCGTCGCCACGGTCCTGCCATCGCAGATCGCGACACCTCACGAACTGCTGAGCGCCGCAGACGAAGCGCTGTATCGCGCCAAATGCCTGGGACGCAATCAGATCGCCTCCGCCGCCGTGACCACTGCGCCGGACACCGCCGCGGAAAAAGCCGCCTCGTGATCGAGACGCGGGAGCGGACCGGAAAGGTCAGAATCGAAACCAGGTTCACGGCGAATTCATGCAGCGAAGCACACCATGAGAGCATGCGTACTTTGCTGGCATGCGCTGCATTCCTTCTCTGCGACGTGGCCGCTGCGGACAGCATGCGCTGCGGCAACCGGATCATTCAGGATGGCGATCTGATCTCCACAGTGCGTGACCTCTGCGGTGAACCCGCGGATGTCCAGAGGCGCTCGATCCTGCGACGACCATCGTATCGCGTGAATGGGCGCGAGTACTTTTTCGGCGATGAGTTGATGGAAGTGCCGGTCGACATCTGGACGTACAACTTCGGCCCTTACAAGCTCATGCGCCGCATCCGCTTCGTGGATGGCGTCGTCGAAGAGATCGAGACCCTGGGATACGGTTACAACCGCTGAGCGATTTCAAAAGCGGAGGCGGCCGGTACGTTTCAGGAGGGATGCATGGGCGGCAACCTCCGGCAACGACCGACCGCACTCCGAGGCAGCTGTCAGCTTGCAGCACCAAGCCGTACAGCGTGCCGGCCGGCAGAAACATCGCGATTCCGGGGAGGGGGCAGTAGCGAATCGCGGCTCGGCCGGATGGCACTCGAGACGAGACGGCAGCGATGGAGAGGACGTGCAGTTGAGAGAGGCGTCCATGCCCGGTTGCATGCCCCGGCCTTGCGGGTCCCTGTGATGGGTCCTCATCACACACATGACTTCCTGAAGGTAATAGCGACAAAAGGCCGGGGATTCCCTCAGTACGCCAGGCAGAAAAGTCTGAGTCGATATCGAGCGGCGTCAGCAGCGGCTACAGCGCCCGACCGGATGAATCGGCAAGTCGTTGATGGATAGTGGAAATTCCCACTGGCAGCGAGCTCGCCGGCTACCCAGCATCCACCGATGACTTCCCAACGGGATGGGCCGGAGCCACATGATGGTGCGTTCGCTACTCGTATTGATCGCTGCGGTTGGACTGGGAAGTACTGCGCAGGCGGCCTATATCCCCGCTGCCTGGACGGATCACATCGACGGCGGCGTGCCGCTCAGCACTGACGACTTCATCACCTATACCCACGATATTTCGGATCGCTTCAACGTCGGCAGCGATCTGGTCACCGACTTCCTGCTGTCGATCGACCTGTACGACAGCGAACAGGACCAGTGGCATGACGTGGCAGCGGCCTTCGTCGATGTTCCCGGAGTCTTCGGCGACGCGCTGATTCTGACGTTCGGCAGCGATGCTTATCAGGGCTGGTCCCTTGCCGGTCTGGCAGAACTGAATCTGTTTGGTTCGCTGACCGTATCCATCACCTCGCTCACAGGTGATTTCGTGTTCGGCGGCTCAGACCTGGTCGCCAACGGCTATCAGAAAGTCAGCGGCGTGCCCGAACCGGCAACCCTTGGCCTGCTCGGCATCGGTTTGCTGGGCATCGCCGCGGGCGCGCGCCGTCGCAGAATCAGGAACTGACCCCCAGCTCGATCGCAGAAACCCCGCCACGCGCGGGGTTTCATTTTCATGGCAGCCCCACCACGCGCCGCCATGACTTCACGGGTCCGGATGCGCCAGACTACGGCCCCCATCGGGATTCTGCGGTCGTACATGCCTCGCTACTTCGGACAGCCCTCCCACGATCACGGTAGTGTCGAGCGTTCGGGCGTCCTGCTGATAAACCTCGGCACGCCGGACGCTCCGACGCCGTCGGCGGTCAGGCGTTTCCTCGCCGAGTTTCTCTCGGATCCACGGGTCATCGAGACGCCGCGCTGGCTGTGGTGGCCGGTATTGCATGGAGTGATCCTGCGGATTCGTCCGGCACGCAGCGCGCATGCCTATCAGCAGATCTGGACGCCGCAGGGTTCGCCCCTGCTGATGCACAGCGCCGAGCTTGCCAGCCAGTTACAGAGGAGTCTTGCCGCAAGGCTCGGGCAGGAGATGCTGGTGGGCCTGGGCATGAGTTATGGCTCGCCTTCGATTCCTGCAGCTCTGCGCAACATGTACGAACAGGGCGTGCGCCGCCTGCTGGTTCTGCCGCTCTACCCTCAATATTCAGCGACGACCACCGCGTCCGTGTTCGATCGCGTGACAACCGTGCTGCGCGAATATCGCTGGCTTCCCGAACTGCGATTCGTCACGCAGTACCATGACGATGCAGGTTACATCGATGCCATTGCGGCGAGCATTCTCGAGCACTGGCGCACCAGCCCGCGCAATCATCTGGTGTTTTCGTTTCACGGCGTGCCACGCAGCTACCTCCTGGCTGGCGATCCGTATCACTGCCAGAGTCTGAAGACGGCCCGGCTGGTCAGCGAACGGCTCGGGCTTTCGTCCGAAGAATGGAGCGTGAGTTTTCAGTCGCAGGTGGGACGCGCCGAATGGCTGCGCCCCTACACGGACGAACTGCTGATTCAGTACGCAAAATCAGGACGCAGCCGCGTCAGCGTCATCTGTCCCGGCTTCGCGGTTGACTGCCTGGAAACGCTTGAAGAGATTGCGATTCGCAATCGCAATACTTTCCTCGCCCATGGCGGCGAGGTGTACGACTACATTCCCGCCCTGAATGCGAGCAATGCACATGTGGCCGTCTTGAGCGATCTCGTCGTTCGACATACCCAAGGGTGGCCTGTGATCGACGCAGCCGACGAGAACACCGCTCGCCGCGCGGCACGCCTCGGAGCCCGCATCTGATGCTCGGCCGCTTTCTGGAAATCAGCATTCATACGCCGGTCATCCAGGACTCGCTGGCATTCTATGAAGCGCTCGGCTTCACACAGGCCAGCGTGAATGAAACGTGGCCGTATCCGTATGCCGTAGTGACCGACGGCCGCTTGTTCATCGGGCTGCACGGTGGCTTCATCCGATCGCCAGCGCTCACTTTCGTACTGCCGCAGCTCGCCCGAGGGCTCGACTCGCTGCGTCAGTCGGGCATCACCATCGATCAGGAACGGATCGGCAACGATGTCTTCAATCAGGCGACATTCACGGATCCCGCCGGCCAGTGCGTCAATCTGCTCGAAGCGCGAACGTTCTCGCCACCAGACTCCAGTACGCTCAGCGAGACGCTGTGCGGGTACTTCAGCGAATTCGGCGTGCCTGTGCGCGACACGGCTGCCTGCCGCGAATTCTGGGAACCGCTGGGCTTCGTCGCGATGGAGGAAGAATCGCTGCCGTTCCCCCGCACGTCGCTGGCGAGCGATCACCTGAACCTGAGCCTGTATCGCACTCGTGCCCTGCGTCAGCCTGTGCTGAGCTTCGAAGACGCGACGATGGCCGACCGGCTTGCGCGGTTGCGCGCCGAGGGCTTCGAACTGTCGGACGAAATGCCGGACAGTCTGGACGATACGAGCAACGCCATTATCGAAGCGCCGGAAGGAACACGATTGCTCCTGATGCAATCCGATCTCTGACTTTTCCGCATTGTCGCTGCGTCTATTCGTCACCGATCACTCTGAATTCTCCCGACGTTGCGCGACCACATTGAAGCGCACATGCAGTTTGTCCTGCACGGCCAAGGCGCCGAGCGCCGCAGTGAACGGCTTCATCCCGAACTGCGTCTGCAACACGTCGAACGCTCCGCTTGCCGTGATGCGATTTCCTGCCACTTTCACGATGGCAGCCACAGGCACATCGCGCGATACGTTGCGCATCGTGATGCGCACCGTCATCTGCGGTTGCTGAACCGTGCCGCCCATGCGCACGGATTTCAGCTGGACCTCCGGGTAGTGCGCTGCGTCCATCACATCGGCGCGCAGCATGTTTCTGCGCGTCCCCTCGCGATCGGACGGCGACACTTCGGACGAAAAATCGCCTCCTTCCGCCAGACGCGCCTGCGGATCATCGACCGTGATTCGATTCACCGGAAACGCCAGATTGAAGCCTGACTTCGACAGGGACGCATGGGTCCAGATCTGTCCGCGCAGTTCCTGCACGGACAGCACATGGTTGTGTCCGAAACGCGCGAGCGCCCCGGCGCGGTACACGAGGATGTGCACGCTGGATGCTTCAGGATCCACTTCGTAGGTCGTAATACCCTGTTGTTGAGGCACGGCAGGTGGCGCCGGCGGTCCTGATTCGACCGGGACCGGCTCTTGCGGCGGCGGCGGTCGGTGCGGCGGGCACGCCGTGAGCAACAAAGCGCTGCACAGGATGGCAACTCGCGCGAGTCTTTGCGGTCTCTCACAACGTGTCATGCCGATCTCCTGGCGCATGGCCATGCAATGCCTGCGATATCGTAAACTGCCGCCACCGCAAGCACCTCCCAACACCGGATCGAAAACCGTCTTCCATGCAGATCAGGAACTCCGGACAACGTTACGGCGCAATTGCGCAACTGCTGCACTGGACAGTTGTCGTGCTCATCATCTGCCAGTTCGTCCTCGCGCTGCGCGCCGATGCTCTGCCGCTCGGCCCAGCCAAGGTGTCGGTGCTGGCTCTGCACAAATCGTCCGGCATGACCATTTTCGCGCTGGCGGTCATGCGTCTGATCTGGCGAGCCTTCAATCCGGCGCCACCGCTGCCTGCGCAGATGCCGCGCTGGCAGCGATTCGCAGCGCATCTGTCGCACATCGCCCTGTACGGACTCATCATGATCACGCCGCTGCTCGGCTGGCTGATGTCATCGGCGCGCAATTTCCCGGTGAGCTGGTTCGGTGTCTTCACTCTGCCGGACCTCATCGGGCCGTCCAGGGCTCTCTACGATCCGTTGCATGAAGCTCACGAAATCGTCGCGTACACTCTGCTCATCATCGCGCTGCTGCACGCCGCCGCCGCCCTGAAACATCATTTCATCGATGGCGATGATGTTTTGCGGCGCATGCTGCCGAAACCCCCACGCCAATGACCGGACGTATTTCCATGCCGAAGCGCCCTCTGCTCTTTCTCGCCACAGTGTTCGTGCTGAGCCTGGCATGCGCCGCTACACAATGGAGCCTGCAGCCCGCCGAAAGCTCTCTCGGCTTCACGGCAACCCAGGCCGGTGCAAAGTTTGACGGAGGCTTCGACAGGTTCAGTGCGGACATCCGCTTCGACCCTGCGGATCTTGCCGGCAGCCGTTTCGATGTGCAGATCGAGATGACCTCGGTCAACACACAGGACGCCGAACGCGACGATACGTTGCGCGGTGCCGATCTGTTCAATGTGACCAAATGGCCGAAGGCGCACTACGTAGCAGAGCAATTTACCGACAAGGGCACGGGCAAATTCAGTGCAACCGGTCAACTGACGCTGCGCGATGTGACAAGAGCCGTCCCCATCGAGTTCTCTTTTGAGAAGAACGCTGACGGTGCATGGCTGAAAGGCTCCAGCCAGATCCGGCGGCTCGATTTCGGTGTCGGCCAGGGCGAGTGGCAGGACACCGACACGGTTGGCAACGATGTGCAGATCCACTTCGCATTGCGCCTGAAATAGTCGACACTCGCGGCAGATATCAGCCGCATCGGGATGCCGCCGCGAGATGTCCGAGTCTTCAGATCCGCACACCGCCGCTCCGGCATCACCCTCGCCTGTCTGTGCTGGCTTTGCGCCAGCAATCACGCGCTGCATAAGCTGATACATGAGCGCGACCACGCCCACACACTTCAGCGATCCGGATGCGTGCGTGGAAGCAACCCTGCGCCGCGTCGGCAATCGCATCGTGCTCGGCCTGCCGGTGGCGATCGGCAAGCCCAATCCCCTGGCGAATGCGTTCGTCAGACGCGCAGTCGCCGACCGCTCCGTGCATCTCACCATCATTACCGCCCTGTCGTTGCGTGTGCCACGCGGCCGCAGCGATCTGGAACGGCGGTTGCTCGGGCCGCTGACGCAGCGGGTGTTCGGCGCCTATCCCGGGCTGGAATACCTGAACCTGATCGGCGCGGGCACCCTGCCTCCGAACATCGAGGTTCTGGAGTTCTTTCTCGAACCCGGCGCCTGGCTCGACAACGAACACCTGCAAGCGCACTACCTGAGTTCGAACTACACGCATGTGGCACGCGACGCGCTGCGTCACGGCATGAACGTGATCGCACAAGTTGTCGCGCCGCCGCCGCCGGGCGAAATGCCTGGCAGCGTTCTGAGCCTGGGTTCGAATCCCGATCTGACTGCAGATCTGCTGCCGCAGATCACCGCCATGCGCACCAGCGGTCGACCGTTTGTGCTCATCGGCCAGGTCCATCGCCAGTTGCCGTTCATGTACGGCGATGCGCTGGTGTCGGCCGACACGTTCGACTTCCTGCTGGACGACACGGTGCTGGATTTTCCGTTGTTCTGTCCGCCCAACACGCCGATCGCGCTGACCGAACATGCGATCGCACTCAATGTCAGTGCGTTGCTGCGCGATGGCGGCACGCTGCAGCTGGGCATCGGCGAACTTGGCGATGCCATCGTATACGCGACGCAATTGCGACATCAGCAGCCGGCGATCTACCGCGAGATTCTGGAAGTCAGCGGCACCCTCGAACGTCAGCGCCGTCTGATCGAAAGCGAAGGTGGCACGGCACCCTTCGAGCGCGGACTCTACGGCTGCTCTGAAATGCTCGCCGATGGCTTTCTCGATCTGTACCGCAGCGGAATCCTGAAACGTCGCGTCTATCCCAGTGCACGACTGCAACGACTGCTCGATGAGGGTCACATCGACGAGACGGTCAGCCAGCGCACGCTCGATGCCCTGAGCGCTGCCGGCATGAATCGCATGTCCTATGCCGATTTCACCGAACTGCGCGATGTCGGCGTTTTCCGCGACGAGGTGCAGTACGAGCGTGGTTCGCTGGTCTCGCCCGACGGTTCGGCGCTGCCCGCCGGCTTCGACGATCCCGCCAATCGCGCCGCAGTGGCCCGATGCTGCCTCGGCGATCGGCTGCGCAACGGCGTACTCGTGGACGCGGGATTCTTTTTCGGGCCGAAGGATTTCTATCGTGATCTGCGAGAACTGCCGGCGGAGCAGCGTCGCCTGTTTGCCATGCGTGGCATCAGTTACGTCAACGAACTCTATGGCCACGAAGCCGAACTCAAGATCGCTCAGCGCCGTTTCGCACGCTTCGTCAACAGCACCATGATGGTGACGGGACTCGGTGCAGCCGTGTCCGATGGGCTCGCTGACGGACGCGTGGTGAGCGGCGTCGGCGGCCAGTACAACTTCGTCGCGATGGCGCACGCATTGCCGGAGGCGCGGTCCATCCTGTGCCTGCGCGCCACACGCACCACGCATGGCCGTGTCGTCTCCAACATCCTGTGGAACTATGCTCACTGCACCATCCCGCGACATCTGCGCGACATCGTCGTCACGGAGTACGGGATCGCCGATCTGCGCGGCCGTACCGATCGTGACGTTGCCGCTGCGCTGGTGGACATCATGGACGCGCGCTTCCAGGACTCGTTCGTCGCGGCGGCACAGCGCGCCCACAAACTGCCGCGCGACTTTCGCATTCCCGATGCAGCGCGCGCGAATCTGCCGCAGACGCTGCAGGCGCGCTTTGCGCTCTGGCGCGAGCGCGGCCTGTTTCCCGAACTTCCCTTCGGCTCGGATTTCACCCCGGAGGAACTGACGTTATCGCGGGCCTTGCGGTCCCTCGCTGGACGCGCAGCCACGTGGTCCGGCCGCCTGCAACTCGCACGTCTTGCCCTGCGCACCAGTCCCGACGATGCCCGCCTGCGGCCTTTGCTTGAACGGATGCAACTGGCCAGTCCATCGACCTGGCGCGAGCGCCTGGAACGTCGACTGTTGCTGGCGGTTCTGCGCGAAACGCAATGAGTCAGGCCGTCGCCTGGCAACCTTTTCCGGTGCAGGCGCGTCCAACCGGGACCTACCTGCACTCAGGACTGCGCCATGACCAAGTTGCTGCCCATCGCAAGCATCGCCCTGGCTTTTGTCACCACTGCTCATGCTGACGACTGGTGTCTGCACGGTGCGGACCGTTCCGCCACCGTGGACGCAGCCGGCGCCGCCAGAATCGTCATCGTTGCAGGCGCTGGCGAACTTAAGGTCAGCGGCAGCAGTGCGCAGACGCAGGTGCAGGCCACCGGCAAGGCCTGCGCGCCGAACGATGAACTGCTCGGACAGATTCAGATCGAGACCCGCCGCGAAGGCGACACAATCCAGGTGAAGACGCTCATACCCGATCATCATGGACTGTCGGTGGGCCGCAATACGTCACTGGATCTGACGCTGGCGATACCCGATGGGCTGGCTGTCGAACTCGAGGATTCGAGCGGCGATCTGGAGCTGCGCAATGTGAAGTCGGCAGTGGTCAGCGATGGCTCCGGCGACGCCGACATCGAAGACATCCATGGCGATCTTAAAGTCAGCGACAGTTCGGGGGATCTGGAGATCGAGCATGTCAGCGGCAACGTCAGCGTGACCGACAGCTCAGGCGACATGGAGATCGAGGATGTCGCAGGCGACGTCGAGATTCCCGTCGACAGTTCAGGCGATATCCGCATCGAGCGCGCCCGCAGTGTCCACATACACAACGACAGCTCAGGCGAAATCGTCGTGCGTCACCTCACCGGCGATCTGACGATTGATCAGGACAGCTCGGGCGACATCACCGCCGCCGACATCGGTGGCAACTTCACCGTGCGAGCCGACAGCAACGGCAGCATCCGGCACGAACGAGTGCGCGGTGCCGTGCAGATACCGACGAAATAGCGCGCGGATGATTCCTCAGCGTACCGGGTTCTCTGCGTCGTTGCCGACCGCGGTGAGCCAGCGCCGCACCCGCCAGCGGGTCACCAGTCCGTTCTTCACGTAAGGATCGGACGTTGCGAAGCGCTCGACGACGGCGGGCGACTCGCAATCGAACAGCAGAACGCCCATGTCTGCGGGATCGGCCAATGCGCCGCCCAGCAGGAGTTCTCCTCGCTCCACCGCAGCCCAGGCGCTGCGCAGATGCTCAGCGCGAAACGAGGGGCGGCGCTCGAGATAGTCGGGCGCGAAGTCGTACATGAGCAGGTAGTGCATCGATCCTCCGGGCGTCAACTCGCAAACGCTGCGACCTGCGAGCCTGATTGAATGAAGCCATGGCGGGCATTGGCCGGAGGTCACGGTGACGTCGCGCACGTCACATCCGGATTGCCGCCGCTCTGGCTTTTCTGTCAGATCACAGCAGGGTCCGCGCCTGGGCCTGAAGCGCGCGAATGGTACTGCGAATCTGGTCCGGCGATGACCCGTTGGCAAGGATGGCTCGCGAGACGTTGGGCAACACGCGTCCGCGCGCGGACGGCATGCGATTCAGCACATCCTGCATGGTGGCGCCCTGTGCGCCGACCCCCGGAGCCAGAATGAATGAGGAAGGCATGGCCGCCGCCGTGGCTTCTGCGTCCTCGCACGTGGCACCCACCACGGCGCCGATGGGGCCGAGGACTTCCGTCCCGGCTCGCTGATTGCGTTCGGCAATCAGGCGAGCGAGGTTGCCTGCCACGGTTTCGCCGTCAGGCAGCGTCGCAAGCTGCAGGTCACGGCCTTCCGGATTGGAAGAGCGCACGACGACGAACACACCGCCGTCATTGCGCAGGGCAATGGCGAGGAATTTCTCCAGCGCCGCAAAACCGAGATACGCATGTGTCGTGACCGCGTCGGCACGCAGCGGACTATCGGGAGCGAAATAGCCTTCGGCATACGCCTCCGCGGTCGTATCGATGTCGCCGCGCTTGCCGTCGATCAGCACCAGCACTTCGCGGGCGCGCGCCAGATGAGTGATCTCCTCCAGCGCCTTCAAACCCGTGCTGCCGAAACGTTCAAAGAATGCGGACTGCGGCTTGACGATGGAGAACTGGAATTCGCCCGCCTCCAGAACCCGCTTGCCGAACTCGAATGCGCCCTCAGCACTGTCGGGCAGACCGCAGCCTTTGAGCAATGAAGCGGAGGGGTCGATACCGACACAGAGCGGACTGTGGATGGCAATGGCGCTGCTGAGACGTGAGGCAAAGCTTGGCATGACGGGTGACGGGTGACGGGTGACGGGTGACGGGTGACGGGTGGGAGGATTGTGCTTCTTGCGAGGGCCGTCAACGGTCAACCGCCCACAGCCGGCACTCCGGGCTCCTGAAATCCGTTGGCGCGATAAGTCAGCACCAGCGTATCGCGCGCACCCTGCTCGCCATCCGGCTGAATCGGCGTCGTTTCATGGATGACGCGCGCGTCGTCGAGCAGCAGCATGGTCCACGCTTCAGACATGGTGAAGCGCACACCGGCGATGCCCTGCGCCTGGAACACGCGCGTCTCGCCGCCGCGCACGTTGCGGCGCTCGACCAGGATCACGGCCACGTAGTCGACACCATCGCGGTGCGCGCCTTCGGGCGTGGGACGACCGATACCCGCCGCGGTATCGATCCGGAACTGATGCGCTTCGATATACCAGCGCGTTACGGGGTGCACCGTCGCGAAAACATGACCCAGCGCGTGCAGCAACGCCGACCACACGGGGTTCCCGACGATCCCGGGCTCAATCGGCTCGAACCAGCGCTCCATGCCGCCGTGCAGAGCGTTGTAATCCGTGGGTTGCCAGTGAGCGCGGTGCGGCGTGCGCCGGAGCGAATCGCTGGATGGATCTTCGATGAAACAGCTGTGTCTGCGATGGCGATAGTTACCGCCGTCGCGCAGCCATGTATCGCGCGGCAACCGAGACCACGAAGGCCGCAACGTATCGAGTGCGGCGGGCGCCAATCCCAGCATGCTGACGACATCCCCCGGCGCGAGCAGCACGTAGCCATCGCGCCGCAAGGAATCGCTGACTGCACCGGCCGACTGCACCTCTGCTCACTCCCGTCTCAATGAGCAGCGATTCTGCCACGCCGGACCTGCCCTGAACCGGCACAGTTGTACTGCACGTTGGCAGATCCCAACTTCGCGAGCAGTCCGCATTGGGCTGCAAATTCTGCTGTCAGCGTTCGTCGTGGGATGAACGATTCAGCATCGCATCGCGGGAACGCTTATGTGAAGGCAATGCCGGATTCTGCCCGGCATTGCCTCTTCAGTAGCCGCGACGTTGCGTCACGATCATTGATCCAGCGCCTCGGCTTTTGCCTCGTCCGCTTTGGCTTCGGCGTTCTTGCCCATGGCGGAGTAGATGTCGGCGCGGCGGTAGTAGGCGTCGGGATCTTTCGGGGCGAGTTCGATGGCCTTGTTGGCGTCGGCCAGCGCCTGATCGTTCTTGTCGAGCGACTGATAGACGCGCGAGCGATTGATGTAACCGTACGCATCCTGCGGCTCGAGCTGGATGTACTTGCTGGCATCGTCGAGTGCCGCATCGAACTTGCCGGAAGAATCACGGGCGCGTGAGCGAAGCAGGTAGAGATCGGCGCGGTCCGGGGCCTGATCGATGGCCTTGCGCAACAAGGATATGGCTTCCTCCGGCTTGCCTTTGGACAGTGCTGCCTGCGCCTGCGTGAACAGATCATCCACCGCCTTGTTGTTCTGGGCCTGAACCGGCATCGCAAGACACAAAGCGATGACCGACATACCCGCCCATCTGAATATGCGCGCTGCGAACATGGCGAAGTCCCCCATCGTTGTTCTGCTGGGAATCGTTCCCGACCTATCGGGTGCGGCGATTATGCGTCAGCGGCCGGGGTGGGAAGAACGGGGGGAATTACGCGGACCGCTTCGCCCGGCCGCAGTCGGCCGCCGCCCATCGATCGCCGTGCGGCACCTGCGGTTCGCTGGCCGCATGAGGGGCTAACACTTCTCGGCCCGACGCCGGGCCTCGAGCTCGCGCTTGCGTTCCTTGAGTCGCTCGCCTTGTTTGACCCCGTAACCGGAGCGCATGGTCGCCGCGATCCTGTGAAGGGACTCATCCAGGCGGGCGCAGGTCTGTGCTCTGGAGGGTACGGGCCGGGAAGACTGGCGCGCTGCCGGAGCCGGCCGCGAGGTCACCGACGTTGCGGGTGCAACGACGCTGTCGACCACGCTCACGGAACCCAGATCGGGTTGATAGGGTTCACTCGACGGCCCGCAGGGACGGTCCGAGAAAACCAGGCCCTCCGCCGATCTGCATTTGAAAATGGTCCGGCCTGCCGGCGCATCTGCCCGGGCGACCGACGTCAACGTCATCGCCGCAACCATCGCCGTCGCCATTGCCCGCTTCATGATGACCTCGCCGCGCTGCTTCAGAGCTGAAGCCTGACGCAACAGCGCGCCGGTGCCGCGGCGAATTTGTGCGGGATTTGTCGAGAATCTCAGCCGGCCAGCGCGGTGGGCTGATACGGGCGCGAACGCTTGTGCCACGCATCCAGCAGGCGCTCGGCCTGATTGCGCAGCAGGCGCCCGAATCCCACGGAATCGTAGAGCATGTCGAGGGCACGCAGGTCCGGTGCCTGACGGGTCAGCGCCGGCAGCGGCGCCTCGAGCGGAATATCGCAGGCGATGGCGGTGAGTCGACGCGCGAGAAATGCGGCGTCCTGATAGTCGCGCAACTGTCCGCAGACAAATCCTGCGTTGCGGATTTTCAGTCGCAGCACACCGTCGAGATCTTCATAGAGATGAGTCAGCGACTCGAAATGCCGGAACAGCAGCGACGCCGTCTTGCGGCCGATGCCGGGCACACCGGGAATGTTGTCGACGGCATCACCCATCAATGCGAGAAAACACGCCATGCGCTCGGGTACTACGCCGAAGCGTTCGGCAATCTGTTCGTAACGGTAACGCCGGTCGTCGAGATAGTCCCAGTATTCATCGCCCGGACGCACGAGCTGCGCAAGGTCCTTGTCGCGCGAGACGATGACAACCTTCTCGCCTGCGGCACGTGCCCGCGCGGCCAGCGTGCCGATGATGTCGTCGGCTTCGTATTCATTGCTGTAGAACGAAGCGACGCCCAGCGCGGGACAGAGTCTGCGGCACAATGAAAACTGGCGCCGCAATTCCACCGGCGCCGGTTCCCGATTGGCCTTGTACGCGGGAAAGATCTGGTTGCGATACGACGATGCGAGCCGTTCATCGAACGCCACGGCGACGCGCTGCGGTCCGACCTGCTCGATCAGATCGCCGAGAAACCGTGCAAACCCGTGGAACGCGTTGACCGGATTGCCGTCCGCATCGACCACGGTATTCGGTACGGCATGCCACGCACGGAAGACGAAGATGGACGCGTCGATCAGATACAGCGCATCGGGCGAGGGATAGCGCGTCGGCTTCTGGATGGGAGCAAATGACTGCAACACGGACGTCCGCAGCGGGGATGGCGCACGTTACACCATCCCTCGCGGCACGTGAACGCGCGTTACTGCAGGATGCCGTGCTGTTTCAGGCGCGCGTGCAGCGGACTCGAACGCGGAAAGTGCGCGAGCAGATATTCCATCTGGTCGGCGAGCACGCGACGGCTCTTGAGATAGATGTATTCAGCGTAAGTCGGTGTGAACGGCACGGCGATCAACTGCAGCCCGGCCTCTTCCGGCGTTTTCGAGGCCTTGAGATTGTTGCAGCGCCGGCAGGCTGTGACCACGTTGGTCCATTTGTCACGCCCGCCCTGACTGAGCGGTCGGACGTGATCGCGCGAGAGCTGATTCGACGGAAAGCGCTGGCCGCAGTACAGGCACAGATGCGCATCGCGCTTGAAGAGCGTCTGGTTGTTGAGCGGCGGAATGTAGTCCTGACGCAGATTGCCGGGATTGTGCGTGTGCCCCACCGTGGCGATGATGGAATTCACTTCCACCCTGGTCTGCAGGCCGGTCCTGGCATTGGTGCCGCCATACAGGGTGTACAGCTGCGTGCCGCAGGTGTAGGCCACCTGTTCCGTGTGGTAAAGCCGTACCGCGTCCCGGTAATCGATCCATTCCAGGGGCATGCCGGAAACGTCGGTGCGCAGAATCTCTTGATGCAAGTTGTACGGGTACTGCACGACTCGATCAGCGATGGCCAGCCTGACTTTGGCTATGGCCTTCAGTTGCGACGCGCCAAATGTACGCGAGCAGTAGGAAAATATTCAACAGCGCGCGATTTTCAGGGGAAAACGTAGTCGTGCAGATGTGGGGAAGAGGCAACGGAGGAAGAAGACGGTTGGCCGACTGGGTGGCTGGTCTGCCGGCCGGAGAGGATAAACAAGATCAGGCGCGGCTTGACCGGTATGCCGCCGCGCGCCGGCGCGGCTAGTGTCCGCCTTCCAGCGACTTCACCGCCTGAATCATCTCCACCATCACCTTCTGTGCATCGCCGTACACCATGTTGGTGTTGTCGGCGAAGAACAGTTCGTTCTCGACGCCGGAGTAGCCCTTGCCCTGGCCGCGCTTGATCACGTAGACCTGTTTCGCCTGGTCGACGTTGAGAATCGGCATGCCGTAGATGGGTGAAGACTTGTTGGTTCGCGCGGCCGGATTCACGGTGTCGTTGGCGCCGATGACCACGGCCACGTCAGCTTCCTTGAACTCGCCGTTGATGTCTTCGAGATCGTAGATCATGTCGTACGGCACGCCGGCTTCGGCGAGCAGCACGTTCATGTGTCCGGGCATGCGACCGGCCACGGGGTGAATGGCGAACTTCACTTCCACACCCGCTTCCGTCAGCAGCTTCACGAATTCATACAGCTTGTGCTGTGCCTGTGCCACGGCCAGTCCGTAACCCGGCGCAAAGATCACCTTGGCGGCATAACGCATGTTCACGGCGGCGTCGCCCGCATCCGCGGGTTTCATCGAGCCTTTGATCTCGCCCTGCTCCTCGCCTCCGGCAGCGCCGAAGTTGCTGAAAATGACATTCGAGACACTGCGGTTCATGGCTCTGGCCATCAGCAGCGTCAGCAGCGTACCGGCCGACCCGACCACCATGCCGGCAATCATCAGCGCCGGGTTCTGCAACACGTAACCTTCGAAACCGACTGCGAGACCGGTGAACGCGTTGTACAGGGAGATGACCACCGGCATGTCCGCGCCGCCGATGGGCATGGTCATGAGCACACCGAACAGCAGTGCCAGCCCGAAGAACACCGCGACCACCTGCGTCGAGGCGTGACCGTGCTCCACAAACACGATGAACAGGCCCAGCCCCAGAGTCAGCAGGAACAGCGTACCGTTGAGCAGTTGCTGACCTTTGATGCGCCAGGTGCCGTTGATCTTGCCATCGAGCTTGGCCCATGCGATCAGCGATCCCGACAGCGAGATCGAACCGATCAGCGCTCCGATCACGGTCACGACCAGCGGGATGGTGGTGTGAGTCGCGCTGGTGCGCACCAGTTCGACGGCCGCAATCGATGCCGCCGCACCGCCACCCATGCCGTTGTACAACGCCACCATCTGCGGCATTGCCGTCATTGCGACGCGCTTGCCGCTCCACCACGCCCACAGTGTGCCGATGACCAGCGCGGTCGCCGCCAGTGCGATGTTCGTCGTCAGATGCGGACGCGCCGCCTCATCGATGCCGAAGACATACAGAAAACTCGCCAGCGTCGCGACCAGCATGCCCACGCCCGCCACGACGATGCCGGAGCGCGCCGTCACCGGGGACGACATGCGCTTGAGACCGTAAATGAACAGGAAGGCCGCAGCGAAGTAGCTGGCGTCGATGATGAGTTGGGGGTTCATGGAGATGATGTGATGAGGTGATGGGTGATGAAAGAACTCAGTCTTGCGTCTGCGTCATCACTTCATTGCCTGCTCACGCCGTCGCTCTTCTTTTTCTCACTCGGCTTGAACATCTCGAGCATGCGTTCGGTGACGACGTAACCGCCGGCCGCATTGCCCGCCCCGAGCAGCACGCCGATGAATCCGATCACCTGCTCCACCGTCGACGTCGCATTGAGCAGCGCATACAGCGCACCCACCACGACGATGCCGTGCACGAAGTTGGATCCCGACATCAGCGGCGTATGCAGGATGGACGGCACCCGCCCGATGATTTCGTAGCCAGTGAACGCCGCCAGCATGAAGATGTACAGCGCCACGAAACCGGTCAATGTCGTTGTCAGGTCCATACCGTTATCTCACGTTCGATATTCAAGAGTGATACGGCCGCAAGAACTCACAAGATCACGCAGGAAATCCGGCTTGTTCTTCGGTTTGCGCCTTCTGCGCCTTCCTGCGGCCATTCTGCGCGTCAGCTCTCCACAGCCTTCTTCGCCGCCTCGTTGCGGATCTCACCTGCGTGCGTGAGCGCTGTCCTGGCGATCACTTCGTCGTTCCAGTCGAGCGCGATGGCCTTGTCCTTGAGGAACAGTTCGATCAGGTTGTACTGATTTTTCGCGTAGAGCTCGCTGGCATGCTCACCGAGCATGCTGGGCACGTTGAGCGGGCCGACGATGGTGACCTGGCCGATCTGCACGGTTTCACCCGGCTGTGTGTATTCGCAGTTGCCGCCGCCTTCGGCCGCGAGATCGACGATGACACTGCCGGCCTTCATGCCTTCGACCTGCGCCTTGCTGATGAGCTTCGGCGAAGGCCGGCCGGGAATGGCGGCGGTGGTGATGATGATGTCGGCCTGCTGAATGTGCCGGGTGACGACGGCCGCAATCTTGTCCTTCTCTTCCGGCGTGAGTTCGCGCGCATAGCCGCCGGCTCCGCGCGCATCGACGCCGGTATCGACGAACTTGGCACCGAGCGATTCCGCCTGTTCCTTCGTCTCGGGGCGCACGTCGTAGCCTTCGGTCATGGCGCCGAGGCGCCGTGCCGTGGCCAGCGCCTGCAGTCCGGCCACACCAAGGCCCATGACCAGTGCACGCTGCGGACGAATGGAACCGACTGCCGTCGTCATCATCGGCAGCATGCGGGCAATGTGAGTGGCAGCGATCAACACCGAGTAATAGCCGGCAAGCGCCGCCTGGCTGGAAAGCGCATCCATGGCCTGCGCACGCGTGATGCGCGGCACGAGATCCATGGCGAAACAGGTGATGCGGCGATCGCGCAGCACTTTCGTCAGCGCCGGTTCCTTGTGGGCATAGATGAAGGAAATGAGGATGGCGCCTTCCTTCATGGCCTGCGCCACTTCGAGGTCGGGCGGTTGTACGGCCAGCACGATGTCGGCATCCGCGACCAGCATGCGCGCGTCGGGCACGAAAGCGACATTCCTGAAGGCGGAATCGGCGAGCTTCACAGCATCGCCGGCGCCTGACTGAATCGTAATCTCGGCGCCCAGCTTGATGAGCTTGTCCGCCACGGCAGGGACCATGGCTACCCGACGTTCATTGGGCCGGGTCTCTTTGAGGACAGCGATCCTGACTGGCATACACCCCCGCTTGCCGCTCTTGCCGTTGGGAACTTCAGACCGGTGCAAGATACCGTTGTCCGACGCACAGCGGTAGCGTGGCGCGCAGATTCGTCGTACAGAAGACGGTGAAGCGGCGCGCAGAGCACCGCAAAGTCGCGTGATAAACTCCGCCCGCCTCGCCAAACCGGCGTCGGCAGTCGCGTCGGCCACCCAATTCAATGTCGAATTTCGCCCGCTATCTGAGCGCAGCACTCGCGCTGATGTATCCGGTCACTGCATTCGTCGCAGCACGGCAGCACAGCACGGCGCTCACGGTCACTGCCATCGGCGTTCTGTGCGGCGCTGTGCTGGTGCCCTCGCTGTGGCGCGGCCGTGCAGGTGCGTGGCTGACCGTTCCGCTGATCGCCCTGGGGTTATGGTGGCTTGCACACGTGCAGGGCAATGCCGTGTCGCTGTATGCACCGCCGGTGCTGATTCCCGGATTTCTCGCCTGGGTATTCGGCTACACGCTCGGCGGCGGACGCACACCGTTGATCGCACAGATGGTCACACTCATCCATCCGCCCGGCGACCGCATCGACGATTCCGTCTGGCCCTATGCGCGTCGTCTCACCCTTGCGTGGACCTTGCTGCTGGCTGCCATTGCGCTGATCAACCTGCTGCTGGCGGCATTGTTGTCGCCCGGCGGGCTGCTGCTCGCTGCGGGCATCGAGCCACCGATCGCAGTCACTCATGACCAGTGGTCGCTGTTTGCGAACCTGCTCGGTTACCTGCTCATCGCCGCGTTCTTCGTGTGCGAGTACGCGTATCGCCGCCGCCGTTTCCCCCAGCAGCCTTACCGCAATTTCTTCGATTTTCTGCGGCGGACCATTGCGGCCAGCCCGCAACTGCTCACGTTCGAGCGTCCGGACCGATGAGCGAACCGCTGACGCACGTCGCGCCCCTGCGCATCGACGCTTCGCATCCATCCCTGCCCGGACATTTTCCCGGTCACCCGGTCGTGCCCGGCGTGGTGCTCCTCGACCATGTTCAGCAGGCCGCACAACGCTGGCTCGGCAAGCCATTGCGGCTACAGGCGTTGCCGCAGGCCAAGTTTCTCGCACCGCTGTTACCCGGACAGCAGGCTCGGATTCAGCTGTCGTTACAGGACCGGCAGCTACGCTTCAGCATCGTTCGTGACCACAGCACGATCGCGCAGGGAATCATGCAGATCGCGGAAGCCGGCACATGAAGCCGCACTGGATGGAACGCCCGGAAGGTGGCAGCACCCTCGGACTGCGCCTGATCCGCAACTTTGCATTGCTCTGTGGGCGCAGGGCCGCACGGCTCCTGCTGTATCCGATCACGCTGTACTACCTGATCCGTCGCGGCCCGGAGCGGCGCGCATCGCGCGCCTACCTGGCGCGAGTGAACGGCAGGCCGGCCACACTGCTGGAGGTCGCGCGGCACTTTCATTGTTTCGCCGCGACGATTCTCGACCGCGTCTTTCTGCTGTCCGAACGCTTCAAACGTTTCGACATTCGTCATCACGGGCTCGACGATCTGCGCAACGCCTGGAAACAGCAGCACGGCGTACTGGTGTTCGGCTCGCACCTGGGCAGCTTCGACGCATTGCGTGTGTTCGCCCAGTTGCGCGAAGACGTGAAGATTCGCGTCGTCATTGACGTCGACCAGAATCCGGCCATCTTTTCTGCTCTGAGCGTACTGAATCCCGCGCTGGCCGCATCGATCATCAACGCCCGGCAGGACGGTGCGATGACCGCACTCGCCATCAAGGAAGCGCTGGATCAGAAATCGCTGGTCACACTGCTCATCGATCGCGCGCGACCCGGCAACCAGATTGTCGAAGCCGACTTCCTCGGTGAGCGCGCGCCCTTCCCGGTGGGGCCATGGATGCTGGCGGCTGCGCTCAAGGTACCGATCGTGCTGTGCTTCGGCCTGTACCGCGGCGGCAACCGTTACGATTTTCATTTCGAACTGTTCAGCGACTGCCTTGCCATCGAACGCGGCCGGCGCGAAGCCGCGGTACGCGAGATCGTGCAACGCTATGCTGACCGCCTCGCCCATCACGCACGCACCGCTCCCTACAACTGGTTCAACTTCTATGACTTCTGGCATGTTCAACCCGACGACCGCGATCCGGCTCCTGCTGCTGTTGCTGACGGCAACGCTGGTGCAGGCGAGCAGCGCTGACGCGCCGGACGCACAGGCACTGATCAGCCGGCTGGCGCGGCCTGCGCCCGCGAGCGTCGACTTCACAGAGATCCGTTTCTCACCGCTGCTGCGAACACCTGTGATCGTCAGCGGCACGTTGGGTTATGAAGGCGCCGACACGCTCGATCGTCACGTCGTCACCCCGTATCGCGAGGACACGCAGATCCGCGGCAATGCGGTCAAGGTGCGCCGTGAGGGCGAACCCGAACGCAGCTTCGCGCTGAAGCGTGCGCCTGAGCTGCAGGGGTTGCTGAGCGCCTTTGCCGCAATGCTCGGCGGCGATCATGCTGCGGTGGAGCGCACGTTCGAGATTGCCACCAGCGGGACCGACGACGCCTGGAGCATCGAACTGACACCCCGCGATGCGCGACTGGCCAAGCGTGTTCAGACCATCCGCATCGACGGCAGACAGGGACAACCGGACTGCTTCTGGATCCTCAATGACAACCAGAGCGCGAGCGCCATGTTGCTCGGCGAAACAGCGCACATGGAACTGATGCAGCCTCTCACGCGCGAATGGCTGGAAAGGAAGTGCCGGTGAGTCGGGCTGCAGGCGACACGCGGCAGGCGACCGACGTCGACCAGACGGCGGGTTCGTCTTTGAATACGAAGGCAACCCCGGTCTATTTCTGGCAGCCCGCAGCCTGTCGCCGGTAGCCTCATGCTCTCCCGCTCCACCCTGATTTTCGTCGCATGGGTCGTCGTGCTCGCGGCGCTCGGCTGGTATGTACAGAAGGATCTGCGCGTCGGCACGGATCTGCGCCTGTTTCTTCCGAGCCCGACCACACCGCAGCAGCGACTGCTGCTGGAGGAGATCGGCGAAGGCCCGGCCTCGCGCATTCTGGTCGCTACCATCGATGGGGCCGCGCCGGAAGAACTCGCCGATGCATCGCGCGCACTGACTGCAGCATTGAGCACCAATTCGCGTTTCCGCCTCGTCACCAATGGCGAGGTCTCGCTCGATGCGATTCCGGAACAACTTCTTGCCTATCGCTACCTGCTGTCGCCCACGCTGGATTCGGGCACATTCGATTCACGCTTCCTTCACGAGCAACTGCAGGCGCGTGCACGCGATCTCGCTTCACCCGCCGGCACGATGCTCGAACCGCTGCTGCCGCGGGATCCGACACTGGAACTGCTGAAGCTGGCGCAATCCTGGCAGCCCATGCAGGAGCCGAACCGGCTCTACGACGTCTGGTTCGACGCCGCCGGCAAGCGGGCGCTGCTGATTGCCGAGACCGTTGCGCCGGCCTTCGATCCTGATCAGCAGCGCGCCGCCCTCGACGACATCCGCAAGGCTTTCGCCGACATCAATGCTGACGGGCCCCTGCATCTCACGATCAGTGGCCCGGGAGAATTCTCGGTGCTGATGGAATCGCGTACGCGCGGCGAAGCACAGACACTGGGCGTCGTTGCGACCGTCGGCATGGTGTTGCTGTTGCTCGTGGCGTATCGCCGTGTGAGCAGCGTCGTCGCGAGTTCCCTGCCGCTTGCGACCGCTGGCATCGTCGGCCTGTTGGCGGTCAGTGTGCTCTTCGATGCGGTGCATGGCATCACGCTTGCCTTCGGCTTCACGCTCATCGGCGTGGCGCAGGACTATCCGATGCATCTGCTCAGTCACGCACAGCCGGGCAAATCGCCGGTGCAATCGGCGCGCGAACTCTGGCCAACGCTGGCAACGGGTGTCGCGAGCACCTGCATCGCCTATGCGACATTCCTGTTCTCCGGCGTGATCGGCCTGGCGCAACTGGCCTGTTTCACCGTCGCCTCGCTGGCAGCGGCAGGGCTCACGACACGGTTTCTGCTGCCGCTGCTCATCAGCTCCGCCACGCGGGATTTCGGCGACTCGATGTTCCTCGGACGTCTGTGGCGCAGCATTGCCGGATTGCCGCGACCGCGCTGGGCCGGCATTGCACTCGCGGTTGGCTGCGTCGCCGTCATTGTCTTCGCACCGGGTCCGATGTGGGAAAACGATCTCAGCAAACTCACGCCGGTGCCGCACGAACTCCTGCTGCGCGATCAGGAACTGCGCAGTCAGCTCGGGACACCCGATCTGCGCTACATGCTGGTCGTGGAGGCGGCGGATGACGATGCAGCACTGCAACGCCTCGAAGCGCTCGAGCCGCGACTGGATGCATTGCGAGAACAAGGCGCGATCGGCGGTTTCGACGATGCGGCACGCTATCTGCCGACTCGCGAGCGCCAGCTCGCTCGCCAGCAAAAACTTCCAGATGCGTCCGTCCTGCGTCAATCGCTCGAGACAGCACTGACGGGCACGCAGTTTCGCAGCGACGTGTTCGAGCCCTTCGTCGACGATGTGGAAGCAGCACGAACCATGCCGCCGCTTACCGTGCAGGCGCTGCGCGATTCGCCGCTCGGCGCCACATTCGACCTGCTGCTGACCTCGCATGATGGCAAGAGCACGGCGATCGTCACGTTCACCGACGTGCACGATCCTGACGCGTTGCGCAAGCTGGCCGCCGACGGAGGTTCCGGCACCGTGCTGCTCGATCTCAAGGACGCATCCGAATCGCTGGTCGCGCGTCAGCGCACACATCTGCTGTGGAGTCTGGCGATCGCAGCCCTGGCACTGATCGCGGTCGTGAGCGTGGCATTGCGACGTCGCGATCGCGTACTGCGCGTTCTGACACCCATGGCACTGACCACGCTGATTCTGCTGGCGGCACTGCACGGCGCGGGTGTGCCGATGACCTTGTTCCATCTGATCGCCCTGATCCTCGCTGCCGGCCTCGGTCTGGACTACGCACTGTTTTTCGAACACGCGGCCGAGGACCCGCACGAACAGCGTCGCACGCTGCACGCCGTGCTGGTGTGTTCGCTGTCGACGCTCATGGTGTTCGCCTTGCTTGCCCTGTCCAGCCTGCCCGTGCTGCGCGCCATCGGCGTCACGGTAACGATGGGGGTAGTGAGCAACTTCCTTCTCGCGCTGCTGCTGACGCGCGAGAACCGCGAGGCTCATGGTTCAAGACTCGCGGCTGAAGTCTCGAAGACCCAGAGCCTTCCTGCCCTCGCCGAAACCTCGAGCCTCAAGGCGCAAACCTCCCCTCTGTCATCCCTGATTCCTCACCAGGGTTCGATGTGCCTGCTCGAGCGCGTGGTGGACTGGAACGATGAATCCATCCGGCTGGAAACGGACACGCATCGCTCCGTCGACAATCCACTGCGCTCGGAAGGTGAACTGAAGGCGATCCATCTGTGCGAGTACGGCGCGCAGGCCATGGCGGTGCATGGCGCCCTGCGCTCGCAGGCTCAGGACCGGACTGCGGCGCCGGGCATGCTGGTCTCGCTGCGCGGCGTCACGCTGCACTGCGCACGCATCGACGCACTGCCCGGCTCACTCAGGATCGAAGCGCAGTGCCTGCAGACCTCGGCGTCCAGTCAGCAATACAGTTTCCGCGTGCTGCACGGGGATGAATTGCTGTGCGAAGGTCGCGCGGCTGTGATGCTGAACGCGTGAGGAAGTACGGCAGCAGGAACTGCACGCGCTGCGAGAGCGCCGGAAGAACCTCTGGTTCCTACGAAAACAATCGGCCGCCGGCGGTGGCCACATCGGGAGGCAGCAGTCGTCGCACTGCCGAGGTGTCGAGCGAGGGGCACTGCGCGCTGGCGCGCGTGACAATCTCCAGTGCGAGTTCATCCAGCACGGTGGTGTATTCGATGATGCGGCGGCGGAATCCTTCCTCGTCCAGCGTATCGAGCAGACTGCGATTGAGTTCGGCGAACCACGGCAGCGCGGACTGATCGAACATCGTTGCCGGGTTGCGTCGCCGGCTGGAGCCCGACCACTCGCGCAGCAGCGGCTGCATGGCGGCGTTCAGTTCGCGGGTATGCAGCAGCTGCGTCGAGAGGCGACTGATGCCAGGCAGATCGGTCAGGCGCCGCTGAAAGAAAATCTGGCACAGCACGCCCCAGTAGTAGGTGTAGTCCCAGATGACTTTCACAGGCAGCACTTCCGGATCGCCGAACAGCGCGTACTGATCCTGATAGAGCGTGAGTGTGCTGTCGTAGAACGACATGTAGATCTGCTCATACACGTGCGAGCGCCCGCCGACATGCTCGCCGCGCAGATCGCGTTCGATGAGGTCGGCGATGTAGGTGTTGCTGATCGCAATGAAGTCGGTGCCTGGCGAGTAGAACGGATCGAGGAAAACCCCGGCTTCGCCCGTGAGTGCCCAGCGATCGGCACCGCTGAAGACCTGTCGGGCGCTGTAGGAGAAGTTGCGCAGGAACAGAAAGTCCTGCAGCGCGTGCGCCCGCTTTGCGACTTCCTCCGCGAGCTTCGGCTCATGCCGACGCAGCCAGTCCAGCGCCTTGTCGAAGGAATTCATCGACTCGAGCGGATGCATGCGCGCATCGCAGACGATGCCGACGGAATGCGAACCCGACGCCAGTGGAATCAGCCAGGCCCAGTAGCCGCGCCCGCACAGGTGATTGGTGGACAGCCAGCGTTTCGGCGGATTGCAGCGATTCAGCCAGAGCGCATCCTGCGACCAGTCGTCGATGTCGATGCGCTCGCCGATGCGGAACCACACTGCATTCACATCGTGCGCATTGTCCTTTGCCAGATTCAGTTTGCGCTTGAGCAGGCCGGCGCGACCCGAGGCATCGATCAGCCAGCGACTGCTCGCCTGGTGTGTCTGTCCGTCGATGTCGTAGGACACGGCGTGCGCCGCACCAGCGGCGCCGGGATCGAATGTACGAACGGTGGCACCGTCGACGAAGCGGGCACCGAGTTCCTGAGCGCGTACGGCAAGATGATTTTCGAGAATGCCGCGATCGAGCTGGTATGCCGGCGCCGGCAGATAGGAGCTGGCACCGAGTTCCAGCACCTGATCGATATCGCTGCGGCCTTCGGAGAAGAAAAAGCGGAAGCCGAACTTCTTCAGTTGCGCCTGCTGCAGGTGATCCTTCAGTCCGAGTACGCTGTCGAGATAGTTGGCGCCGATCTCAACCGTCGATTCACCGACCTTGTGAGTCGCCGCCGGCAGCGGATGTCTGCGCCGTTCAAGCACCAGCACGCGCAGTCTGGGCGTGGCCTGCAGCAACTGAATGGCGAGCGTCAGGCCGGCAAGACCGCCGCCCAGAATGATCACGTCATGCTGCGGTTGATCCAGCACCGTCAATCGAAGCTGACGTGCAGGGACGAAAATTCATTCAACTGCAGACGCACCGACGAATCGCCCAACGCGAGCGCCTCGAAGAACGGCAGACATGGCGCGAGCGCATTGTCTGCAACCAGTGCTGCCGCCGGCGATCGCGCACCGGTCGCGGTCGCATTGCCCTGCTCGACCTCCAGATGCAGACGGCGGCCATCTGAACCTGCATCCGGTGCCAGCACGAGCGCTGCGCCCAGCAGGCCGCGGCTCGGCGCCATCGTGGCCAGCGCCCCTTTTGCTTCGATGTCGAAGGCGACGTACAGCACAGGCTTGTCATCGCACAGTACCTGCGTGACCGCTTCGAGCAGCCCGACGCCATAGGTGCAGTGAAAGGCACTCAATGCCGTGTAGGGTGCGTAGCTGCCGGTACCGATACTCCAGTACCCGGCCGCCGCGTTGTGCACGGAGTTGTGAAACTTCACCGGCGAGATCAGCGTGGGGGTGTCGACCAGCGTCGCGCACATGGTGTCGCTGATGGCCAGATCGCCGTGAGTGGAAGCAAACACCGAAGGCAGATCGGCAGGCGCCCTGCCGGATGCCTCACAGGCCCGGGCCGCCACCTCCAATGCAATTGCTACGGTGTCGGGTGCGCGGCGGCGCTCGGTGGGCGCAAGCAAGGTCGGTGCGGGACGCGGAGCTGCCTGCTCTGGCGCATTCGTCTCGCCGCGCATCACCGCCCGTGCGATATCCCAACCGGGCAGACGCGACGCCCAGAAAGCAATGCCTTCGATGCGAACTGCCGCGCCGCTCATGCCGCACCGGGCAGCGCATCTTCGCGCGCGAAAGCGAGCACACAATTGCTGCCGCCGAAGCCGAACGAAAAGCTCAGCGCGCGCCGGGCATCGCGCTGCGTATTCTCGCAACGGATCTGCGGACCGCAGGCGGCATCGAGGGTTTGCGTGTTCAACGTCCCGGGCAGTAATCCTTGTTCGAGCGCCAGCAGGCTGATCCCTGCTTCGACGATTCCCGCCGCGCCCAGCGTATGACCCGTCCAACCCTTCGTGGAACTGGCGACGGTATCTTCGGGAAACAGATCGCGCACCACGGCAGCTTCGACTTCATCGTTCCTGAGACTCGCCGTGCCATGCATGTTGATGTAGTCGATGTCAGCGGGCTGCCAGCCGGCACGCGCCAGCGCATCGAGCAGCGCAGCGCGTGCGCCGCGGCCTTCCGGATGCGGCGTCGACATGTGATGGGCATCGCTGGACTCGCCATAACCGGTCAGCCAGTGGCCGCTGCCCGCATCGCGTTCCAGCAATGCAAATCCCGCCGCTTCGCCGAGATTGATGCCGCGACGCGCCACATCGAACGGCGTGCACAGTTGCGGCGAGACCAGTTCCAGAGAATTGAAACCGAACAGCACGCTGCCGCACAGTGTGTCCACGCCGCCGACCACGGCAGCGTCGGCCAGATCCGCACGCATGAAGCGCTCAGCCTGTGCGAAGACCTTGGCACTCGATGAACACGCAGTCGCAACCGTGACGCTGATGCCCTCCAGGCCCAGCGCGTGCTGTACGAAATGACCGATGGAATGCGGCGTATGAATGATGGGACGGCGCAGATCTTCCGGGTAGCGGCCGTCCGCATCGAGCCGCGTATAAGCCTCTTCGCTCGCGCCGATACTCGAGGTCGAGGTTCCCATGACGACGGCGATACGCCGCGCGCCGTAACGTTCACGCGCTGCAAGCACCGCGTCGCGAAAGCGGTCAGCGAGCAGGCCTCGCCACGCCAGACGGTTGTTGCGGCATTCCCAGTTTGCCAACGGCGCAGGCAGCGGCTGCTCCTCCAGACCGGCGACACGACCGATGAATGTCGGCAGCACCGCGTTGCCGAAGTCGTTCGGCCGCAGGCCGGTGCGCCGCGCGCGCAACGCCGCGACGGTCTGCTCGCGGCCGTCGCCCAGCGCGGAACACAGCGTGTACGAGGAAATGCGGAGCGGCCGGATGCGCATGGACTTCAGGGCGATCCCGGCCGGGGCCATCAGCCCTTGGTCTTGTTCGCTTCGATGTGCGCAGCGAGCGAACGCAGCGAACTGAAGATGCGGATGTTGTTCTCGTCGTCGGAGCGCAGCTGGAATCCGTAGCGTTTGGAAATCTCCAGCGCCATCTCGAGAGCATCGATGGAATCCAGACCCAGGCCCGTCTTGAACAACGGTGCTTCGGGATCGATGTCGGCCGGGGCAACCCCTTCCAGATTCAGGGCGGCCACAATGAGTTCGGCGAGTTCATGCTCGCGGGGCGACTGTACTGAAGACATGCAACAAAACCGAAATTCGCAGACTGTTATGGTTGAGCGCATGCCGGGAGCCCGGATGCGCGGCGCGAAGTGTATCATTCGCGCCCCAAGAAGAATCCTTCCCGGAATCGAGACTTGCACGCAAACGAGCTGACAGCTGAAGCGCTGCGCCTGGCGATCGAGGACGCGGCCGCTTCCCGGCGCGGCCTTGAGGTCGAGGTGGCGGCATCGGCCTGCACGCGGCCCGTTCTGGCCCAGATCCGTTTCGGCCATCTCGCGCCAACCGCGTCCGCGGGAGCGCTCGACATCCACGTTCAGCTCGAACCCTTGCGGGGTTCCCCCGTCAGCGAATTCTGGATCGCGAACGGCGCAGTGCAACACGGCAGCAGTGGCCCGATCCGGTATGCGAGTGATTCGCAACATCTGTTCGGTGTCATCGAAATGGACGAGCGCGAACATGGCGGCATCGTGGCCGCGGCCGCTACAGCGTATGAAGCCATGGCGGAATTCCAGCGCCACTGCGCATTCCCGCACCTGCTGCGGATGTGGAATTACCTGGACGACATCAATGCCGGCGACGGTGATGACGAACGCTATCGGCAATTCTGCGTCGGCCGCAGTCGTGGCCTGCGCGATCTGAACGCGGCGGGATTTCCAGCGGCCACGGCCATCGGTCATCAACACACGACGGGCCGGCTGCAGGTGTTCTGGCTGGCTGCGCGCACTCCTGGCACCGCCGTGGAAAACCCGCGCCAGATCAGCGCCTATCGGTATCCGCGCGTGCATGGACCGGCAAGTCCGACGTTCGCGCGGGCCACGCTCGCAGGCGACCGTACCCTGCTGATCTCGGGCACGGCCAGCATCGTCGGTCATTCCTCGGTGCATGCCGATGACGTCGTTGCGCAGGTAGATGAAACCGTACGCAACATGACGGCCCTGCGCGCCCTGGCGCTGCAGCAGACACCCCACAGGCGCACATTGCTGAAAGTCTATGTGCGCCATCCGGCAGACGTGGAAACCATCGCCTCGCGCCTGCGCGCGGTCCTGCCGCCCGAGCTGGCTGCACACGAGGTGATCTATCTCGCCGCCGATATCTGCCGGCGCGAATTGCTGCTGGAGATCGAAGGAATCCAGATTCCCACCTGAGCCCGGTGCGGCCGCCGCCGGAGTGTGAGCGGCGCACTCGGCAATCCGCCGACTTGCCAGCGCGAGCGGCTGCCGATGTGACAGATTGCATCCGCACGTTCCCGGACTGTGGACTGAGTCACCGGTCTGCGTGAGGGGGACGCATCAAGTCCGGGCATCACCCGCCGTTGCAGAAAGAAACACGCGCACTGCGCGGGCAGGCGCGTCCACAACGGCAACGAGCGCACCATGGCAAGAAAGATCGCTCTTGACCGGAGTGAGATCGTCAGCGGCAGACCACTGCCCTTTTCGGTTTTCGATCCGGCACGAAACCTGTTGCTGGCCGCCAAAGGCCAGATCGTCACGGACAGCATGCGGGCTGTGCTGTTGCGCAATGGGCTTGCTGCTCTCGTCGAGGACGACGAGCCGGGCGGCCACGGCGGATCCGGTGCCGCGAACGATGAAGTACCCATGCCGCTGCATCATCTGCGGCTGCAATATTCGCGTGCCTCGGCCATGGCGCGCTGGGGTTTCCGAATCTCGCGCGATGAGCGCAGCGACAGCTACACCTGTCGCGCGATCGGTATCACCGAACGCCGCGGACTCATTCTCACTGCGCCTGCCCGCGAAGATCGCAGTTTCGTCGCGATCAGCGAAGGTCAGACCTGGCTGTTTCGCACCTTCTATGCGACGGCCGCCATCCGCTTCACCGGCATCATCGAGAAGGTCGTGTTCGACCCGTTTCCCTATTTCCACGTGGAAGTTCCGGCCATCGTCGAAATGCGGCACGTGCGCAAGATGCAGCGGGTGGCGACCTGTACCGATGCGACGCTCGATCTGGACACACCGACGGAAGCAGTCATTGTCGATCTGAGCAGTACCGGCCTGCGCATCGCCGTGCACGAAGCAGTGAAACTGAGCGAAGGTCAGAATCTGAAAATCCACTTCCGACTCACGCTGCTCGAGCAGACACGCGACATGCATCTCGACGCAACCGTGGTGCGCTGTCTCGGCAATGCCGATTCGCAGCACCCGCAGGTCAGCTTCTACGGCCTGCTGGTCCAGCCGCAATCGGATGTCGAGCAGCTGATCCTGCACTCCTACGTGCAGGGCTGCGTGATTCATGAACTCGACGCACTGTCGAAGATGCTCGCGAACTGAGGCGTCCGCGGCGGCTGAGGGCGCTTACTCGACCCCTCTCTGCAAAGCTGCCAGCAATGCCTCGCGCGGCAGTTTGCCCAGCTCGTTGCGCGGCAATCTGTCGACCACGCGCAGCGGGCGCGGCAGGAATGCCGGGTCGATGCTCTCGCGCAGGTGATCGAGTATCTGTGTGGCGTTGAGCTGTGCGGACACCACCAGGGCAGCCACGCGCCTGACGGCACCGGCGCTGTGTCCCTCGGGCTGAAACACCACCGCGTCCGCCACACCCGGAACCGCCAGCACTCGTCGCGTGAGATCCGCAAGCGAAGCACGCTTGCCGGCGACTTCGATCATGTCAGTGTTGCGGCCGCGCACGACGAAGCGCCGCTCGTCCTGCAGCTCCACCACATCCTGCAACAAGGTCGGCGCGGCGAACCACGGGGCGATGACGAGCGTGCCGTCCGGTGATGGCTGCAATTCCACACCGTCATAAAGACGCCACGATTTCTCACGCGCGGTGCAGCGATTGGCGAAGACGCAGGTCTCCGTCGAACCGAACATCTCGAGCAACTCGCCGCCGAGCTGGCGCTCCACCTGTGTCGCGAGATCTCGATCCAGCGGCGCGGTGGCGGACACGATCAGTGCCACTTCGGGAAATTGCTCGCCCGAATCGATCATCGCGCGCAGATGAATGGGAGTGCTGACCAGAATTCGCGGTGCGGGAATCTCACGCAGCGCCCGCGCAATATCGGCGGGAAACAGCGGACGAGCCGCATGGACGGCGATTCCGGCAATGAGCGGCAGAAGAATGCTCAGTTCCATGCCGTACATGTGTTGCGGAGGCACCGTCGCCACCAGCGCGACGGGAGCTTGTGCGTCGAGGTGCAAGGCAGCGCGCATGGCGGCTGCGTTGTGCGCGGTGCTCGACTGCACGCCGCTCCAGCGCTTGGGAAAGCTCCTGGGCTGGCCCGTGCTGCCCGAAGTGAATCCGATCATGCAGACATGATCCGCTGCCACAGTCTCGTGCGCGCTGGTGCCGGGCTGAACCAGCGCCGCTGCCACGGCGGCATCGTCGCAGCGATAGCTGCCGGCGTGCGCGCGCTCCACTTCCGCAACGATCTGTTCGGCCCGCGACGACGGCAACAGCACCGTGTGCCCGCGACTTTGTGCTGCAGCGAATGCAACCAGAAAATCGTAACGGTCTTCGCAGAGGTTGATCATGCAGGAGCCGGCCGGCAGCTGCGCGGCCAGCGCCGCGACGTGCCCGATGAACTGCGGCCATGAGATCGCGGCGCCGCCACGGAAGGCGACGGGACTGTCGCGCCGTCCACCGAACAACGGCAGCACTGCGTCTGCCGCTTCACTGCTCCGGCTGTCCATCAGGGCGTGCCGGTCCAGCGCCGGAATATCAGCGATGTGTTGACGCCGCCGAAAGCGAAGTTGTTGTTCATGACGCAGGCAGCGTCGATCTGCCGCGGACCGCCCGCGATGTAGTCCAGCTCGCCGCACTCAGGATCGACGTTGTCCAGGTTGAGCGTGGGCGCGAACCAGCCGTCCTTCATCATTTCGATGCTGAACCAGGCTTCGAGCGCGCCGCAGGCGCCAAGCGTGTGACCGATATAGCTCTTCTGCGAACTGATGGGCATGCGCGAGCCGAACAGTGCGGAGGTGGCACGTGTCTCGGCGATGTCTCCCTGCTGCGTGGCAGTGCCGTGGCCGTTCACGTAACCGATTGCGGCAGGCTCGAGCGCAGCGTCCTGCAATGCCATCTGCATGACCGCACGCATGGTTTCCTGCTGCGGGCGTGTGACATGCGCGCCATCGGAATTCGTCGCAAATCCGATCAGCTCGGCGTGAATGCGCGCGCCGCGCGCCAGCGCATGGTCCAGCTCTTCCAGGATCAGAATGCTTGCGCCCTCACCGACGACCAGCCCGTCGCGATCGCGATCGTACGGGCGCGGCGTCAACTGCGGCGTATCGTTGCGTCGGCTGGTGGCGAACAACGTGTCGAATGCCATCGCCTCCGCCGCGCACAGCTCTTCGGCGCCCCCGGCAATCATCACGGTCTGGCGACCGAACTTGATCGCCTCATACGCATAGCCGATGCCCTGGCTGCCCGAGGTGCAGGCGCTGGAAGTCGGAATGATGCGGCCCTGCGCACCGAAGAAGACGCCGATGTTGGCGGCCGTGGTGTGCGGCATGAGGCGCACGTAGGAGTTCGCGTTCAGACCGCTGGCATTGTTGTTGATGTAGAAGTGCGCGAAATCGACGATGTCTGGCGCACTGCCCATGGACGAACCGCACGCCACACCGGTTGCCCCGCTGCGGATGACCGGATGATCCTTGAGCCCCGCATCCGCGAGTGCGTCTTCCGCAGCGCTGACCGCGAGCTGTGCGACTCGTCCCATGCTGCGCAGCTGCTTGCGTGTCCAGTGGCCCGGCGCCGTGAAATTGTCGATCGGGCTCGCCAGACGCGTGTTCATGTCGTCAT
The DNA here is from genome assembly GCA_035761425.1 of Povalibacter sp. GTDB lineage: Bacteria > Pseudomonadota > Gammaproteobacteria > Steroidobacterales > Steroidobacteraceae > Steroidobacter. Next base: position 55,778 of record DASTRD010000172.1, read on the forward strand.
AACGGTCCCATTCGGGCATCACGCGGATCGTGTTGCGAGCAGCGGTCATGGCAGCCCGGATCTCGGGCCAGGACCTGCCGAGCGGGCAGATACCGCCCATCCCGGTCACGACCACCCGCCGCATCAGCACAGCCCGCCGTTGACGGCAATGACCTGGCGCGTGACGTACGACGCACCCGGTGACAGCAGAAAGCTCACCACGTTCGCCACCTCTTCGGCGGTGCCGGCGCGCTGCATGGGAATCGCCTTGAGGATCTCTTCGAGCGGCACGTGCTCATCGAGCATGTCCGTGGAAATGAGTCCGGGCGCAACACAGTTCACGGTGATCTGCCGCCTGGCAAGCTCGATGGCCAGTGCCTTGGTGGCACCGATGATGCCCGCCTTGGCGGCGCTGTAGTTCACCTGTCCGCGGTTACCCACGAGACCTGACACTGACGCCAGCGTGACGATGCGACCCGGCGCACGACGCCGCACCAGCGGCATGATCAACGGCTGCAGCACGTTGTAGAACGCATCGAGATTGGTGTGCACGACGCTGTCCCACTGCGTCTCGGTCATGGCAGGAAACGCCGCGTCCGCCGTAATGCCGGCATTGCAGATCACCCCGTAGTACGCCCCGTGCGTGGCGATGTCGTCCGCGAGTGTCCGGGCGCAAGCCGCACGATCGGCAACGTCGAACTGCAGCACGCGCGATTGTCGCCCCAGTGCCGCGATCTCTGCGGCAACTGCATCAGCTTCTTCGCGACGCGAGCGGCAATGCACCACGACATCGAAGCCGTCGGCTGCCGCACGCAGGGCAATGGCGCGACCAATGCCGCGGCTGGAACCGGTGACGAGGACGGAAAAAGACATCAGAACGCTCTGGGACGCGACTTGTCGTTTCTCATCTCTTGCACAGCTGCGCCACCATGTCGAGCCGGCGTTCCGGCTCGGCGACGAAGGGATTCGTTTCATCCCATGCGTAACCGGCGAGGATGGAACAGATCATGCGACGGATGTTCGGGGGTTGGGACTTCGAGAACATGATGTCCTGAAAGCGTCCGTCGTACCACGCCCGCACGTAGGCGCGGAAGGTGTCGACGCCCTTGCGCAACGGCAATTCGAAATCGCGTGTCCAGTCGACGGCTTCGCCGCGCAACTGACGATCGAGCACGGCGGCGGCAACGCTCGAGGAGCGCATGGCGATGGTGATGCCCGAGGAAAACACCGGGTCGAGAAACTCCGCCGCGTTGCCCAGCAGGGCAAATCCATCGCCGTGCATCTTCGATACGTTTGCAACATAACCGCCCATGGAGCGCACCGGCATGTCCCACACGGCGCTTTGCAGCACGCGGGTCAGGAACGGCTCTTCCGCGATCAATGCACGCAGCCGCTGCTCGGGATCTTCGGGATAGCGCGCCAGGAATTCGGGCTCGGCCACCACGCCGAGCGAACAGCGACCGTCGTGGAACGAGATCAGCCAGTACCACACGTCGCGGTGCTGCGGATGCACGATCACCTGCACCTTGTTGCGATCGAAGGCATCCGGCGGCGAATGGTCTTCGACCTGGGTGAAGAGCGCACTGCGCGAAGGAAAGCTCGAGGGCGTTTCCAGCTGCAGCAGCCGCGCCAGCACCCGTCCGAAACCGCTCGCATCCAGAATGAAGCGGGTTTCGATCTCCACTTCGGCGCCGGATGCGTCGCGGGCGCGAACACGCGGCGCACCGTTGTTCAGATCGACGGCCGTGACGCGCACTTCGTAGCGGATCTCGACGCCCTGCTTCTCGGCTTCGTCGGCCAGCACCTTGTCGAAGCGTGCGCGTTGTACCTGGAACGTGGATATGCGTCCGGCGGTGAACTGGTCGCTGAAGTCGAAGGCGCCGTAGTCGTCGCCGCGCACGAACGCAGCGCCATTCTTGAACTGGAAGCCCGCCGCTTCCACCGCGGGCAGCATGCCGGCTTCATCGACGAAGTCGAGACAATGCGTCAGCAGGCTTTCGCCGATGCTGAAGCGTGGAAAGCGCTGACTCTCCAGCACCAGCACATTCCAGCCGCGGCGTTTCAGCAATGCCGCGGCGATGGAACCGGAAGGACCGGCCCCGATGACGACGACATCCGGCGACACGGCGTGACGCAAGGACGGCTCGAGACCGTCAGAATTTTCGTTCGACGCAATCGACTCGTGCACCGTCGCGCTCCGTCACTTCGTTGCTTCGTCGGCCGAGGCGGCCGCTGTGTGCGAACGCGGGATCAGCCGGCGCCACAACAACAGCGGCAGACGCAGCAACATGCCGAGCGACAGCCGCACATGCAGGCTGGTCATGCGCACATTGTCGAAAAACATGCGGAAGTGCGAGACGCCGTCGATGGGGTAGCACACACGCGTGTCGATCCAGCGCATCGGCACTTCGCGCCAGTGCAGTTTCACGATCATTTCGGTATCGAAATCCATGCGCGGGCCTACCTTGCCGGGCGCCAGCAACGGTGCGGTTGCCGCCAGCGGATAGAGGCGGAAGCCGCACATGGAATCGCGTATGTCGAAAGACAGGGTTTCGAACCAGACCATGCCATGGGTGAGATAACGGCCGTAGTAACGCGCTTTCGGAATGCTCGCGTCGAAGATCGGGCAGCCGCAGATAACGGCTCCGGGATGCAGTTGCGCCTCCTCTATGAAACGGCGGATGTCGGACAGCGTGTGCTGGCCGTCGGCGTCAACCTGCAGGGCGTGGGAATAGCCTTGCTGCAATGCGGCCGTGAGCCCTGTGACAACGGCGGCGCCCTTGCCGCGATTGACTGGGTGACGCAGCAGCGTGACATCGTTGCGCGCGCTCAATCGTGTCAGCTCACGGGCGCATGCTTCGCTGCACCCATCGTCCACCAGAAAGATATGCAGGCCGTGCGCAGCAACCCCATCGACCACGGTCGCAATCGCGTGTTCGTGATTGAACACCGGAATGACGGCGCACGCGGCAAATCGGACGGGGACGGCAACAGCCTGCATGTGATGCTTCAGGCGGCTGTATGCAGACGCTGGATCACGCCGGTCAGATCGGCCACGGTGCGCACTGAACGGAAATCTTCCGCCGTCACCTTGCGGCCAGTGAAGCGCCGTACGTGATCCATCAGGTCGACGACATCGATGCTGTCGATTTCCAGATCCTCGAACAGTCGCGCCCCGGGCGTGATGTCGCCCGGTTCGAGATCAAAAAGTTCGACGAGCGTGGCGCGGACGCGCTCCAGCAACTCGTCGTCGGTGTACTTCAACATGTCTCCTCACCTGTCGTCGGTCCACACATTGGACATACGACCGCCATCGGTCCGTTCGCATGCTCGAATCGGTCGCGAATCCCGTCCAGCGACTGGTCGACTATTGGGTCATCTCATTCCAGATTTGCGTCCAGGTTCAGGTTGCCGACGCACATCTCGTGTGTGCTGCTCGGGCCGGACGGTTCAGCCGACCGATCCCGGATTCGTGCCGGAATTGCCGACCGCAGTATAGCCGGGCGGCCGCTGCAGTTCGCTCCGAAAATTGGCAAGCAGATCCGCATTCAACGCCCGTGAGGCGCGCGGCAACGAGGGTTGCGCTCTTGATGCCTCCAGAGAAATATCCTCGCCCACGCGCAGGGAAAAATGCGGCCGTCGCGGCGGAATGCGATACCAGGGTTCGCCCTTGGTCAGAGTGATCGGCTCACACCGGATGTAGACAGGTGTCACCCGCTGCGCTGCGCGCACACCGATATTGGCTGCACCTCGCTGGAACGAGAAATCCTCGCCGACCCGCGTACGCGTACCTTCCGGGAACATGATGAGGCACTGCCCGGCGGCGAGTGCGGCGGCGGCACCCTGAACCATGTCGGAGGTTTCCCGATTGCTGATGTAGCCCGCCGCCGCCACCAGACTGCGGGTCAGCGGGTTGCGGAACATGGCGGATTTCGCCACGCACACCGGTTGCGGCGTGAAGGCGATCAGGAACACTGCATCGATCAGGGTCGGATGATTGGCCAGGATCAGCTGGCCCGGATGACCAAGGCGCTCGGCGCCCAGGAATCTGTAGGTCAGCACCCCCAGTCCGCTCATCAGCGCGATGAAAATCCGCATGGCGCGCTGCAGGACCATCCGCGACCAGCGGCGACAACGATCCCGCGGCAGCAATCGCAGCGCCGGGAAGACCGTCAACGTGAGAAGCGCCGCGCCGAGACCGAACGCAGTAAAGCTCAACGCAGTGGCCGCGAGGCGCCAGATGAATGCGTCGCCGCGGGGCGTCAGGCCCGTAACGGAAGACTGGTTTCCGGCAACTACCTGGGACATCGCAAATGACTGACTCGCTCCGTCGACGCCGACTGGCTGCGATTATGATGCTCCGCCATGCACGGTCCTACCCCGCCCGCAGATTCTTCGCGCGCCGGAACATTTTCCGCACCGACACAACTGTCCGTATGGCTGGCCACCCCCGCAGGTCGGGCCCATTTCGATGCAGCCCGACTCAATGGCGCCGATGCAGCCCGCCATCGCTCGTTGCGCCGTGCTGGCCGGCGTGAAGGCTTCGCCGTGAGCCGCGGACTGCTGCAGTCGCTCGGGTTGCCGGACGATCTGCCGTACAGTCTCTCGCACAGCGGGGCGTACGGAGCATTGGCGACCGGCACCAACAGGGTTCGCACTGGCGTCGACATCGAACGACACCGCCCGCGCGATTGGCTCGCACTCGCGCACTTCGCCTTCAGTGCCGAGGAAGCCGGGGCGCTGGAAGCTGCCAGCGAAGAATCGCGCCCGCGCGCCTTCTACACGCGCTGGGTCATGAAAGAGGCGTTGGCGAAGGCATTGCAGATTCCCTTGCTGGAGGCGACACGGGAGTGTCGTTTTCTGGAACAGGACGGTCGCTGGACGGGTCAGGCGCCTTGCGACGAACCCTGGAGGATCATTGCTTGCGAACCGGTGCCGGATTTGTCCCTGGCCGTTGCCTTCGTTGGCGCGGGGTGCGATGCGCAGGTCGTGACGTGGGAATGGCCACCTTTGCGGCGCGTACAGTGGCCGATCACGGCAAATTTTTTCTGGCCTGCAAAACCGGCCTCTGCAAGCTGCTTGCCCGCAGAATCATCGACTTGCCGCCATGTGTTGCCCACATCGTGACGATTGCATTGCGGGTTGATCTCATGTATTGCGCGGAACGCTTTTACCCTCATCTAAGCCACTGTTTGCTCTTGTAAAAATCGGCGCCGAGCAAATATTGAGCAAACTCGAAAGTACCCTCTGGAACGACGACTTAAAGAGTTTTGCACCGTTCCATCCACAGTCTTATCCACAGCTTTTGTGCAAAACCACAATCCCGGGCCGGCCGTGATCGCCGGCATCGCCATCGATACGCCTCTGCGGCGCCTGTTCGATTACCGACTGGGATCTGCCGTGGTCGTCCCCGGCCAGCGCGTCTGGGTACCGTTTGGCCGCCGGCGCGTGGCTGGCGTGGTGATCGAACTGCGCGATCACAGCGATCTGCCGGCGACCCGCCTGCGAACCGTGCAGGCGCCGGTCGATCCTGAACCCGCTTTCGATGGTCACCTGCTCGAACTGCTGCGCTGGTCGGCGGACTACTACCGGCATCCGGTTGGTGAAGTGATTGCTGCCGCCCTGCCCGTGGCGTTGCGACAGGGCGCCGCGCTGACGGCCACTCACACGGTCTGGCGACTCAGCGTTGATGGCCGGGAACATGCGGCGAGCGCGCTGTCGAGCCGGGCGCGGCAGTTGCAGGCCGCAGTGGCCTTTTTGACCGCGCATGAGCATGCCAGCGCCGCGAGCCTGGCGGAGGCCGGGATTTCGCGCGAAACGCTGCGCAAACTCGAACGACGCGGGTATGTCGAACGGCAATCGCTCACCGACCCGCCCTCCGCGGCACCAGCCATTGCACTGGTCGGCGGCCCGGTCCTGAACGAGGCCCAGTCCCGGGCGGTCGAAAAAATCCGGCAATCGCTGGGAAGCTTCTGCACCTGGCTGCTGCATGGCGTGACCGGCAGCGGCAAGACCGAGGTGTATCTGCAGGCCATCGCGGCGGTGCTCGCACGCGGCGAGCAGGCGCTGGTGCTGGTGCCCGAGATCGCCCTCACGCCACAGTTGATCGCGCGCTTCCGCGATCGCTTCGATACCTCGTTTGCCGTCATGCATTCGGGTTTGAGCGATGGCGAGCGACTCACCGCCTGGCGCGATGCGCGTGACGGCAGCGCGCGCATCGTCATCGGTACCCGTTCCGCGATCTTCACGCCGCTCGCGCGCCCGGGACTGATCGTGATCGACGAGGAACACGATCCTTCGTTCAAGCAGCAGGACGGCTTTCGCTATTCGGCGCGCGACCTCGCAATCGTGCGCGCCCAGCGGCTGGGCATTCCGATCGTGCTCGGCTCAGCAACGCCTTCCCTGGAGAGCCTCGCGCGTGCGCGCCGTCAGCCTGAAACGCTGCTGGCGCTGCCGCACCGCGCCGCCGATGCGCGCGCGCCAACGTTATCGCTGGTGGATCTGCGCAGACACGCCGATGCGCAGGGGATCGCAACCCCGACACTGCTCGCCATGCGCAAGCATCTCGATGCGGGACGGCAGGTGCTGCTGTTTCTCAACCGCCGTGGCTACGCGCCGGTGCTGTTCTGCCCCGCCTGCGGCTGGTCGGCGCACTGCAAGCGTTGCGATGCCAATCTCACCGTGCATCGGCATTCCACTCAGCTGCACTGCCATCACTGCGGCTCGCAGCAGACGCTGATCGAAATCTGTCCGTCGTGCTCGACGGCAGTCAAACCTGTCGGCCAGGGTACGGAGCGTATCGAGGAAACGCTGGAACGTCTGTTTCCCGACATACCGCGCGCCCGCATCGATCGCGACAGCATGCGCCGCAAGGGCGAACTGGAAGCCACGCTCGCGCAGGTCGATCGCAATGAGGTGCGCATCCTGGTCGGCACCCAGATGCTCACCAAAGGTCATCACTTTCCCAACGTCACGCTGGTGGTGGTCCTCAACGCTGACCAGGGCCTGTTCAGTACCGATTTTCGTACCAGCGAACGGCTCGCTCAGACCATCGTGCAGGTGGCAGGCCGCGCCGGACGTGCCGAAGCACCCGGCGAAGTCCTGATCCAGACCGAATATCCCGCGCATCCGCTGCTCAACCTGCTGCTGCACGGTGGCTACGACGCGTTTGCCGCCGGCGCACTCGCCGAACGCGAGCAGGCGGGATGGCCGCCATATGCGCGCATTGCGCTGCTGCGCGCAGAAGCGACCGAACCGCAGGCCCCTGCAAAATTTCTGCGTGCGGCGCTGGAGGCAGCCCGCCAGCATCAGACACGCGGCGTAAAACTCCGGGGACCGGCGCCCGCGCCCATGGAACGTCGTGCGGGTCGCCATCGCGCACAGCT
>DASTRD010000173.1:0-14483 GCA_035761425.1 Povalibacter sp.
AGTGACGAGGGTGACGGGAGTGACGAGGGCCCCAGAGACGTGTTTCTGACCTCGTCACTCGCGTCACTGAATCTGCTGCGAGAGATTTGCGGGCCTCGTCCGATACTTATCCTCTGGCGTTCTTCGAACTACCAGCTCGTCACTCACGTCACTCCCGTCACCACCGCTGACGGGCTTCAGTTCTGCCGATCCAGGGCATCCTGAAACAGCCGGGCGAACTGCGGTCCCTTGCCGGCTTCTTCGTGCTTGAAATACACGTAGACGTCCTTGCAGTCCTGCGTGGCTTCGCGAATGCGATTCGCCCAGTCGTGAATGTCGCTGTCCGAGTAGCCCTCATCGCGCAGACGGAAGTACGCATAGTCGGCGGTGACCGTGATCGGCGTCGCCATGGTCTCGCTGTCCGCAATGCACAGCGAAAGGTTCTTCGCACGCAGGCGTGCGAACACTTCTTCATTCAGCCATGACCCATGCCGGAATTCGAAGGCCGCACACGTTGCGTCCGGCAGCAGGGTCAGGAATTCATCGAGCAGCGGCAGGTCCTGTTTGAAGCCCGGCGGCAATTGAAAGAGCAGGGCACCGAGCTTCGGCCCCAGCCGCGACGCCGTCTCGATGAAGTAGCGCACCGTGTCTGCACAGTCGCGCAGCCGTGCATCGTGCGTGACGCGCTTCGGCGCCTTCAGCGTCAGTCTGAAATCCGCAGGCGTCGCAATGTCCCACGTCGCCAGCGTCTTCGCATTCGGCATGCGGTAATAGGTGTAGTTGACCTCCACCGTGTTCATTCGCTGCGCATACCACGACAGCATCTGCGCTTGAGGCAGCTTCTCAGGATAGAAACTGCCCTTCCACTCTGGGTACTGATAACCGGAGGTGCCGATGAGGAAGGGCATGGGGGAGGTGATGAGGCGATGGGAGTGATGGAAGTGATGGAAGTGATGGAAGTGATGGAAGTGAGGAAGGTGATGGAGGTGATGGAATGATTCTTCGCTTACCTCACTTACCTCACCTTCATCACCTACCTCACATCTCCCTCACCAACCTCCGGTACTCACCCAGATGCCGGATGGCGTGCTGGGGTTTGCCCATGGCCTCATACAGCCGGGCGAGGTTGAAGTGGCCGTCGGCGAGGTTGGGGTCTTCGGTGATGGCGCTCTGATACGCCTCCAGGGCAGCGCCGCTGCGGCCGAGATCTTCGAGCAGCACGCCGAGGTTGAACATCAGGACAGGATCGGGGCCGCAATGTTCGAGCGCACGCTGATAGACGCCCTCGGCTTCGCGAGTATGGTTCTGTTCGTGGAGCAGGCGGCCCCAGTTGATCCACGCGGATGTGTTCTCGGGGTCAGCCTTGATCACCCGCTCATAGGCGGCGGGCGCCTGGCGCGGATCGGTGTCTTCCATTTCCAGCGCGGCGTCGAAGAGTTCGGCGGGATCGGAGTCGGGAGCGGTGGGCTTTGCGGCTTCTTCCTTGCGTTCGACGACGCGCAACACGCCGGATTCGACGCTGACGTCGAAGCCCAGCACGTACTGGCCGTCATCGACCTGAAAGTGACTGCCGCCTTCGCGCACCACGACCTGATCGCCAACGGCGCTGATGCTCAGTCCGGACAGCGGCGCTTCTTCCGGCAGATGACGCCGCAGTTCCTGCAGTGACTTGTTGATGCGCCGCCGGGGAATCCTGGCTTCGATCAGTGCGCGAGCCGTGCGCAGCACGATCAGATCCTGAAAGGAGAATTGCAGCTCGCGGCGCGGTCCGCGGGCGGGATTGACGAAACCGTTCCTGATGAGCGCGCGCAGCGTGCTGCGGGAGAGCCGCAGGATCCTTTCGATGTCGCTGGCCGAGTAGGTCTGCATGTGCGGAAGAGACGGATGAGCGCTGACGAAGGACGGGCGCGCAATGTAGAACGGTTGCGCGGCTCCTGTCTCGCTTGTCACTCGTCACCCGCCACTTGTCAGCGTCCTTATCGTTTTGCCGCCTTCCTGGTGGCCTTCACCGGGGTTTCGACGCGCTTCGGCGCCTTGCGTGGTCCGAGTTTCGATACGGTTTCCTTCGCGGCGCCGGTCTTCTCCAGGCTGGCCCGCAGCGCCTCCATGAGGTCGATGACCTTGGCACCGCCTTCCACGGGCGCTTCCGATACGGAGATTTCCTGGCCTTCCACCTTCTTCTGAATCGCGGCTTCGACTCGTGCGCGAACGTCATCGGTGTAAGCGGTGGGATCGAAGGCTTCGGCCGTCTGCTGATCGATCAGTTGCCGCGCGAGCTTCAGCTCCTGAGCCTTCACATCGGGTTTGGCGACGTCGAGTTCGCTGGATGAACGCACGTCGGAAGCGAAGTAGAGCTGCTGCATGGTGAGCACATCGCCCACGGGTCGCAGCGCAACGATGTGCGACTTGCCGCGTGCCGCCCAGTGCGCAATGGCGCAGCGCTTCGTTTCCTTCAGCGCTTCGGTCAGCAGTGCGTACGGCTTGGCCGCGCCCTTGTCCGGCGCGAGATAGTAGGTCTTGTCGAAATACACCGGATCGATGGATTCGATCGGTACGAACTCGGAGATGTCGACGGAATGCGTGCCGACTTCCTCGAGTGCCTTGATCTCCTCAGGCGTGAACTGGACGTACTGGTCCTTGGCGAATTCGTAGCCCTTCACCATTTCGTCGCGATCGACGACGACACCTTCCTTCTGGCAGATGTACTGCTGCTTCAGCCGCGACCCGCAGGTCTTGTGCAGCAGGTTGAAGGAGATGGCGTTCGAAGACTGCGTTGCGGAGTAGAGCTTGACAGGAATTGCAACGAGTCCGAATGAGATGGTCAGTGATCCGATGGAGCGTGCGGCGGCCATGGTTGCCTCTTTACAAGAAGGTCGCGTAACTGGTAATGCCTTACGTTCCGCAGGACGTTCCAGATCCGGGACTTCCGACAGATTACCGGGTTATTTTCGACCGTTACCTTTCAAGACTCTTGCAAGGTTCTGTTTTATCGAAAGAACATCATGCCACCGGTCCCCGGCCTTTTCCAAGCGGTCCGGCACATTACGCATGGTGAACTGAGGGGGTTCGGCCGCTTCCAGCTCTTCCCAGGTCAGGGGCATGGAAACCGGGGCCCCCGGTACACCCCGGGGCGAATAGGCGACGTTCAGCGTCTTGCCCCGCACGTTCATGTTGTAGTCGATGAAGATCTTGCCCGTGCGTTTGATCACGGCCCATTCCATGGTGATGTCTTTCGGGTGCTCGGCCATGACGTGCCGGCCCACCATTTCGCACAGATGGCGGGCCTCATCGAAGGTCACTGTCCTTTCGATAGGCACGAACACATGCAGACCGGTCTTGCCGGAGGTCTTCACGCGGGCGGTGAGCGACATCTCCTTGAGCAGATCGTTGATCCAGAACGCGACCCGCTTGCCCATGGCGAAGCCCTTCTTGTTCAGCTCGGGCTCCGCTCCCCTGGGTTCCTTGCCGGAATAGATATAGGGGTCGATGTCGAAGACCAGGTAGTCCGGATAGTTGAGTACCGAGCTTTCCATCGCCTCGAGCGAACTGGAGTAGTCGTCGCTTCCGCTTTTTGCATCGCTGCCGAGCCGGGCGCGCGAATGCCAGACGTGAAATTCGAGTGTGCCCACCTGGCCTAGCCACAGCAGGGTCGGCAGGTTGTTGGCCATGATGTAGTCGTGCGCACCCTCGTTGTGTTCGGAGAACACCGTGACGGTCTCGACGAAGGGCGGCTTCTCCTGTTCCCAATGCTTCTGAAAGAAACGTTCGCCGTGAATGCCCTCGGGCATGCGGATCATGGTGAGCGGCCGATCCTTCAGATGCGGCAGCATGAAACGCCCGACGCGTGCCAGATAACGCAGATGATCGCGCTTGGTGATCGCGGTCTGTTTCGTGGCCTTGTCGGCAGGCCAGTACTCGCGGTCCAGATTGGTGAGCCGGATTTTCGCCTCACCGACGACGAGGTCCACGGTCTGCGACTTCGCGTCGAGCTGCTGCAGGATGGATTCGATCTCGTTGCCGGGCGATTTCGCCGCACGCGCTCGCGCAGGCTTCTTCTGCGGGCCGGTGCGTACGTTCTTCGGCTCGATGTCATCGCGCAGTCGGCGGAACACGGGACTGCGCAGATGACCATCCGGAGTCCAGCTGTCGAATTCGATTTCCGCCACCAGCACCGGTTTCAGCCAGGTGGCGGGCGCGTTCAGCGGCGGCTTCTCCGCGAATGGGGATGACTTCGCCCTCAAGGCCGCTGCGCGTTGCAATGTTTCGCGAATGGTCCTGTCGGTAAAGCCTGAGCCGCTGTGACCTACGTAGTGCAGCTTCCCATTCCTGTAATAGCCGAGCAGCAGCGCACCGAGTTCGCCCCGACCGCCGCGGCCCTGCGTGTAGCCGCCGACGACGAATTCGGCTGTATGCGTGGATTTGTATTTGACCCACGTCGACACGCGTTTGCCCGGCACATACCTGCTGTCCTTGCGCTTGGCGACGATGCCTTCGAACCCGGCCGCCAGCGACACTTCGTAGAGCTGCTCGCCGTCATCCACTGCGTGAACGAGCTGAACATGTGCCGAAGGCAGCAGACATTGCGTGAGATAGCGGCGGCGCTCGAGCCAGGTTGCGTTGCGCAGGTCGAGGCCAGCGAAATGCAGCAGATCGAAACACAGCAGGATCACGGGGGATTCGCGCTGCGCCTTCTTCAGTTCCTGCGGATTCTTGGTCTGCGCGCGATTCTGCAGGGCGTTGAACGAGGGTTTGCCGGTTTCATCCAGGGCCACGATCTCGCCATCGAGGATCATGCTGTCGATGCATTGCTGTTTGAGTTCCGCGACGACTTCCGGAAACAGTGCTGTGAGATCGATGCCGCGTCGGGACTGCAGATGGACACTGTCATTCTCGACGTAGGCAATCACGCGATAGCCATCGAGCTTGGGCTCGTACATCCAGTCGGCGTGTGTGCGCGGTTCCCCATCGCCCGAATCTGCAAGCATGGGCATGATCTGCCCGGGCATGGGTTCGGCGGGCCCGGTGGGAGCGAGCAGATTGGCGTTGAGGCGGTGCTGCGAAGTGGTTGCGTTCACATCATCGAGCGTCGCGCCCGAGAGCACCGAGGTGTTCTGCGCCAGCAGCGTGTCGACGCCGGCAAAACGGTCCTTGTGCTTGATCAGCAGCCACTGCTTGTCGGTGCTGGTGCGCACCAGTGCGAATGAGCCCTTGAGCTTCTCGCCGCGCAGAAAAATACTCAGCTTGCCGGCCTTGAGTTCGCGGCGCAGGCGCTCCTCGGCTTCCTCCCGATTGCCGAACGAATATTGCCCGCCTTCATCGGGTGAGTAGACGCCGCAGTCCCACACGATCACGTTGCCCGCGCCGTACTCCTTCTCCGGAATCACGCCTTCGAAGGAGGCATAGTCGAACGGATGATCTTCGACTTCGACGGCAAGCCGCTTCTCGCCCGGTACCAGCGACGGGCCTTTCGGCACGGCCCACGACTTCAACACGCCGTCGAGTTCGAGCCGGAAGTCGTAGTGCAGCCGACGCGCGGCGTGTTTCTGCACGATGAACAGCAGCGGCCCACTGCGTTCAACGACTTTCGGCCCCGGCTCGGGCGTCTTCGTGAACTTGCGCTTGGCGGCGTATTTGTCGAGCGGGCGCTTCATGCTACGCAGGCAACGCCACACACCAGTCCACGAGGGCGCGCAGCACCCGGGCCCGCACGTCAGCATCCTTCTGACCGGTACGTGCCGGGACGTGAAAGGAATGATCGGCGTCGGGGAAGACTCGCAGCGTGGCGCGAGCACCGATTCGATCCACCACCGATTGCAGCAGATCCATGTCCGCGAGTTCGTCGCAGGTGCCTTGCAGGAAGAGCATCGGCAGGCTCACATCGTCAAGATGTGCCGCGCGCTCGATCGACGGTTTGCCGGCGGGGTGCAACGGAAAGGCGAGGAAGGCGAGGCCGCGTACATCGGGCAGCGGCTCGATGGCCTGCGCCTGTGACGTCATGCGACCGCCGAAGGAACGTCCGCCGGCAATCAGCGGCATGCCGTTTGCGAGACGCCCGGCGGCAGTAACTGCTGCGCGGACAGTGGCGTGACAGAGTGCGGGCGGATCGGGTCTGCGCGAGCCCCGCTGCATGTAGGGAAACTGATAGCGCAGTGTGCTCACACCAAGTGCCGCCAGCTCGGACGCGACCACGGCCATCGATGGATGTGTCATGCCGGCGCCCGCACCATGCGCAAACACGTAACAGGCAACCGCCCCGTGCGCGCGCATGAAGAGGCCGTCGACGCTGCGGTCGGCGTCGACCTGAACGGTCACAGGTTCAGCGATGTCAGGCATGCGACGAGGCTACACCAACCGGTCGCGATCCGGCATCGGCCGGTGCAGAAGGCAGCAAGGCGCGCAACGAAATGGAAAGAAACGGGGCGGGGTGCTGTTCTACAGTCGTGCTCGCGATGCTCGGCTCCGCGCAATTGCCATTGCAGTGCATGGAGGCGGCATACCGCGATCCTTTCCTGCTGCCTTTTGTGGTATTCCCAGTGCGTCCGGCGCCATGCGACGTATTGCGAGGGAGAACATCATGAATGCCGATCTCTGGCCGCCACTGCCATACGCGCAATGGAAAGACACATACGAAACCCTGCACCTGTGGACGCAGGTCGTCGGCAAGATTCGCCTCGCGCGTACGCCGTGGCTGAATCACAGCTGGCATGTTGCGCTGTATGTCACGGCGAAAGGGCTCACCACTTCGCCGATTCCTGCGCCCGACGGGCGCGTGTTCGGGATCGAATTCGATTTCAACCGGCACGTGCTCACTGTCGACGTCAGTGATGGTGCGGGCCGCGAGATCCCATTGAGGCCCATGTCAGTCGCAGAGTTCTACGCCTTGCTGATGCAGGCGATTGCGGAACTGCATCTGGATGTGAAGATTCAGACGATGCCCTGCGAAATTGCCGGGGCCGTTCCCTTCGACAAGGATCAGGTTCACGCCTCTTACGATGCCAGGTACGCGAACCGGTTCTGGCGCGCTCTCACGCAGGCCGATCGTCTGTTCAAGCAGTTCCGTACCGGCTTCCTCGGCAAGAGCAGCCCGGTGCACTTCTTCTGGGGCAGTTTCGATCTCGCAGTGACGCGCTTCTCCGGTCGTACCGCACCGAAGTTCGAAGGCAACGTGCCAGGGCTCGCCATCGAAGTGATGCAGGAAGCGTATTCGCACGAGGTCAGCAGCGCAGGTTTCTGGCCCGGCGGCAACGGCGTGGACGCGTCCTTCTATTCATATGCATACCCGACGCCGGCCGGATTCAGGAACTATCCGGTCGAACCGGCTGAAGCGCAGTTCAGCGAAGCGCTCGGAGAATTTCTGCTGCCTTACGAGGCCGTGCGCAATTGCGCCGACCCGGATGCGGCAGTGTTGCGCTTCCTGCAGACAACGTACGAAGCGGCGGCGACAAGTGCGGATTGGGATCGGACGTCGCTGGAATGCAACCAGGGGACCGCCGGTCTGCCGCGCAAGCCCAGGTTCTGAGCGTGTCGCGAGCTTGATGTGTATCCGTGCGCATCAGCCAGCGGTTGACGGGCGCGGTGATCGGACCACTTCATCCAGATCGGCGGGCACGACCCCTGAGTCATTCAAAGCGGCGGCCACGCGCTCGCGTTCGCTGTCGGGACGATGCTGACTCGCCTTGAACTTGCCAACGATGCGCGTGACTGAGATTTCGAATGCCACGATCTGGCGCACAAGCGCGTCGATGTAGGGCGCAGGTGCATCGCTCACCTGCCACGGCGCCTCGCGCGAGGACTCCATCGCCGATGTCAGTGTCGTGACGGCTTCGAGCGCGCGGTGAGGATCATCCAGGAAGCGGATCGTGCCCTGAGCATGCACGACGGAGTAGTTCCAGGTAGGCACGACTTTGCCGTGCTCCTGCTTTGCCGGATACCACGAAGGGCTGATGTAACGGCTGGCACCGTGAAATACGACGAGCACGGGCGAATCGCAGGTCAGCGCCTGCCACACGGGATTGGCCCGGGCAACGTGACCCCGCAGCACTCCGCGTGCGCCAGCGGCTTCGGACCAGAGCATGGGAACGTGATTCGCCGTCAGTCCTTCGGGTGAAAGCGCGATCAGCGTGCCGAGCGGGTGCTTCCTGATGAATGCGCTCAGCACCTCGGGTCGTTCTTCAAGAAACTGCGCAGGAATGTACATAGAATGGCGGCTCCGCAAGCGTCATCAGAGTTTCTCATGAACAGAATCATTTCGTCGCTGATGCTGATTCTTGCAGTCACTGCGGCGCAGGCGAAGAGCGTATCGATTCAGTTCACGGACAACGCTCAGCAACAATATGCAGTTCGACAGCTCGACGTGGCGCTGTCCGCCAGCGGTTACGAGATCAGAAAGTCCGGCGACTACACGCTGATCCTGAAAGTGCGCAGTGAGCTGGGACCAGAGGCCTTCGCGATCACACCGAAGGGCAGAACCATCGAAGTGGCCGGCGGCGACAATCGCGGCCTCATCTACGGTGCGCTGGAACTGCGCGATGAGATCCGCAACGGTACGCCGCTGGACAGGATCAGAGCGTCGCAGGACAAGCCGCAACTCGCGTTCCGCGCCATCAAGTACAACACGCCGTGGGATACGTATCGCCCGAGCTCGGCACTCGACCAGCATTACGACACCGCGCGCGATCTGAAGTACTGGGAGGCTTTTCTCGACATGATGGTCGAGAACCGGTTCAACACCATCACGCTGTGGAACCTGCATCCCTTCACCTACATGGTGAAACCGAAGAATTTTCCGGAAGCCAGTCCATGGAACGATGCGCAACAGGCGCAATGGGCGAAGCTGTATCACGGCATTTTCCAGATGGCCAAGGAGCGCGGGCTCGATACTTACATCGTGTTCTGGAGCATTTTCGTCAGCCGCGAGTTTGCGCAGGCGCACGAGATCGCCACGGAAAATTATTACCCGCATTACTACGTGAAGGGTGCGACGTCCGACGTCGTCCGCCGCTATCTGCGTGAGAGCGTGACGCAGGTATTGCAGGAATATCCCGAGCTGGATGGCATCGGTGTCTCGCATGGCGAAGGCATGGCGGGCATGACGCCGGCGCAACGACAGGAGTGGGTGGAGGATGTGCTGATCGCCGGTGCGCTCGAGGCAAAGCGGCCGGTCAAGCTGATTCATCGTGTGCCGTTTTCCTCCGGCCTCGGTTCGGAACCGGGAGTCAGCAAGAGCGTCGAGGAAGTCACGCGCGCCGGCATGGAATCGCTGGGCGACAAGTTCAATGGCCCCATCTGGGTGGAAATGAAGTTCAACTGGTCGCACGGCCATTCGACGCCGAAGCTGGTCAAGGTGCATGGCGGCAGACTCGGCGACACGTACTTCGTACCGAAGCCGAAGAACTACGAGGTTGTCTGGCAGATACGCAACGAGGATTTCTTTGCGCTGCGCTGGGGAGTGCCGGACTTCATTCGCCAGCACATTGCGCTGAACGGGCACCACGACTATGTCGGCGGCTATTTCATCGGCTCGGAAACCTACATTCCCGCGCTCGACTATTTCACCGCTGTGCACGAGCCAGTCGATTGGCAGTGGGCATTCCAGCGCCAGTGGCTGTTCTACAAGCTGTGGGGTCGCTTGTTGTATGACGCGTCGACGCCCGATGCGCTCTTCCAGTCTGATTTCAATCGCCGCTACGGCACGAAAGGCAACAACCTGCTGCGCGCGTACTCGCTGGCTTCAGCGACACAACTGCGGCTCGCATCGCTCTACGACTCGACCTGGGACTTCACGCTGTACAGCGAAGGCTTCATGGGGTTGCAGGGCGAGGAAATGAAGTACATCGGTGTCGATCAGCTCATCAATCGACCCACCATGGATCCGGATTACGTTTCAGTAGCCGATTACGTGCAGGCCCGGCGCGCGGGTGAGACGTTCGCTTCGAACCGCATCACGCCGCCGCTGCTCGCCGACACGCTGGAGCGCGACAATCGCGAGGCACTGCGGCTGGTCAGCGACATCGATACTTCCGGCAATGCCTCACTCATGTACGAAGTCGCCGATGTCAGAACGTGGGCCAACCTGGGCCTGCACCTGGCCGAGAAGCTGCGCGGCGCCGTGGCGTTGCAGACATTCCGCGCGAGTGGCGATGTGAACGATCAACGTGCTGCCGTCGACCACCTGCAGCGCGCGCTGGAGTACTGGGACGAGGTCATCGCCATCACCCGGCCCATCTATCGCGACATGAAACTCACTGCGTATAACGGCAACTCCTTCGACGCCAATCCACACAACCTGTTTCACTGGGCATTGATACGCGATGAAGTGGCGTGGGATGTCGAAGTGGCACGGGGACCGTCCGGACAACGCAAACCCTGACCGTTAACCGCTGAGGGTTCTCTGACAGGAGCGAGGCGCGAACCCTGATCCGAATTAATTATGTTCCGGCTGTGCAGCATGCGATGCCTCGGGCATGTACCATGAGCGTGCCCATACGGATGTGTGACGACGGACATCGCTGCTATCAGCAGCGGCTTCCAGCCGGAACGACGTCCCGCCTGGGGGTCGACGGGTCGACCCAAACAAAAAATGAAGCTGCCAAGGGAGTACACCATGAATTCTTCTCGTCTCTGGGTTGCCTGCAAAGCCGTTGCAGGCATCGTGATCGTTGGGCTTGGGTCCGGATGCGGCGGCCAGGGCAAGAACTCCGCACCGCAGACCGATCCGGCACCGCCTCCCTCTGTGACCCAACCAGACACGCAGATCACGTCCGCTCCTGAGACAGTGTCATCGTCCCGATCCGCAACCTTCAACGCTTCGTCGTCGATTGACGGCAGTGTGTTCGAGATCAGCTTCGACAATGGAAGTTTCAACTCGGTAGTCATGCCATACACGTTGAATGATCTGCCGGACGGTGAACACTCGATCGCAATTCGCGCACGCACGTCGGCAGGAACACCGGATCCGTCGCCCGCAGTTTTTTCCTGGACGGTGGACGCTACGGCGCCAGAGGCAGCGGTCGTGTTTCCTCCGCGCATGTCCTACACGGATGCGACATCCATTACCGTACGCGGCACGGCGATCGATCCGACAACGATCGCATCGCTCAAGGTCAACGGCATCGCTGCGATCAGTACCGATGACTACAAGACCTGGACTGCGGAAGTGCCGTTGGTCGAAGGTGTCAACACGATCGCCATCGCGGCTGCCGATGCACTGGGCAACTCGGATGACAACGGGACCTCGATCACGGTGATGAGGCGTGGCCCTGCATTCGCCAGCTTCGGTGGCATGGATTACGACCCGACGTCACAGCTGGTGATTGTGGCGGATTCCGCGGCGGGTCAGATCTATTCGGTGGATCCCGACGGTGTCGTGTCCATTCTCGTTCCGCGGACCAGTGACATTCCTGTGAAGTTTCGCGGTCTGGCTGTCGATTCAGCCAACAACCGGGCGCTGGTTCTCGCCGACGTCACACTGGATGCCATCGACCTCGGTTCGCGAGCGCGATCGACCATCAGCCATTGTTCGAATGCGATGATCGGCATGTCCGCATCAGAAGATCTTGCTCTCGATGCAGTGAATAACCGCGCATACCTTGTAACTTCCGAAGGCCTCGTTGCAAAGGTTGAACTGGGCGATGGGTTATGCACTGTCATTTCATCCGGAACGGTCGGCACGGGGCCGTTCTTCGTGAAGGCCTCGGCAATCGCTTACGACGACGTCACAACGCCTGCCAGCCCGAGAATTCTGATCGGCAGTCCGGAGTCCGGCAACATCATCGGTCTCGATCCTGCGACCGGCCAACGGAGCTTTCTCTCGTACAGCGGGCTTCAATCCGTCGCCAGTATGAGAGTCGATGCACAGGATCACAGACTGGTCGTGCTCGATACCCTGCAGAAAGCCCTAGTGAGTTTCGATCTGCAAACGGCCACGCCGACGATACTCGGCAACGCCACTGTCGGGTCCGGCCCGGATATCGCTCCGTCGCGCGGCCTGGCCATTCGATCTTCCGACACCATATTCTCGGCGCAGCAGGGTGGCGAAATTATCGGAATCGATACTGGCACACTGGCGCGTGAGGTCTTGACGCAATCCGACGTGGGAGATGGCCCCCGACTGATCTCACCCTCCGATCTGCTTATTGAGCAGGCCAGTGGCAGCCCGAGTTCGCTGCTGGTCACTGACAATAACGGACTGGTACGGGTGGATCTGGCTAACGGGGAACGGAACGTCATTTCTTCCGCTGCCGTCGGTACAGGGCCGTTTCCGGGGCCGATCACCAGCATTGCCCGCGACACCCGTCCGGACCATGTCGGCCACATTTTCGGAGTGATGCGTGGTACCAGTTACTCGCTTGTGAGCATCGACCTTGCAAACGGCGACCGGGAACTGATTGTCGACTCGGGTCTTCCGAGCGCGACGCGGTCGATGACAGACGTGCAGTTCAACGCTGCAGTGAACCGCCTGGCTTTCTCAGACGTGAAATGGTCGGGATCGGGTACGCCGGACGATGGGATCTATGCCGTAGACCTGACGACGACACAACAGATCCCTGTCTCCAATAGCGCGGTTGGCGACGGTCCATCGTTCAACTACGCATCCAATCTCATTCTCGACCCTGCCGCCGGCCCGACCCGGGCCCTGGTGTCGAATTCGAACGCTCATAACATTCTTGCGGTGGATCTGGAGACGGGTAACCGAAGTCTGTTCGGCGCCGGAGCATCGCAATGGTCACTGCCGGGTGCGCTGGCCGCCGACGAAAAGCGAATCATCGGCTTTGATATCTACGGCTACAGCCTGTTCTCTGTGCCGTCTGAGGGCGGAGCGTTCCAGGCACTTTCTGGTCTCGATACCAGTTCGTCGACTGTGTTCAACGCCGATACATCAACATTCCTTGGCCGCGGGCCGATGATGCTCCAGGGAAATGGGCTGGAAGTTGATACAGCGGCCAACGTTGCCTACCTGACGCAGATCTATGCTGGCTCCATCATGGCGATTGATCTGGTCAGTGGTGATCGGGTGCTCATCTCTCATTAATCGTTTTCGCGCGCGCACCGGGTTGCGCTCCACCGGGCATGACGAGGCGCAGATTGGCCTCGTCATGTTCCGCTTGTGCGGGCTAGCGAGACGCATCACGCAGGTCCACGTGCACCAGGCTGATCTCGCTGCCGCTGCCATGCGGTTTGGTGGCGGCGATGCGGAAGTTATCCTTCGTGCCCACCTTGTACACGATGGAGCCCCCGTCATGACCTTCGCAGTGCAGCTCGTCGTCGTTCTTCTCGGGTGATTGATCTGCGCCACGGCACTCGATCACTGTTCCGTATCTGGACAGTGCCTTGCGATAGAACGTGGCGACCTGCTGCGGTTTGTCGGGCGTCTGCAGTTTCACGGCGATGACATGCAGACCGAAAAACGGTGTGGACAGGCCCACATTGGCACTCGAACTGGAGTCGTCGTCGTTCCTGAAGGGCACTGCGCCGGGGTAGTCCGGCAGGCCCACGTCGGCGGCAGTTGCCGAATCCCGTGCGTGGGCTTCCAGGCTGAAGCCTGAGTCCTGGTCGCTGGCCCCGCAGGCGCTCACGCCCAGGAGCAGGGTGGCGATCAGTGCGTGCCCCATTGCGGTCTTGTTCATCCGGTCCTCCTCGATACCGACGGATTCGCCGGTCGCTGCACCAGAACACGCCTGCGCGTCGCGGGTTACAGAAACTGTCGGCCCCGCGCCGGGATGTCTCATACTGACGCCGGATCGATGCGTGCCGGACGTTCCATGTGCTACTCAGCCCAGATCGAAGCCGAACTGAAGAAGCTCAAGCGCCAGGAGGGGGTGACGCTCGACTATGAGCAGGCGGAACGACTGTTCCATGCAAGACTTGCCGATCCCCGCATCCGGATTCCGCGTGCGTTCGAAGCCAACTTCGACGAAGCGACGACGCCGCAGGAGCACAGGATCAGGGAACTCATCGAGCGTTATCGAGGATCGCTGGAGACGCAACTGCAGCAGGATCTGTTCCGGCAATCGAAGCGGCTGGCCGATGCACAACGCTCCCTGCAGAAGCGCGAGACCAGGAAGGCACGCGAGGACATCCGCATTGCCACGGCGAAAATCGACGCGAATCGCACACGGCTTGCGCGGCTGCGGGCGCCGGACATCGATGTCGAAGACGCACGCATCTTCCCTTTCTGGCATGCGCCCATCGTGATCGATCGGGGTGGCGAGAAGGTGCTGCGTCTGGCGCGCTATCACCTGCGACCGCACAACGCAGCACCGTCGATCGACCGGCAGTTCCCGGGGCTGTACAACGCGCGCCGCGACAACCTCGAAAAATTCTGGCGCAACGAATTCGGCCGTTCGCACGCGGTGATGTACGTGAGCTCGTTCTTTGAAAATGTAGCTCGCGACAATGCCAACGTGGTGCTGCATTTCAATCCGCGGCCGGCGCAGACCATGCGCGTTGCATGCCTCTACAGCGAGTGGGCGGGGGCGGATGAAGGCGAACTGCTGACATTCGCC